>CAMCPZ010000083.1 GCA_945876865.1 Bifidobacterium breve | reverse complement strand
TCGTTTGCAAGGCGTGAAATCTCGCCAAGCCACCAAGTGCGTGCACGTGTTGGTTCGGCGCCAAGTTTGATGGTCTCTTCAACAACATCAACAAGTTCGGCATTGATTAACGAATTCATCTCTGAATCCGGAACGTTCCATTCCTTCTGTAAACGCTTGCGGCGATCAGCAGGATTTTCTGGCAACTTTGCCCGCAGTTCTTCAATCCACTTTGCACCTGGAGTTACTGGAACTAAATCTGGTTCTGGGAAATAACGGTAATCCTCGGCCTGCTCTTTTGAACGACCAGGACGAGTAAGTCCACTCTCTTCTAAGAAGTGACGGGTCTCTTGAATAATGCGTTCGCCGGCTTCAAGGCGATTAGCTTGACGTTCGATTTCACCAGTCAATGCACGTTCGACAGAACGTAGTGAATTAACGTTCTTAGTTTCACTTCGGGTTCCGAGCAATCCGCTACCGATTGGTGCAAGTGAGACGTTGGCATCACAACGAAGCGATCCTTGTTCCATCTTTACATCGCTGACACCTAGTGAGCGCAGAATGTCACGAAGTTGAGTCACATATGCGCGGGCAACTTGCGGTGCATACTTTCCAGTGCCCGGAATTATGCGGGTAACAATTTCAACTAATGGAATACCAGCACGGTTGTAATCAAGTAGCGAATATTCTGCGCCATGGATTCGACCAGTCGAACCACCAACGTGAAGTGATTTACCGGTGTCCTCCTCCATATGAACGCGTTCAATATCTACTCGGAAAACCTTTGGGCCTTCATCAGTTTCAATTTCGACATCTAGATATCCATCGACACAGATTGGTTCGTCATACTGTGATGTCTGAAAGTTCTTAGGCATATCTGGATAGAAATAATTCTTACGGGCGAAGCGACTGTATGGCGCGATTGAACAGTTAAGTGCAAGGCCAATCAAGATTGTGCTCTCGATTGCTTTTCCATTTACAACCGGAAGCGCACCTGGAAGTCCCAAGCAAACTGGGCAGGTCTGGGTATTTGGTGATGCACCGAATTCAGTTGCACAAGAGCAGAACATCTTGGAATTTGTATTTAATTCAACGTGAACTTCTAAGCCAAGTGTTGGCTCATATTTTTCGGTTGCAGCTTTGTAATCAAGTGTCATTTTTGCACCGCTAAATCTGGCGCTTCCGAAAGTATTGGCTGGCCCCACTTAGATAAAAGCGCAGCTTCCAAAGTTCCACCAACGCGATAAAAACGATCATCTTGCATAACTGGTGCCATGATTTGTAGGCCGACAGGAAGTCCATCTTCATCTGCAAGTCCAACTGGAAGGCTCATGCCACCAATACCAGCCATGTTTACTGGGATGGTTGCGATATCGCTCAAATACATTGCAACCGGATCATTGCTCTTCTCGCCAATTTTAAATGCGGTAGTTGGGGTTACTGGAGAAATCAAGACATCTGCTTTAGCAAATGCGTTATCAAAATCTTGCTTTACAAGAGTGCGAACTTTCTGCGCTGATCCGTAATATGCATCGTAGTAACCAGATGAAAGAGCATATGTTCCAAGAATAATTCGGCGCTTAACTTCCTTGCCAAAACCAGCTTCACGAGTAGCGCTCATTACTTCTTCCGCGCCTCTGCTTCCATCATCACCAACACGTAGGCCGTATCGCATTGAATCAAAGCGAGCTAGGTTTGATGAAGCTTCGGATGGTGCAATCAAATAATAAGCAGCAAGTGCATATTCAAAGTTTGGACAAGAGACTTCAACAATTTCGGCCCCAGCTGCAACTAAAAGTTCAATTGACTCTGCGATGCGCGCACTTACTCCGGCCTGGAAACCTGAACCGCTTAACTCTTTGATAACACCAATCTTCATTCCCTTAACATCAAGGCGTTTTGCGGCAGCAACAACTTGTGGAACTGGTGCATTGATACTTGTTGAATCACGTTCATCATGTCCAGCAATTGCTTCGTGAAGAAGGGCGGTATCTAAAACAGTTCTAGCAAAAGGTCCTACTTGGTCAAGGCTTGATGAATATGCAACAACTCCGTAGCGAGAAACTGCGCCATAAGTTGGTTTGACTCCGACAATTCCAGTTAGTGCTGCAGGTTGGCGGATAGATCCACCGGTATCGGTTCCGATTGCAAGTGGTGCTTCAAATGCGGCAACTGCAGCTGCTGATCCGCCACTTGATCCACCAGGTGTTCTGGTTAAGTCCCAAGGATTTTGCGTTGTGCCATATGCCGAATTTTCAGTAGATGAACCCATTGCAAATTCATCCATATTTGTTTTACCAAGAATTACAACGCCTGCCGCTTTTAACTTTGCAACAACAGTTGAGTCATATGGTGGGCGCCAGCCTTCAAGAATCTTTGAACCAGCAGTGGTTGGAATTCCTTTTTGCGCCAGAATATCTTTGACTGCAATTGGGACTCCTGCTAGCGGTGAAAGTTTTTCGCCATTTGCTCGCTTCTTATCGATAGCTTCGGCCTGTTCTAAAGCGCCAGCGTTATCGATATGTAGAAATGCGTTTATCTTGCCGTCGACCGAAGCGATTCGATCTAAATGTTGTTGGGTAAGTTCTACTGAAGAGATTTCTTTTGCGGCAAGTGCGCTAGCCATATCGGCGGCTGTTGAATGAATATTTGTCATTCTTCACCAAGAATTTGAGGAACCTTGAAACGCTCGTCGGCTTTAGCAGGTGCGCCAGAAAGTGCTTCCTCATTTGTAAGGCTTGGTTTAACAACATCGTCACGAAAAACATTTGACATCGAAAGTGGGTGTGAAGTCGGTGCAATATCTGATGTTGCTACTTCTTGGACTCGCTTCACTGCTCCAAGAATTTGTTCTAGTTCGCTGGCCATGTGATCAAGTTCGGCCGGCGTCATTTCGATTCGGGCCAGCTTTGCAAGGTGTGCGACATCATCGCGAGAAATTGCGGCCATGGTCGAACCTTATCGTGAGCCAGTGCCTACTAATAAATTGAAATTATGCGCGAATCTGGCCAGAGCCAGTAACAATCCAAGTGG
>CAMCPZ010000082.1 GCA_945876865.1 Bifidobacterium breve | reverse complement strand
AGAATTCCGATCATTCCGTAGAGCGCAACACCGACGCCACCAAGAACTCCGGCTGGTGTAGCACTAAGAACTGCGCCAAATTTTGGTGAAAGTGAGAGCAGAATTGCTCCGACGCCTGCTACCCAATAAGCAGCAGTTGAATAGATACGAGTAGCTGCCATTACACCAATGTTTTCGGCATAAGTAGTAGTTCCAGAACCGCCGCCAGCACCTGCGAGTGTTGTCGCAACTCCATCAGCAAATAGCGCATTACCCATCTGCTTATCAAGATCTTTTCCAGTCATTGTCGCAACCGCTTTAACGTGTCCGACGTTTTCAGCAATCAGAACTAAAACAACAGGAACGAACAACAAGATTGCATTGGTTTCGAATGTCGGTGTTGTGAATGTTGGCATTGCAATCCACTTTGCAGCCCGCACTCCATCGAAGTTGATATCGCCAATAAATGCTGCATATGCATAACCAACAACAATTCCAGCAAAGATACTGATGCGACCAAGGAAGCCTTTCGCGACTGCGCCAATCAGTGCAATGGCGGCGAGAGTTATGATCGCAGTTACAGGTGCTTCTTTGAAGTTATTGTTTGCAGCGCCAGCAAGGTTGAAACCAATAATCATTACAATCGAACCGGTTACCAATGGTGGCAAGAGCCAGTTGATCCAACCAATTCCAACAGCATTAACAATTAGGCCCACCACGGCAAGCATCACACCAGTCGCAACTACGCCACCGAGTGCTGCTGCCATTCCACCGCTCGACATTGCTGCGGCGATTGGAGCCAGGAATGCAAATGAAGAGCCGAGATAGCTGGGAACTTTATTCTTAGTAAGGGCAAGAAAGATTAAGGTTCCAACGCCAGAGAAAAACAAGGTGGTGCTTGGTGGAAATCCAGTAATAATCGGCACTAAGAATGTTGCACCGAACATTGCTGCGATGTGTTGAACACCAATACCAATTGTTAATGGCCAAGCTAGGCGTTCGCCAGGCTTTACAACATCGCCATCTTTAACTGTTTTGCCATTTCCATGAAGCTTCCAAGATAAAAGTGACATTCACTTTCCTTCCCATGCATTTGAATATTCCTTATGATGAATATTGCTAATGACTTAGCCATAGAGGTTTCTATGACCATCTTTGAAAGGGGAAGGTTCGACAAAAAGAGTAAATCGCTACGCAGCAGTAAGCAGGGATTTACACACGATTTGCCGGGGTATTTTGGGGTGAGTTGAGCGTGATCCCAAATAAATAATTGCGATTGCTAGGGATGTGAAGCCTTCAAAGAGAGTGAAGGTTTTTAGAGAGTAAAGGAAGGGTAATCGTCGGTCACCAAGATAACTGCGTATCCATATAGACGATTCCAGAATTCAATTGTTCCAAGAACAAAGTTGGCAATACTTTCCGGATAGTTTCCGGTTGAACTTGTGATGATCCAGGCAAAAAAAGTTAGGACTAGAGCAATCACTGCATAAATTATTCCAACGATAAATAATGGAATTGCGAAGATCCATTTAACTAATGGAAGCACGCGAGATAACTTTGCGCCACCTTCGATATCTGGAAGGTCAACTTTAATATTTGGATTAGCTTCAATTGAAGGATATTCATCTGTAAGAAGAAGTGCGTAGGCTGATATGCGAGCATTTAGTTCTAACATTGATTTGTTGAAGCTAAGAACATAACTTGGGTAAACACCACGAACTAAAAGTGCCAATAGGACGGGAGCGAAGAGCAAACCACCGAATGCGGCACCTGCCTCCATTGATTGAGTAAATGAGCCGATAAAAATTGCCATTGGAAAAACTAAAATTCCCCGGAAGAAAATCGTCTTGCGATTGCGATTTGTTAGTTGGACTTCTATCGAAGTTTCTACCTGATTTGTTGTTGAATCATTGATGTTGCTCATTGAGTTTCCTCTATTTTTTGTTGTCTATCTCTTTGATCAACTTAAATTGGCCATCGCCAAGTTGACCCTGGTTTGCATACAGTTCTAACTTTGCCCTTGTGTCTTCAATATCTAAATTGCGCATTGTTAATTGGCCAATCCGATCCGATGGGCCAAATGCAGCATCTTCAGTGCGCTCCATAGATAACTTATCTGGGTGATAACTAAATCCAGGACCAGTTGAATTAATGATTGAAAAATCATCGCCGCGGCGTAGGCGAATTGTTACTTCACCGGTTACAGCAGAGGCAACCCAACGCATAAGTGATTCGCGAAGCATTAATGATTGTGGATCAAGCCAACGGCCTTCATAAAGCAAGCGGCCAAGGCGACGTCCTTCGGCATGATAATTCGCAATTGTGTCTTCGTTATGAATTGCACTAATCAAACGCTCGTAGGCAATATGCAGAAGCGCCATTCCAGGGGCTTCATAAATTCCACGACTCTTTGCTTCGATAATTCTATTTTCGATCTGGTCTGACATGCCAAGGCCGTGGCGCCCACCAATTTCATTTGCCAATTGCATAAGTGCAACAGCGCCGAGTTTTTCACCATTGATGGCAACTGGGCGACCCTTAGAAAATTCTATTTTCACATCTTCGGTCGCGATCTTTACCGATTCTTTCCAGAACGCAACGCCCATAATTGGATCAACTATTTCAAGTGAGGTGTCTAAGTTCTCAAGAGTTTTTGCTTCATGGGTTGCGCCCAAAATGTTTGCATCGGTTGAGTAGGCCTTTTCAACGCTGTCGCGATAAGGAAGCTTGCGAGTTGAAAGCCATTCCGACATTTCTTTGCGGCCACCAAGTTCATTTACAAAATCCGTATCGAGCCATGGCTTATAAATCTTTAACTTTGGATTAGCAAGCAGGCCGTAGCGATAAAAACGTTCGATGTCATTGCCTTTATATGTTGATCCATCGCCCCAAATCGAAACGTTATCTTCAAGCATTGCGCGCACAAGCAAGGTGCCAGTTACTGCACGGCCAAGTGGTGTTGTGTTGAAATAAGTTTTTCCGCCAGATCGAATATGAAAAGCACCGCAAGCAATCGCTGCAAAACCTTCTTCAACGAGCGCCTCTTTGCAATCAATCAGCCGTGAACCTTCGGCGCCATAAGCTTTTGCTCGGCTTGGCACGGATTCGATATCTGGTTCGTCGTATTGCCCAAGATCAGCGGTATATGTAAATGGCACTGCACCTTTTTCGCGCATCCAGGCAACGGCAACTGAGGTATCTAAACCGCCAGAGAATGCGATTCCAACTCTTTCGCCGACCGGCAGCGATGCAAGGACTTTTGACATGCGAGAAGTCTAGGACATCAGCCGAGCGCGCCATTAACAATATCTTGGG
>CAMCPZ010000081.1 GCA_945876865.1 Bifidobacterium breve | reverse complement strand
GAGCTAAAAAATCACGTACTCGTAAGGGTCGCGGAGAAGCTTCAAAGGGAAAGACTGCAGGTCGTGGCGGTAAGGGAACTCGTGCCCGTAACAAGGTTCGCGCAGGTTTCGAAGGTGGTCAACTACCTCTCGTAATGCGTCTTCCAAAGTTACGTGGTTTCAAAAACCCAGAGCGCACTGAATATCAGCCAGTAAACGTTTCAACAATCAATGCACTTTATCCAAAGGGTGGCGCTGTCACTGTTGCGGATTTAATTGCAAAGGGCGCTGTTCGTGATGGCTATCCAGTCAAGGTTCTTGGCAACGGCGAAATTTCTGTAAAGGTCACTGTCGAAGCTCATGCATTCTCATCATCAGCATCTGAAAAGATTGCTGCTGCTGGCGGATCAGCTAAGAAACTTTAAATTTAAAAGAGCCATTAGGCTAGTCAGACTAGTTAGAATAAAAGGAGAAAATCGTGCTCTCAGCATTTGGTAAGGCGTTTAAGACGCCGGATCTACGTAAAAAGATTTTCTTCACGCTCGCTATCATGGCTCTCTTTCGTTTTGGTTCAACCGTTCCAACACCAGGTGTCTCCTACGAGAATGTCCAGCTCTGCTTAAATCAGGCAGATAATGGCGGACTCTTCGGCCTGATTAACTTGTTCTCTGGCGGAGCGCTACTACAGCTCTCAGTTTTCGCACTTGGAATCATGCCTTACATCACCGCCTCAATTATTGTTCAACTTCTAACTGTCGTAATCCCTCGCTTTGAAACTTTAAAAGCTGAAGGACAATCAGGAACTGCAAAGCTGACTCAATACACACGTTACTTAACTATTGGGCTATCTATTCTGCAATCAACTGGATTGATCGCAGTTGCTAGAACTCCTGGACGTTTGTTTAGCGGATGTAATTTCCCAATTATTCCGGACACAACCTGGCCAAGAATTATGACAATGGTATTTGTTATGACTGCAGGAACTGCTGTAATCATGTGGCTTGGTGAGCTAATAACTGACCGCGGTGTCGGTAACGGTATGTCTATCTTGATCTTCACATCAATCGCAGCAACATTCCCATCCCAACTCTGGTCAATCAGACTTCAGAAGGGGCTGTTCGCATTCATATTCGTATCAGTTGTTGGAATTCTTGTAGTTGCCGCAGTTGTATTCGTAGAACAAGCGCAGCGGCGCATTCCGGTTCAATACGCAAAGCGCCAAGTCGGTCGCCAGTCATATGGCGGAACCAGCACGTATATTCCAATTAAGGTAAACCAAGCTGGCGTTATCCCAGTAATTTTTGCCTCTTCACTTCTTTATATCCCATCTTTGATTGTTAACTTCTCTGGAAGCACTTCAGCATGGGCAGTTTGGATTCAACAGAATTTAGTTACTGGTGATCACCCAATTTACATAATTGGTTACTCTGCAATGATCATTTTCTTCACCTATTTCTATGTCGCAATTACATTTAATCCTGATGAAGTTGCTGAAAACATGAAGAAGTATGGTGGCTTCATTCCAGGTATTCGTGCTGGTCGTCCAACCGCAGAATATTTGCAATATGTTCTCTCTCGAATTACAGCTCCAGGTTCGCTATATCTAGCTTTCGTTGCAATCATTCCGATTATTGCGCTAATTCTTTTCGATGCGACCGCAAACTTCCCATTCGGCGGAACTGCAATCTTGATTGTGGTTGGTGTTGGTCTTGATACTGCCAAGCAGATTGAGTCACAGCTACAACAACGTTCATACGAGGGATTCCTTAAGTAATGCGCTTAATCCTGGTAGGTCCACCAGGTGCGGGCAAGGGAACACAAGCAGTTCATCTCGCATCACACTTTTCGATTCCACATATCTCTACTGGCGATATTTTTCGCCTAAATATTAAAGGTGAAACCAAATTAGGTTTACACGCTAAATCTTTTATGGATGCCGGAAATCTAGTTCCAGATTCAGTTACTAATGACATGGTCGCGGATCGCTTAACCCACGCGGATGCAAAGGCTGGCTTTCTTCTAGATGGATATCCAAGAAATATTGGCCAAGCTGATTTCCTAAAAGAAAATTTAGAGAATTCAGGAACTCCACTAGATGCCGTGCTCGAATTCAAATTAGAGAACGCTGAAATTATCAAACGGTTATCTGGGCGCAGAGCTTGCCGAGGTTGTGGCGGAACTTCTCATGTAATTTTCGAGGCGCCAAAAGTTGCTGGTGTTTGTGATTCTTGTGGCGGCGAGTTGTATCAACGTTCTGATGATGCTGAAAGTGTTATTGCCAATCGACTTAAAGTTTATGCCGACCAGACCGAGCCAATCATTAATTACTACAAGAGCGCCGGATTATTGAAAACTATTTCAGCCGTGGGCGAAGTTTCAGATATTGCAGCACGTGCAATAGCAGCCCTTAAGTAAAAACATGGCAATTCAGATAAAAACTTTGGATCAGCTAAAACTGATGCGCAAAGCTGGACTCGTTGTTGGCCAGACTCTAGAACTGATGCGCAACGCTATTGCGCCTGGTATTACTACAAATGATTTAAACAACATTGCTATAAAGAACTTGGCGGCAAATGGCGCTAAATCAAATTTTCTCAACTACCACGGCTTTCCCGCAGTTATCTGCGCTTCGGTAAATGATGCGATTGTTCATGGAATTCCCAATGATCTCCCGATTAAAGATGGCGATATTGTTTCTATAGATTTCGGTGCAATTATCGAGGGCTGGCATGGAGATGCTGCTCTTTCAGTTATCGCAGGAACCAAGAACCCTGATGATCAGAAGCTTTTAGATACCTGCGAAGAGTCAATGTGGCAGGGGATTGCAGCTGGCAAAGTTGGGGCAAACCTAACCGATATCTCTTTTGCAATCGAAGATTACATTCGCTCGCAGGGTAAGTATGGAATTCTTCGCGAATATGGTGGCCATGGAATTGGTACCGAAATGCATCAAGAACCGCATGTCTTAAATTTTGGTGCTGCTGGAATGGGGCCCGAACTAAAGCCTGGTATCGCACTCGCAATTGAACCGATGATTACGAGAGGCTCTGCAAAGACCAAAGTCCTGGCTGATGAGTGGACCGTTGTTTCGCAGGACGGATCTCGGGGTGCGCATTTCGAGCACTCCTTCGCTCTGTTGCCAGATGGAAAGCCCTTTGTGCTGACAGCTATAGACGGTGGAGCCGCGAAATTGGCTAAATTCGACCTCGAAATCTCGGACCTTTTACAGTAATTAGGAGTATAAGAGCCGATTTCCTGATTTCGGGCTCTCGCCTTAGACTAACCCTCTGCCCAGAAATGGTCGGACCCCTGTTAATGTTTTGAAATAGAGAAGTAGGTACTGCTTGGCTAAGAAAGACGGCGCAATCGAAATCGAAGGCTCCGTATCTGAAGCGCTACCAAACGCAATGTTTCGAGTTACGTTAACAAACGGACACGTAGTACTTGCACACATCAGCGGCAAGATGCG
>CAMCPZ010000080.1 GCA_945876865.1 Bifidobacterium breve | reverse complement strand
AACCAGAGAACTTTGCCGACCTGACCCTTCTGAGCGGCGCGTTTCTCGGCATCAATCTCGTAGGCCTGCTCTGTCACATTCTCGGATCTGCGCAACGCGTGCACAATCATTCCGGCGCCAACGGTATTCAAAGTAGCGCGATCAACAAGGATGAAGTTTCCGGTCTCGCGAGAATCACTGTAGTTAGAGAGCGCAATTGGCGAGTCAGTTGCGATTTCAACGGTTCCAATTTCATTCATTTTTAGAGTGCGAGCCGAGTCATGCTCTCCGGATTCAATATTAACTTTATGTTTGATGGTTGTGACTATTGCGGGTGTAGATGTGGATCCTGAAATTAAAATATATGAACGGCTGTGAATGAGATCGGATTCGCCAAGCCAAACTATATTTGCTGTAAAGCGATCTGCTGGCTGCTTTGTATTTGATGCGAGATGAAGGACATCGCCTCGAGCAGCATCCACTTCTGGTTCGAGAACAATATTTAACGTCTGCTCATGTCCTGCGGTTGCTAACTCACCATCAAAAGTCACCATCTTTGAAATCGTTGCGCGCTTCTTACTTGGCAAGATAACGACTTCATCACCTACATTGAACTTTCCGTTTACTAAGGTGCCGGCTAATCCACGGAAGGTATCCACGCGGGAGATATATTGAATTCCAAAGTGGGGGCTAGTCATTGAATCTTCAGCAAGATCCTGGTTTTGAATATATTCAAGAAGCGTCGGCCCGGTATACCAATTCATGTTCTCGCCTTTGAAAACTACATTATCGCCGACAAGGGCACTAACCGGAATAATTGCATGTTCGTTTAAGTTCAGACGGGCTACTGCCGGAGCTATTTGTGCAGAAATCTCTGCGAATTTCTCCTTCGAATAATCAAACATATCCAATTTGTTTATAACAATTGCAACCCTACTTACTCCCATTAGTGCGCAGATTGTTAGGTGTCGAAGAGTTTGTGGTCGAACTCCTCGCGCTGCATCTAACAGCACTAAAGCTACATCTGACCGCGAAGCAGCAACAGCCATATTTCTTGTGTATTGCTCGTGTCCAGGCGCATCGGCGATGATTAATCTGCTGCCATTTAAAAGTGTCATTGAACGGTATGCAACATCAATCGTGATTCCTTGTTCGCGTTCGGCTTCAAGCCCATCAGTTAAAAGCGAGAAATCTATTTCCCCAGCCGCAATTGTTGAGCCACCACGACGTACGCTTCTAGCTGTTGCGACAGTGTCGTGTGGGATGCTGTCAGTCTCTACAAGTAGACGGCCGATCAGCGTTGATTTTCCATCGTCAACACTTCCGCAAGTTAAGAGGCGGATCACCGGTTTTACCTTTGGAGTAGCCATTAGAAATAGCCCTCAGTCTTCTTCTTCTCCATAGAATCTTCTTTGTCGCCATCAATTAACCGCGTGGCGCGCTCTGAAAGTTTCACTTCAGAAACTTCTTCAAGGACTTCCGAAATTGTCGTAGCAGTTGATTCAACTGCCGCAGTAAGGGGATAGCAACCCAAAGTTCTAAATCTGATTAAGCGATTTTCTGGAACTTCGCCATTTATCAACGGGAATCGCTCATCATCAACCATAAGCATTTGGTCACCGCGCCAAACAACCGGTCGTTCTTTCGCGAAGTAGAGCGGATTAATTGGAATTTCATTAAGACTGATGTAGTTCCAAACATCTAACTCGGTCCAATCCGAAATTGGAAATACTCGCATGGATTGATCTGGGCGAAGCCTGGTGTTGTAAGTTCGCCAAAGTTCGGGACGTTGTTCTCTGGGATTCCAGCGATGTCCAGCTTCACGAACGCTAAAGATTCGTTCCTTGGCTCTGCTCTTCTCTTCATCTCTGCGAGAGCCGCCAATTGCTGCATCAAATCCATATTTATCCAAGGCCTGTCTAAGCCCGACTGTTTTCATGATTCGGGTGTACTCCGAAATACCACGTGTAAATGGGGTGACGCCTTCTTTTACGCCATCTTGATTTGTATGAACGATTAAATCTAGACCGTACTTACCTGCAATTTCATCTCGAAATGAAATCATCTCTTTAAATTTCCAAGTTGTATCTATATGCAAAAGTGGGAATGGAATGGGAGCTGGATAGAATGCTTTCCGTGCGAGGTGCAATAAAACGGAGGAGTCTTTTCCTATCGAATAAAGCATTACTGGTTTAGCGAAGCCGGCAGCCGTCTCTCGAAGAATCTCAATTGATTCATTTTCGAGAGCCTTAAGAATTTGCGGAGAACTCTGCACCATTGAATCTTAGTAATTTGAGCCGAGAATCTTGCAAAAAAAGCTTGTGCGCCGCTATTTTTTAGCTAAATGCTCAGTTAGCCTCGCCGCTGTTGCAACAACGGCAGCGGCATGAATCCGACCTGGTTGGCGGCCAAGTCTTTCAACTGGTCCACTGATACTTACGGCAGCGATAACTTTGTTATTTGGGCCACGCACTGGTGCCGAAACAGATGCAACTCCAGCTTCGCGTTCACCAACTGATTGGGCCCAGCCGCGACGTCGAACGGCTGCAAGTGATGCTGCAGTAAATTTCGAATTCGCCAATGCCCTATGCAGTTTGTCAGCATCTTCCCAGGCAAGAAGTATTTGTGCACCAGATCCGGCTTGCATTGTTAAAACTGTTCCGGTTGGAACTGAATCTCGAAGTCCTGATAACCGTTCTGCAGTTGCAACACAGATTCGTTGATCGCCTTGGCGTCGATAAAGCTGAGAACTTTCACCAGTCGCATCCCGCAGCGCACTAAGTGCGGCACCGGCAACGGCAAGCAAACGATCTTCGCCGGCAGCGGATGCGAGTTCGGAGGAGCGAAGGCCAAGAACAAATCGGCCAGCGTAATCCCGAGAAACCATACGGTGGAATTCGAGGGCGACGGCCAATCGGTGGGCAGTTGGGCGGGCAATTCCGGTTGCGGCCACAAGTTCAGATAATGAATGCGGGCCAGCTTCTAGGCAAGCAAGAATCTTTACGGCTTTATCTAATACGCCAACTCCGCTATTCTTCTTGTCCACGATGTAATACTGGCATCTCAGCATTTGAAATGCAAGTCTTATTGGAAAAAGTTAAGGGGCAGTAATGGGAAAGACGTTAGCCGAAAAGATTTGGGCTGATCATATTGTTCGCCAACATGAGGGCGAGCCAGATTTAATTTATATTGATCTGCATTTGATCCACGAAGTAACAAGCCCGCAGGCATTTGATGGTCTTCGTTTAGCTAATCGTAAAGTTCGCCGCCCTGAATTAACTATTGCAACCGAGGATCACAACGTCCCAACCCTAAATATTGATAAACCAATTGCAGACCCAGTTTCCAAGTTGCAGGTTGATACCTTGCGTAAGAACTGTGAAGAATTTGGAGTTCGCCTGCACTCACTTGGTGATGTTGAACAGGGAATTGTTCACGTTGTTGGCCCACAACTTGGAATTACTCAACCTGGGATGACGATTGTTTGCGGCGATTCACATACCTCAACCCACGGCGCATTTGGCGC
>CAMCPZ010000079.1 GCA_945876865.1 Bifidobacterium breve | reverse complement strand
TTTGAATTATTCATGGCGATCTAAGCATCCTTTCGGCGAGAGCCTAGATAGGCATCAATAACTAAATCGTTTTCGTAGATCGAATTTGGCAAGCCATCTGCAATTATCTTTCCATCAGCCATAACAATTACTCGATCAGAAATATTCATTACAGTTTCTAGGTCATGTTCAATTAACAGGAAGGTAATTGACTGCTCTTTTCTAAGTGCGGCCAACACAGTCAAAAGTTTCTCGACCAAGGTTGGATTTACCCCGGCAAATGGTTCGTCTAGAAGCAACATCTTTGGGTCTGCCATCAAAGCTCTAGATAAATCAAGAAGTTTTCGTTGGCCACCTGAAAGAATTCCAGCATATTCATCGGCAAACTTTGTCAGTCCAACTTGATCAAGCCGGCGCATAGCTTCTTCTCGAGCTTTAGCTTCAAAAGATTTACGCGCTCTTGGGTTTAAAAAGCCCATTAGGTTATCTCCGGGATTACCTTGAACTGCCATCATTAAATTCTCGGCAACAGTAAGCCTTCTAATTATCTTTGCTCCTTGGAAGGTGCGAACTAGCCCCTTCTGCGCAATCTTGTGAGCATGGATTGATTGAATAGCTTCGCCCCTAAAGATGATTTCTCCCGAATCAACTTTGTTCATTCCACTTAACAGATTAAAGAGCGAGGTTTTACCCGCGCCATTAGGCCCGATAACTGAGGTAAAAGAATTTTCCTTAATGGTAAAGCTAACGTTCTGAACTGGCTTAACTCCACCAAAACTTACTGAAATATTTCTTACATCCAATACTGCTGAATCAAGTGTGTTTGTAGTTTCCATGCTTACTCCAAAATCATTTCTTGGCGTTTACCAAATAAGCCTTGAGGCCTTTTGACCATAAGCAAGACGATAACTAGACCAATCAAGAAGACACGAAGATATGCTCTTTCTGGTGATGAAAGGAGTGAGAGCGGCCAAAATTCTAAGAATCTGGTTGCGCCATACAGGAAGCCGAAGAAAATTGCTGCAACAAAGAGGCCCTTTACTCGAGTCGCACCGGCAAGAATCAGAATCATCCAGCCATAGAAAGTTACGATTCGGAGGAAATCTTCTGGGGCCAGTAGCGCAAATTGCACCGACCAAAATACTCCTGCAAGACCACCGAAGACTGAACCAATAATCAAAGTCTGAAGTCTAAAACGAAATACATTCTTACCAAGCGAACGTGGAACATCGTCATCTTCTCGAGTGGCACGTAGGACTCTTGCCCAAGATGTTTTCTGCAACCTTGAAGAAAGCCAGATGAACAGACCGAAAAATGGCCAGACAACCAGAACCATTGATAAATCACGCGAAGCTTCGTCGCCAATAAGTGGATACAAGCGATCTGAAATCCAAGTCAAAATTACATCAGGCTTGTCGGTGTAGCTTGAAAATCCATTAGGACTTGGAATCGCAAGAGTTCCTTGAGTTCCGCCAGTAACGTTGTCAGTATTTAGAATCCAATATCGAACAATTTCAGCGAATGCGATACTGGCAATTGCAAAATAATCGCCACTTAATCGTAAAGTTGTTAAACCTAAGAGCGCACCTAGGAACGCGGCAAGAATGACCCCGGCTAGTGCGGCCCACCAAAAACTCC
The DNA here is from genome assembly GCA_945876865.1 of Bifidobacterium breve. Taxonomy (GTDB): domain Bacteria; phylum Actinomycetota; class Actinomycetes; order Nanopelagicales; family Nanopelagicaceae; genus AAA044-D11. The sequence continues at coordinate 2,022 of CAMCPZ010000079.1, read as the reverse complement.
ACTCATATTTAATTACAAGAACTGCAATTGTGTAGCCCGAGACCGCCATCATTCCTACATGGCCAAAATTCATGATTCCGCCAACACCATATTGAATTTGAAGCCCTAGTGAAAAGATTCCATAAATGCCTGCAAGAGCTAAAACAAATATCCAAAACCCTGGTTGAATAAACGCTTCCATGACTAGACCTTTCTCGCTCGGTAGCCAAAGATTCCTTCAGGCTTAAATAGAAGGACCAGAACTAAAGTCGCAAACGCCACAACGGGCTTGTAATTACTTGGCACCCCGCCAAAGAAAATACTTAACTGTGAAAGCTCCATGATCAATCCGAGAAGCAATCCACCGGCTAAAGCACCGTAAGCATCACCAATAGTGCCGAGCACTACTGCGGCGAAGAAAGATAAGAGCAAACTCTCTCCCATTGCATTGTTGAATTGACCTTGAACAAGTCCCTGGAAAACTCCGGCAAGTGATCCAAGCGCACCAGAGATTAACCAAGTAGCAAGAACTACGCGATCCACATTGATTCCTGAAACTGAAGCAAGACCGGGATTGTTGGCATACGCACGCATATCTTTACCAATTCGCGCCTTCGCGATGAAGAGAGCGATAGTCAGAATCGATGCTGATGCGAAGATTAAAACCAGTAATTGGGTTTGTGGAATTCGGGCGCCAAAGAAGTCGTAGGTTTTGAGAATGTCAATATTGAACTTACGTGTTTCTGTGCCAAATACAAATTGAATAATTGGTCGCAACATTAGCGCCACGCCAGTCGCTACTAAGAATAGAGCCAGAGTTCCTGCCTTATTACGTCGCAAATTTCGCCATAGAACTAACTCTAAGAACCAACTTATTCCCATACCTGCAAGCATTGAAACGATTATTGAAAGGAAAAAATTTAGTTCTAAAGTAACGCTTAAAAAATAAGTTATAAATGCGCCAAGTGTTAAGAAGTCACCAGCTGCAAAATTTACCAACCTGAGCACGCTGTAAAGAAGCGAAATTCCAACGGCAGCTATTGCAAAGATGCAACCAACAACGAGGCCGTTGAAAAAATATTGGATGAAATCTGACATAACTTAAATTTCACTCCTCGCTAGCTAGGTTAAGACGCAAATCTAGTTGCGACAAGGTTGGAAGGCTACCTTTTAACCACAATTCTTTCAATGATTTTTCCTGAAAAATCTGCCAAAAATATGCGAGCTAGGCTAGCGGGAGGATTACTTGACAGGGTTACCTTTGCGAGCCGCACGAGATAAGAAGAGCGCAAAGACAAGTGCCAGAACAATTCCAGTATTAACACCCATTTCAATTAAAGCTCGATTGAAGTATTCGGTTGTCTTCTCCTTCTCCATAGTAAGAGATGCGCCGACAGTAAGAATATGTCGAACGGCTGCAATTACGCCGATGATCAAAAAGCTATCTAATTGGAAGATCCCATCAGTGAAACGAACAATTACAGTTCTCATTATTTCCAGAATAATTACAACAAAGAGAATGTCATTTATTGCCTGAATCATTCCTAGTGGGAAGAATGGGCGAGTCTCAATCAAGCGCTGCAAACTGTAGCCAGCGGCCAGGATTGAAATAATGAAAAGCAGTATTCCAAGAAAACCATGCAAGATATCTTCGAGTTTATCTATGAAAGAAACTGGGATTAACGACTCATCTTTCGTGAGTAAACCTTTGACTGATTTAAACTTCACGGTGCCCCCTCTGGGTTTTTCAATTACTTAAGGGTAAGCGCGGGTTTGAGCCCGCGCAAGATGAATCGCTAGCTAATTTCTCCGGTTCTACGACGACGAACGTTATCTCCCCAAACCGCAAGGACGATTACGATGCCTGTAATTACATACTGCCACTCTTGCTGAAGCTCGAGAATACGAAGTCCATTAACTAGAACCGACATAATCAAGGCGCCAATAATGGTTCCGCTGATTGTTCCCTTACCACCAAGAAGTGAAGTTCCTCCGATAATTACTGCGGCGATAGCTTCAAGTTCGTATCCGAGGCCTAGATCT
>CAMCPZ010000078.1 GCA_945876865.1 Bifidobacterium breve | reverse complement strand
GATTGATCCATAATTCCACAGGGCATGCCAACATAGACATTTTCAGCACGTTGGGCGGCCAGTGCTAATTCAGGAAGCGTTAGACCCAGATTAAATAAATCGTTTATCGCTGTAGCCACGGCACATTCAAGAGCTGCACTGGAAGAGAGCCCAGCGCCCAATGGAACTTGGCCATCAATCAAGATATCCATTCCAGATGTAATTCCAAGTGACCAGAGAACGCCAATTGGATAACGCGTCCAAGCCTCGCCACTCTTTGGCGCAATGTCCGCACAATCAATAGTTGAAACCTTGCCTCGTTTTTGAACTGAAGCTAATCGAATTTTATTGTTAGATGTTCTAGCTATTGCGACAGTGGTTGAGTCAGAGATTGCAAAGGGGAGGACAAACCCATCTAAGAAATCGACATGTTCGCCAATCAGATTTACTCGCCCTGGTGCACTTGCGATGATTTCTGGAGCGGTGCCAAAAACTTCCTGAAACTTACTTGCGATATTGTGCATTCGCCGATTCCCAGGTATCGCTGACCATCTTTTCGATATCAAATTTTGGTCTCCACTTTAAAGCCTGCCCAGCCAGTGAAATATCTGCAACCAAAACTGCTGGGTCTCCAGATCTTCTGGAAGTGATTTCGACTGGAATTGCTCTTCCTAAAACTTTGGTTGCCGCGCTAATAACTTCGGCCACTGAATATCCGCTGCCACTTCCGAGATTAATTATCTGGTGTTTGCCTGGAGCTAAGTTCTCTAGGGCAAGAATATGAGCATCGATCAAATCAGCCACATGAATGTAATCTCGGATACAGGTGCCATCTTTTGTTGGCCAATCGTCGCCAAAAATTTTAATTGAATTATCAACTGTCGAACGTAATAAATTAGGAATCAGATGGGTCTCTGGGTTGTGGCGCTCGGCCAACCACCCAAACTTTGATTTATATGCGCCAGCCACATTGAAGTATCTAAGGCTTATTGCCGCTAAACCAGATTTGGCTTCTTCGGTGATCAGCTTGTCTACTGCCAATTTAGTTGCACCATATGGACTAGTTGGATCGGTCTTAGCGCTTTCACTAATTGGGATTACTTCAGGTTCGCCATAGGTTGCTGCCGTTGATGAGAAAACTAATTTTGAAATCTTTGCAAGGGACATCTGCTTAAGTAAATTCTTAGTTCCGTTCACATTTACATCAAAGTAAAGGTCCGGTTTTTCAACTGACTCTCCGACTAAAGACTTTGCGGCAAAGTGAAAGACTGCCTCACAACCAGATAGCGCAAATGCAAGAGATTCTTCGCTTGAAACTGAGCCTTCAATAAATTTAGCACCAGCCACAACTGCATCGCGGTGACCGGTAGAACAGTCATCCAACACAGTTACATCAAAACCACGTTCCAAGAGCATCGCAGTTGCGACTGAACCAATATAGCCAGCGCCACCAGTGACCAGAACGCGCATTAGATTTTTACATCGCGCAGTTGTGCAGCAGATTGCTCCGGTTTCAGATCCATAATGAAAGCCTGCATCGCAGATTCTGAACCTGCAAGATACTTTAACTTTCCAGGGGCTCTACGAATACTTGTTATTTGCAGGTGTAAACCAAGTGCGCTGCGCCCAACATGAACAGGTGCTTGATGCCAAGATGCCATATATGCCATCTCAATTCCAAAAACTCCATCTAGTCGTTGTAGAGATTCTTTAGCTACCGCGCCGAAGGAATCTGCCTGAGCATCTGTAAGTTCTGCAAGATCAGCAGTAAATACCTTTGGTGCGATATGAATTTCAAAGGGATACCTTGATGCAAATGGCACATATGCAATCCAGTCGCTGTTCTGCGCAACAATTCGAACTTCATCCTTTACTTCACGAGCAATAATGTCGGTGATAAGTGGGCGTGAATGTTTTGCCAGATGGTCTGTTGCGATTTGCAACATCTTCTCAACTCTTGGTGGCAGATATGAATAAGCATAAATCTGACCATGTGGATGGTGAAGAGTCACACCAACTTCGACTCCGCGGTTTTCAAAGGTAAAGATATGAGCGATATTTGGCAACTTCGAAATTTCGCGGGTGCGGTCACGCCAAGCTTCCATAACAATTCGAATTTGTTCTAGCGATAGTGTTCCAAAGTGCGCTTCATGGTTATCGGTATAGCAAAGAACTTCACAGAAGCCAGCGGCATCAACAATCGGAGTATTCAAGCCGTCATATGCTGGCAACTTCCAATCCTTATGGGCAAGTGCAAGTGAAGGTGAAAGATTTTCAAATACCGCAACTTCATAACTAGATTCTGGAACCTCTGATTGCAGACCTGGTTTAGTTGGGCAGAGCGGACATAATTCTTTTGGCGGCAAGAATGCGCGGGCTTGGCGGTGTGCTGCCATAACAACCCACTCATTTGTAAGCGCATCTAATCTAAGTTCACCAAGTCCCGGACGTTTCTCAACCGGTCTAGTGTCTACAGCTTCACGAACAACTGTCTTTGAATCGTAATAAGAGATTGTTCGGCCATCACTTAACTTGCGATCTTGGCGCACGATGCCGTGGCTTAACGGGATCGATTTTTCGTTGCTCACAGTAGCCAACTCTATCTTTGGTTATCTTTTAATAACGAATTTGCCCCGCGCAGGTATCTACTGGCTTAGGTGCTGGCTTCTTTGTTGGTGATGGCTTAGGTGTTGGGGTTGGGCCCTGGGTTACTTCGAACATAACTGGCATTACGGCGCTTGCATGGACCTTTGATTCATCGAAGTATTCAACATATCCAACATAGCTGCCGGCGGTTAGTCCAGAAACTTTCAGAGTCCATCTTCCGGATGCAGATCTAATTACTTGTTGTTCTCCAGTTTTAACGGTTGTATCTGCCGAAACAAATCGCACGCTACCAGTAACAACATGGGTGCCATTTGGACGAACGGCATCTACCACAAAATTCGCACTGTCGTTTGTCGTTATCGAACTAGAACTAGACAACAAGGTTGCCGTCGTAGTTTCATTGTAAGGAAGGAGATCAACATCATCTGGCTTCCAAACGCCCTTAGTTAAAGCATAAAACTTCTCTTCGCCACCATTAAAGACGTTTAAATCTATTCTCGAACTTGCAACCCCATATTTCGAACCTTTACCGCATGATGAGTATTGCCAAATAGTGTAATCAGCAGTGCAATCCGACTTTGTCCACGAGTGGACGAAGCAACCAACACTCTTCATCCCTGGATGATTTGCAGGTTCTGCCGGATGAATTCCATATGCTGCGATCCATAACGGATACTTCGCAAAATCTTTTGATCGCGCCTTTGCGCTCTGTAAGAAATTCGGATATGAATAAACAAAGGGCAGACGCTTAGTTTTGAGAGTTACTTCCTCTAGCCAACTTTTTGCCCATAACGAAACATGGGCACGACTTGCATATTTCTGACAGATACCTGAAACTCTGCGAACACAGTTTGTTTCTAAATCCAGCGCAACAGGCAAATCTTGTTCGGTGTAACCACCAATCTCACCAAGTCGCCAGATAACTTTCTGCGCTTGCGTTTTTGCATCTGCGATTATTTCAGCTTTAACTTTGGTGTCAGGAATATATGCAAAGTAATAAAAGCCAGTATATAAACCAGCAGCCTGGGCTGCTTTTCGATCTTCAATCAAATATTTTCTAGCAATTGAGTCAGCTGATGGTTGGGAATCTGCGCCCTTTATCATTACGAAGCGAACACCAGTTTTCGCCATTTTTACAAAGTTAATTGGTTTGCCGTATGGACGTTGCCACATA
>CAMCPZ010000077.1 GCA_945876865.1 Bifidobacterium breve | reverse complement strand
GGATTCCTGCCACATCTTTCAGGCCGCGAAAACCTAGCGCTTTACTGGCGTTCGATTGGTCGCGATGGCGATCAGAATCTTGATGAAGTAGTTTCAATTACCAAGCTTGGAACTGCTTTAGATAAGAAGGTGCGTTCTTATAGCCAAGGTATGCGCCAACGTTTAGCGATTGCCCAAGCAATGCTTGGTGCACCTGATCTTCTTGTGCTTGATGAACCAACAAATGGTCTGGATCCACAACAGATTGCCGAAATGCGTGATGTTCTAAAGCGCTATGCCGCCACTGGTCGCACCGTAATTGTTTCGTCACACTTATTAGCCGAAGTTCAACAAACCTGTAGCCACGTTGTGCTGATGCACCGCGGTGAATTAATTGCATTTGGCCCAATGAAGAAGATCCTTAATCGCAACCGTAAATCTGAGACCCTGGAAGAAATTTTCCTAGAACTTATCGGCGATGACTTGGTAATCGGAAAGGATGCGAAATGAGTTATTCAGCAGCAAAGACACTGCCTTATTCGGTCGAGCTCTATCGTCAATTGAAACGGAAGCGAACTGCTTTTGCATACGCATTTATTCTCTCGCTGCCAATTCTGGTTGCAATCGCAGTTAAATTTGGACCGTCCGGAAACAGCGGGGGACCAACCCGGCTTGGTTCTGGAACAACAGATTTAATCGGTCTTGCAACAATTGGCGCCGCAAACTTCACGGTAACGATGTTGTATTTTGCAACGCCTTTCTTGCTGGTAACAGTGATTGCTTTGTTTAACGGTGACACCGTTGCAAGTGAAGCTTCGTGGTCGACACTTCGTTATCTGTTGGCATCGCCGGTTCCACGAACCAGATTGTTACTTCAAAAGATTAAAGTCAGTCTTACCTTGTCGGCTTTTGCGATTTTGTTGATGCCAATCGCCGCTTGGATTGTCGGCACTATTGCATTTGGAACCAAGCCACTTCAGACTCCGCTTGGTGCAACGTTCGAGAACTCAGTTGCAATTTCAAGAATTGCGATCATGACTGGGTATTTAGCATTTTCACTGCTCTTTGTTGCTGGTCTAGCTTTTTACTTAAGCGTTCGAACCGATGCACCGCTAGGAGCAGTTGGAGTAGCGGTTGGTATTTCAATCCTGCTTAATATTCTGGATGCCATCACAGCCCTCGGCAAAATCCGTGATTGGCTGCCGGTTCATTACGCCTTCTCTTGGTTCGATGCACTTGCTTCGACCATAGATTGGTCAACCATGATTCGTGGCGCCAGCTATTGCGCAATCTCGGGAATTATTCTCTTCGCCCTTTCGATAAATCGTTTCGCGCACAAAGACATCACCTCATAGACCTAAAGATTGGGTGAATTCCGCGCGTCTTTCGATATTGACCGCGCTAATTTCAGGTTTTAGCCTTAACCTTTAACTTGTCCCAAACGGGGGATAAGAGTAAAAGTCCGGCAAGGAGAACGCTATGGATGAAAAAGGCTTATTAGAACTTTGGAACACAAAGCGCACACAAATTATTAACGCCCAAATCGCACCAACACTTATGTTGATCGGCGTATTTGTATTGGCAGCTCTAGGAGTATTCGAGAACGCAACTGATGGTGCAAAATACCTAACAATTGGCGTTGCTGCGGCTACTGGAATTCTTGCAATAATTTCCCAATACGCTGCAATTCGCGAGGCTGAAGTTCTTCTCATTGATCTAAAGCGAATTGAGAACTCGTCAGAACTTGCAAAGCGCATCGCACAATCTCGCGGCCTACTATCGCTGTCAGCAATTGCAATTGTTGGTTTGGGAATTGCAATCTTTGCACTTGTCGTCTGGGCAGTTCTCGGATAATTAAGTGGCAAAATTTATTGTTATCGGCGCCTTTGCCTTGGCTCTTTTCTCCTTGCTTATTGCGTATGAACGTCCTGCGCGAAGCAAGAAGAAAATCACTGGCCGAGGCGGCGATTTCGAGTAATAAAAGTTAGATAGAATTTCTTTACCGCTAAATAGAAAAGAGAATTTCATGGGCGCTTGTCAATGTGGCTACACAAGAGATGAAGAGAAGAACTGCGATGGAACACATAAGGTTGTTAAAGCTGTAAAGGCTGACCTGGCTGAGAAGCTTGAAGCAAATGGTTTTCCTCATGCATCTGAATATGTGAAGAACAACTAGGTTTCTTAAAAGCAATTAACAAAGTAGTCAAGGCATGAAACCAATACATAGGTTTCCTCAAGTTGTTTTAGGGTTTGCGCTTGCTTATGCCGGCTTAGGTCATCTGACCACCAGTCGGCAGGAATTTCAGGCGCAAGTCCCATCATTGTTTAAAGACTATGCAGATTTTGTGGTGATTGCATCTGGCATCGTAGAAATCTTGTTAGGCCTGGGATTAGTTTTCTTCTGGAAATATCGAGTGCTAATTGGCCGGTTGGTCGCACTTTTCTTTGTGGCAATTTTCTGGGGAAACATCTCCCAATATATAAATGGCATCGATGCCTTCGGATTGAACAGTGATCGTGCAAGATTAATTCGACTCTTCTTCCAACCGCTTTTGGTGGTTTGGGCCTTGTTGAGCACCGGTGCCTGGCGCAAGCAACATGACTGAAATAATTGTTATTTACGATGGCAATTGCGAGCTATGCAAGAACTCCATTTTTTGGATTGAGAAGAAGTTAAAGATTAAGGCTCTAGATTTTCATACAACTGTTCTCTCGAAGTTCAACTTAACTTTTGACCAATGCTCTCGCGAAGTTTTTGTGCTTGCAGATGCAAAAATATTCCGCGGGGCTAAGGCGGTTGCTTTCTTGCTTCGTCGCCGAGGGAACAAGGTTTTATCTTTGCTAATTGCCTTATCTGGGCCACTTGGCCGAATTGGATATCAGTGGGTGGCCCGTAATCGAAGTTCGGCGCCAGTAAAGCTGCTCTCGCGGTTGCTAAAGCCTTAAATAGTTCCGCGCTCTAGACCCTTTAAAACTTCTTGGGCGCGCACCTTTAGTTCTGGTAAATCACTTAACCGATTCAATCCAAAAACTTGTTGGCTCATGCGGTGGTTCTTAACAAACGTTTCTCGGTGGCGATCAAGGAAATCCCAATACAAAGTTGTAAATGGACAAGCACTTTCACCGATGCGAAGTTTTGGGTTGTATTCGCAGCCCTTGCAGTAGTTGCTCATACGCGAGATGTAGGCACCACCTGCTGCATATGGCTTTGTCATCATCGCGCCGCCGTCGGCGTGCACACCCATACCAATTACATTCGGAACCATTACCCATTCACTGGCATCGATAAAGACTTCACGCATCCAATCTAGAAACTGTTGCGGATTAGTGCCAGTGATTAAGGCTAGGTTGCTTAGAAGCATAAGGCGTGGAATGTGATGAACCCAGGCACGTTCTTCGATATCGCTGACCGTTTGCCTTATGCAATTCATCTTGGTTTTTTTGGAATCCGTGAAGAGCGGAAGTAATTTGCGAGTGGCCTTTAGTTGATTGTTCTCGCGGTAATCCGGAGCCAGAAACCAATACATACCGTTTACATATTCGCGCCAACCAATAATTTGGCGGATAAAACCCTCGCAAGATTCGATTGGGACCTTGCCGGCATCAAAGGCTTTGATTGCTGCGGCAATAACTTCTTCGGCATGCAGTAAGCCGTTATTTAGATAAGGCGATATAAGTGAGTGATGGAGCGCCCAATTATCTGTTGTCATTGCATCTTCGAGCGGGCCAAATTCGGCAAAATGATTATCAATAAAGTTTTTTAACTGAGCAAGTGCGCCAGCCCTGGTTGTTGCCCAAGTTGTTGTGGGGGTGTAGCCAAGTTCTGTTGCAACCTCCAAATCAATCTGATCGCGCTCATGTTCTAAATAAGCTGGACCCTCATATTTTTTTGGTGGTGGCAGACGATTCTCTTTATCGAAGTTCCAGGCGCCACCAGTTGGTTTGCCCTTTTCGATCAGGATGTTAAGTCGAGATCTTTGCAAACGGTAGAAATTCTCCATCAGAAAAGATTTTTGCGAGCCAGCCCAATCTTCGAA
>CAMCPZ010000076.1 GCA_945876865.1 Bifidobacterium breve | reverse complement strand
GCAGCAGCGAAACCTGCAAATCATCGTTACACACCAACACCTGGTCTTCCAGAACTGCGTGATGCAATTGTTGCAAAGACTCTTCGCGATTCAAATTATGTAATTACTGCAGACCAAGTTCTTGTCACAAATGGTGGCAAGCAATCCGTGTATCAATCTTTCGCTTCAATTATTGATCCAGGCGATGAAGTCATTTTGCCCACTCCTTACTGGACCACTTATCCAGAATGCATCAAGCTTGCTGGTGGAATCTCTGTAGAAGTTTTTGCCGATGAATCGCAGAACTATTTAGTAACAGTTGAACAACTTGAAGCAGCACGAACCCAAAAGACCAAAGCCCTCTTGTTCTGCTCGCCATCAAATCCAACTGGTTCGGTCTATTCTGCCGAACAGGTAAAAGCCATTGGGGAATGGGCGCTCGCACATGGTATCTGGATAATTTCAGATGAAATTTACGAACACTTACTTTACGACGGTGCTACTGCCCCAAGTCTTCCGGTTGTAGTTCCAGGACTGGCAGATCAAACTCTGATCATTAATGGTGTTGCAAAGACTTATGCAATGACTGGTTGGCGAGTTGGTTGGATGATTGGTCCCAAAGATGTAATTAAGGCCGCAACAAATCTCCAGTCACATTTAACTTCAAACGTTTCAAATGTTTCCCAACGTGCTGCAATTGCTGCTCTTACGGGTGATTTAACGGCAGTGCATGAAATGGGCGTTGCATTTGATCGTCGGCGTAAATTAATCGTTGATCTCTTAAATAAAATTCCTGGAGTTACCTGTCCTACGCCTACTGGTGCGTTCTATGTTTATCCATCAGTTAAGGGTGTTTTAGGTAAAGAGATCCGTGGGAAGCGGCCACAAACTTCTGCTGAACTTGCAACACTAATTCTGGATGAAGTTGAAGTTGCTGCAGTGCCTGGTGAAGCATTTGGACCTTCTGGTTATCTACGCTTCTCATATGCACTTGGTGATGAAGATATCGTCGAAGGAATTGGTCGCGTAGCAAAACTTCTTGGCGAAGCTAAATAGCTTAAAGGATTAAGCCCACTAATTGCACCTCTGTTTGCAGAGTGATTCCAAACTTTGCGCGCACTTTCTCTTGAGCGCTTTTTGCTAATTCAATTAAATCTTTAGCTGTTGCATTACCGGCATTTGAAAGTGCGAGAACATGCTTTGGTGAAATCTGCGCACCGGCTAGTTGATCGCCTTTACTTACACCTGCATGTTCCATCAACCAAGCTGCCGAAGTCTTAACTCGGCCATCTGACATTGGCCATCTAGGAGCATCGCTCGGTAATTCATCGGCAATCTTCTTATCTAGAATTGGATTCATAAAGAATGAACCGGCAGATTTAATTCCCTGACCAAGCAACATTCCTTTAGCGCTTCGCAATTTTAAGACTGCCTCTCGAACCTTTGGGATTGCGACTCGGGCACCAATTTCAACTCCAAGTTCCTTTGCTAGCTCGGCATAACCGATTGGCAGAGATCCTTCGCCGATTCGTAATTGAAAGGTCACATCCAAAATTACATATCGATTGGCTTCACTTTTAAAGATAGAACTTCGATACCCGAATTCACACTGACTAGCGGTAAATGTCTTTACCTCTTGATTCTTGCGATCAAAGGTGCGAACCCGCGCAATTACTTCGGAAACTTCGTGACCATATGCGCCAATGTTTTGAATTGGAGAGCCGCCAACAGTTCCTGGAATTCCACTTAGTGATTCGAGATTTGCTAGCCCTTTTTCAATTGTGAAAGCAACAAACTCATCCCAATCGGTGCCAGCGCTAACCGTCAGAGTTCCACCACTGCAGGCATCAATTTCAAAGGAGTTCCCGCTGGTCTCTACTTTAATTACGGTGCCAACAAATCCATTGTCACTCACCAAAATATTTGAACCGCCACCAAGAATTAGTAATGGTTCTTTTGATTCATCACAGGCTTTAACCGCTGAAATTAACTCTTCTTCGCTCTTCGCAAGAATAATTCTCGTAGCTGGTCCACCAACACCAAGCGTTGTGAAGTTCGCCAACTCATTCGCAGCCATAAGCCAAGGTTACCTGCGTGGCGACAATATTTCGGTCTTGCCCCTAAACCTTTGAAGGATTCGGTCATAGTTCTTCTTTGATTGTTCATCTCGGTAAGTTGGATCTGTGTCGTGATAACCGTGATGGCGCTCCTGCTTTAACGGAAGTTCTAACTGCCAGAGTCGACCTTGGGCCTGACGAAGCTTTAGACCAAATTCCATATCAGCATTGCGATAATAAATTGCACGGATATTAAATGCACCGGCTTCAAGTGCATGTTCACGATTTAAACCCAAGAAATAACTAAATAGGACATCTACTTCGCCATCCCCTTTATCGTCAACACTGCGCCAGTCATCTTCGATATTGACCAGACCACCTCGCCAACCAACTGCACTAAATTCCTTCGTCGATAATTTTGAAATCGTAGGAGTAATCGCATCACCGGTAAATATTGTGGATGGATCCATGACTATTACATATGGCGAATTTGCCAATTTTATTAGGGCATTCATACCCTCGCCCCAGCCCACACCTTCAGTGATTTGAACAACATAAGTGCGCTCATCTATCAGTGAGGCAACGTCACAAAGATCTGGAGTTCCCGAAATTAAAAGATAGATAGCAATGTCATCAGCTGAATTCGCCTTTGCGGCATTAATTGAGGTTATTGCATCTTCGATAAATCCATCGGCATAAATAAGAATTGTTGCCGAGAAATCCTTTGCGCTTAACTTGCGCAGATCGCCGATTCGCTTATAGACCTTGAATGGGGCGCTCATCAGATTTTTATCACACCTTTTGCCATGCCCAAGACTTTAACTTCATTACACATAGCCAAGAGCTCAATTTTTGCAATTCCATTGTTGACTTCAGTCACTTTGCCAGAAATCACAAGTGCGACATCAGTATCTGCAGGGATAACTACTGGCTTAATAAATTTGGCAGAGAATTCAAGAACACTCTGACTGCCAGAAATATCTGATAGATATTTTCCCGCTAGTGCCATCGTCAACATCCCATGCGCAATAACATCTGGTAACCCAACAGATTTTGCAAAAGCTTCATCTTGGTGGATTGGGTTTTGATCGCCACTGGCATCTGCATATTCAACTAATAACTTACGATTGATTAGAAAAGACTTTGGAGCAAGTTCAGCGCCAACTTCAATTTTATTCATGCTCGCACAACCAGGGTTGACCAGGTAGAAACTACTAACTCGGTTGCTGAATTTAAATCAGAGCGAACCGTGACGATTTCGTTACCAGCAACGTTGCGAGCGCTCTCGATGGTCGATGAGCAGTGGAGAACATCGCCGGCAACTATTGGTCTTTTGATTTCAAATTTTTGATCCCCATGGACTACTCGTGTCCAATCAAGGCCGCTATCTTGAAGCAAGCTTTGGGATTGTTCTAGCGTTATGGAAATCGAAAATGTTGGTGGAGCAATTTCAAAATTTGTTTCGCCAATTACTTCGGCAAATTTTTGGATTGCATCTTTAGTGACAGTTACAGAATCGGCACTAGTAAAAGTGCGCCCGACTAAGTCGGGATTCAACATCGGATTAGCGAGTCTCGCGGTGTGTTGTTGAAAGCTTGCAACGTGGGCAGAACTTCTTAAGTTCTAGTCGATCTGGATCGTTGCGGCGATTCTTCTTTGTGATGTAGTTACGTTCTTTGCACTCTACGCAGGCCATTGTGATCTTTGGGCGTACATCCGCGCTCTTGCTTGCCATAGTCGTGCTCCTTCATTTTTCTTGCGGTTAAAGACTTGAATTAAGAGCGCTAGGTTACTTCAACCTACGCAATTTGCGAAAATACGAGCATTTTCACGAGTAGCGGAAGCCGGATTTGAACCGGCGACACAACGATTATGAGCCGTTTGCTCTACCAAGCTGAGCTATCCCGCCAAGGATTTATATTGAAAAGTTATTTCAACACAAACCTAATTGTAATCGAGCCCCCCAACGGAATCGAACCGTTGACCTCTTCCTTACCATGGAAACGCTCTACCGACTGAGCTAGGGGGGCATT
>CAMCPZ010000075.1 GCA_945876865.1 Bifidobacterium breve | reverse complement strand
AATCGGTGTCGGAGCAACCGCTGCTATTTCATTTGCAATCTTTTACGGGTTGCGTCGATTCAATAAGAGTAAGCTGTAAAAACACAAACAGAGCTCCAGCATCATCATGGCCATGATGTAGGAGAAAGACTCTACCTACATCGCCATTCCTTAGTTCATCGCCTGCCAGCGCATGTAAAGATCATGGCGGTTCTTACTTTCATCATCGTTGCTGCTTCAACGCCCATTACTCAATGGCAGGCATTTATTGCCTACTTTGTAGCGATTTTTCTAGTCTCGCTCATTGCCAAAATTCCGACGCCTACGCTACTTAAACGATCGTTGATCGAAATTCCATTTATTCTCTTTGCAATTCTCATGCCATTTTTTGGAACTGGTGAGCGTTTTGAAGTGGGCCCACTTAATCTCTATCGTGAAAGCCTGTTGGCGGCGGCAGGAATTGTTGCAAAGGGAACCCTGGGCGTCTTGAGCGCTGTCATTCTTTCAACAAGCACTACTGCGCGCGAGCTTTTACGCGGATTAGAGAAGTTGCACCTACCCAAGTTAATGGTTCAGATTGCCGCCTTTATGTTGCGCTATGTCAATGTAATTAGCGATGAGATGGAGCGAATGAAAGTCGCCCGTGAATCACGTGGTTTTATTGCGACCGGATTGAAGGATTGGAAAGTCATCGCTATCGCTGCATCTGCGCTCTTTATTCGATCCTATGAACGCGGTGAACGCGTGCACCTTGCAATGCTTTCTCGTGGATATAGCGGAGTACTTCCACATGACCAGAGCGAAGGTGCGTCGTTTAAGATTTGGTTACAAGGTCTTGCGCTTCCACTCTTTGCGTTTTTTATACTTATCTCAACAATAGTGATCGGATAAATAATGACAATCGCGCCAAGCCTATTAATCGAAGATCTGGCCTTTGCTTATCCGGACGGGAATCAAGCGCTCTTCGGCGTGAATCTGCGGGTAGAGCGTGGCGAACGTGTTGCAATCCTTGGGCCAAATGGTGCCGGTAAAACAACTTTAGTAATGCATATGAATGGTATTCATCCGGCAGAACATGGAAGTGTCAGTGTTGCTGGTGAGGTAATTGATACAAAGGATAAAGATCTCTTGCGCCGGATTCGCGGCAAGGTTGGTGTTGTTTTTCAAGATCCCGACGATCAGCTCTTCATGCCAACCGTCGGTGAAGACATTGCATTCGGTCCTTACAACATGGGAATTCGCGGAGCAGAACTTGATGCAGTAGTTGACCAAGCACTAGCGCTAGTGCACATGTCTGAATTTAAAGAACGTCCACCACACCACCTCTCTTTTGGTCAGAGGCGAAGAGTTGCAGTTGCAACAGTTCTTGCTATGAAGCCAGAGATTTTGGTTTTAGATGAACCATCTTCAAACCTTGATCCTGCGAGCCGAAGAGAATTGGCAGATATTTTGCGTTCGCTGGAAATCACAATTCTGATGGTCACACATGATATTCCTTATGCGTACGAACTTTGCGAGCGATCAATAATTTTATCTGGGGGCATTGTTGTTGCCGATGGTGATACCAAGACGATTCTTAGCGATTCAAAATTACTAAGTGAGAACCGTCTCGAACTACCCGTTGGATTCTCGCTTTAATTCAAAGCTAAAGTTAAAGGAAAAAGCCCCCCAATTTCTCGGAGGGCTTTTTTAACACGACTTCTTAGAGATCGAAGTAAAGCTCGAACTCTGCTGGATGTGGACGCAAGCGGACGTAATCCACTTCTTCCTTACGCTTCCAAGTAATCCAAGTATCGATTAGATCCTTGGTGAATACGCCACCCTTTAGTAGGAACTCATGATCAGCTTCTAGATTATCTAGAACCGCATCAAGTGAGCCTGGGACTTGTTGAATAGAAGCAGCTTCATCGCCCTCTAGTTCATACAAATCTTTATCAACTGGCTTTGGTGGCTCGATCTTATTTTGGATTCCATCTAGTCCGGCCATAAGCATTGCAGCGAATGCTAGGTATGGGTTTGATGATGGATCTGGGCAACGGAACTCGATGCGCTTTGCCTTTGGATTCGAACCAGTGATTGGGATACGAATACATGCAGAACGGTTACGAGCTGAGTAAACAAGATTTACTGGAGCTTCGTATCCTGGAACTAAGCGACGATATGAGTTAACTGTTGGGTTGGTGAATGCAAGCAATGAAGGTGCGTGCTTCAGAAGTCCACCGATATACCAACGAGCCATATCTGAAAGATCGCCGTATCCATCACCGAAGAACAATGGCTTGCCATCTTTCCAGAGTGATTGGTGAACGTGCATTCCTGAACCATTATCACCGAACAGTGGCTTTGGCATGAATGTAGCTGTCTTACCAGCTTCCCATGCAGTGTTCTTAATGATGTATTTGAACTTCATGACATCATCGCCAGCATTCAAAATATCTGAGAAGCGATAGTTAATTTCCATCTGTCCTGCAGTTCCCACTTCGTGGTGTGAACGCTCGACTAGAAGTCCGGCTTCGCCAAGTTTCATAACCATCTGATCGCGAAGATCTGCGAATTGATCTGTTGGAGAAACTGGGAAGTATCCACCCTTGATGCGTGTGCGATACCCACGGTTTGGTGTGCCATCTGGATCGTATTCAACCCCGGTATTCCATGCGCCCTCATAGGAATCGATGTGGTGATAAGACTCGTTCATGCCAGTCTTAAAACGGATTGCATCGAAAACATAAAATTCAGCTTCAGGTGCGAAGAAAGCGGTATCTGCAATTCCAGTTCCCTGTAAGTATTTAACTGCCTTTGCTACAACGCCACGTGGGTCACGTGAATACGGCGAACCATCTACTGGGTTGTGAACTGAGAAGAGGATTACCAAAGTTTTAACATCACGGAATGGATCGATGAACGCTGATTCTGGAATAGGAAGTAACTTCATATCTGATTCATGAATTGCTTGGAAACCACGGATTGAAGAACCGTCGAACATCAGACCGTCAGTAAAAACTGCTTCGTCAAATGATTCAACTGGAACGTTGAAGTGGTGCTGGATACCTGGAAGATCGATAAAGCGAACATCAACAAGCTTTACATTCTCTTTCTTGATGTAAGCAAAAACTTCTGCAGAATTCTTAAACATTTCTCTCCCGATTTAGGATTAGTCGCACTTGGACAGGTGCTTCGCTGCGCCTGCCAATCTGGTTGGTGATGGGGAAAATATAGGTGGTCAACGTAAAAAACGGTTAACCGAATTGTTACATTTATGTTTCACCTTTCAGGCGGGGCTGCGGCTCACGAAGATATAGGAACAGATAGCCTTGGCGGATGGTTAAAGCAGGCACGGGCCGTCGATTTCTGGCTCTGATTATCGATTGGCTGATGTGTCTGCTCATCTCGAGCCTGGTGGGATTCGGATCTAGGTCGATCAGCACGCTAGTTATCTTCTTCATCCAGGTCAGTATTTTGACCACTTTGCAGCAGGCTTCAGCAGGTCAGCGGATACTGCGTATGCGAGTGGTGGATTTTACAAATTATGGAGTTGTGCCGGCCCGGAAAGTTTTGATCAGAACGTTTCTAATCTGCCTAGTGCTTCCAGCAGTTTTCACTCGAGAGGGCAGGGGATTGCATGACTGGGTCGCAAATTCTGTAGTTGTGAGAAACTCTAAATCTTAATTAGCGCTTTGGTATCTTCGCATTTCGATTCATTGCCATTGGTCCTTTAGGAATTGGAATATTCAATCCGCCAACAGCTTTGATTCGACTGCGAAGTTCTCGCAATTGAACTTTATTAAGTTTCTTTGGCAACTTCTTTAGATGCTTCTGTAGTTTACGAAGTGGAACTTGACCAGCACCTTCACCAACAATTACTTCGGTTAGTGCAACACCTGGGATAAAGCGCTCCATCTTGCGACGCTCATCTAGCAAAAGTTGTTTAACTGCGGGGCTACCTTCTCCTACGAGAACGATGCCTGCGCGACCGACACTTCGGTGCACCATATCTTGGTTACGAGCAACACTGACTGCTGTAGTTGTTGTAAATCCTTTGCGAATCGCCATCAAGACCGAAGCACCTGCACCAAGTTGATCCTTGATAGATAAAAATGCTGCGGTATTGGCTTGCCGGGTAAAGACGAAGAATGCTGCTAGAAATGCGATCGG
>CAMCPZ010000074.1 GCA_945876865.1 Bifidobacterium breve | reverse complement strand
AAAACACTTAGCGCAGCTATCGCGCTATCAAAACCCTTATCTTCAAAGCTATCGGCAAAACCAGCGCGCGCATTTGCCTGTTCGATGGTGTCGCACATCAGAACCCCAAAACCGATTGGCTTGGATCGGCTTAGCGAAACATCCATGATCCCTGCTGTTACACCTTGGCAGACATAATCAAAGTGGGGGGTTTCCCCACGAAGAACCAGACCAACCACAACTGCGACATCAAAGCCAGAATCTAAGGCAAGTTGCGCCGCAAGTGGAAGTTCGAATGAACCAGAAACTTTACGAACTTCAACGTTAGTGATGCCAGATTTTTCAAAACCACGAACTGCGCCATAGATTAATGATTGGCAGATCTCTGGATGCCAAGATGCACTTATAACAACAGCTTTTAGATTGCTGAAATTCTTCATCGCTAAATCTGGGGATTTTCCGGCCATTAGATTTCTCCTAACGAGTGACTTAATAAATCGCGCTTGGTTTCTAGATACTTACGATTAAATTCGTTTGCGACAACCTGAAGTTTGCGCCCCTTGTAGTTGATTCCAGAACCTTCGAATGCAGCTAATTTGTCAGGATTATTTGTAAGCAATTCAACTTCGGTGATTCCAAGTGCTCTAAAGATTTCAATGGCGTCGACATAAGATCTCTCATCGACACCATGGCCAAGTGAAATATTTGCTTCCAAAGTATTCTGACCAAGATCTTGTAGGCCATAGGCGCGAATTTTCTCGCTCAGCCCGATTCCTCGGCCCTCGTGATCTCGCAGATAAATAACCAATCCAGAACCACGTTCTTCAATCTCACTTATTGCTTGCATCAATTGAGGCCCGCAATCACAGCGCAGCGAACCGAAGGCATCGCCAGTTAAACATTCAGAATGAATACGACTTAATAAGTTTGTAGCGCTCAATTCTCCAAGTGCCAAGATTGCATGTTCGGCGCCATTGCGAGAAGTGAATGTTGCGATTCGCCAATCTTTATCGCCCATTGGCAATTTGGCCCACTGAAAATCAATCTTTCTTTTGACGATCTTCTTCTCGACATGCGCCTTAATATTTTCAATCGTTATCTTTTTTATCGAATGCTTGGCCGCAAATTCTTCTAGGGCCGCTCCCCGCATCATTGAACCGTCGTCATTCACAAGTTCAGAGATAACAGCAACTGGATATGAACCAGTTAATTCACACAAGGCAACACCAGCTTCGGTATGCCCACCGCGCTCGTGCACGCCACCAGCTACTGCAACAAGAGGGAAGATATGTCCAGGGCGCAGAAATTCTGATGCCTTGGCATTTGGGTTTGCCATCGCGCGCAGAGTATTTGCACGCTCTTCGCCACTGATACCGGTTGTTCTACCAGCGATTAAATCCACTGAAACTGTAAAAGCGGTTTCGTGGCTATCTTCATTTCGCGCAACCATCATCGGCAACTTCAAACGCTTCGCGATCTCTTCAGTTATGACTCCACAAATAACGCCTGATGTATGGCGCACCATAAAGCCAAGTTGTTCTGTCGTTGCGCTCTGTGCCAGCAGGATTAAATCGCCCTCGTTCTCGCGGTCGGCATCATCTGTGACAATCAAGAATTTACCGTTCTTAAAGTCTTCTAGTGCACCTTTGAAATCACTCATCACTTATCTCCCTTGGCAAGCAATCTCTCGACATACTTAGCAAGCACATCAACTTCAACATTCACTAAATCCCCTGGCTTCTTCGAAGACAAGTTGGTGCGCTCTAAAGTCTCTGGGATCAACCAAACTGTGACGACACTTGTTGCATCATCGATATTGCCAACAGTTAGCGAAACTCCATCGATACAGATCGAGCCTTGATTAACTATGTATTTGCTCAAATGTTCTGGCACTTTAATATCGAACTGTGCCCACTTTTCGCCAGGTGTTAAACCAATAACAGTTGCAACACCGTCGACATGGCCCTGGACCATATGTCCACCCATACGGGCATTTAATTGTGCAGCAAGTTCTAGATTTACCGGGTTTCCAGCAGCAATCTTTGCCAAAGAGGTAAGTGACAGAGTTTGAATCATTACATCGGCCGTAAATTCTGTGCCCGATACTGAAGTCGCAGTTAAACAAACTCCATTTACCGCAACCGAATCTCCTAGGTTAATCTCAGAAATAAGCCCAGGTGCATTTATCTTGAATACTGCCGAATCTGCGCCTTTATCAATTGCAGTAATCGATCCAAGTTCTGCGATAAGTCCAGTAAACATCAGACACCAGCCCCAATCCGATAGACCGATTTAATATCGCCAGCCAAGACTTCGGTACTGACATGTTGTAGGCGCATCTGATCTTCAATTGTTGACTTTGATTCATCTGCAAAGAAAGACTTCCCTGATCCAAGAAGTGCTGGCGCTTGGTAGATAACAAGTTCATCCATCAATCCTGCGGTCACCATCGCACTTGTCAACTTTGAACCAGCTTCAACAAAGACTTGATTGATATCTAATTCATTTAACTTAGAAACCAACTTGTTTAGATCCCGAGACTTAATGTGAACAGTTTCTGCAGCGCTATCGAAAACTTTAGAATTGGTTGGTAAATCGTTCTCGCCAAAGATCACCCGGATTGGGTTTCGTGAATATCCAGAAAATTCACCTCGTGGAATCAAATGTGGGTCATCCGAAACCACTGTATTTGTCCCAACCAATATCGCATCAGATTCGCGGCGCAACCTTTGAACATCGTTTCTAGAAACTTCGTTGCTAATCCACTTCGAAGTTCCATCTGACGCCGCAATTTTGGCATCAAGAGTTGTTGCAACCTTCCAGACAAAGTAAGGGCGGCTCTTTATGATTTTGGTCAGCCAAGCCCGATTTGCATATGAAGCTTCCTTAGTAAGAACTCCATCAATAACTTTAATTCCTGCAGCACGCAAAGCATCTGCTCCGCCAGCTGCAATTGCATTTGGATCTTTTACGGCAAAGACAACGGTTGATATTCCAGAATCAATAATTGCTTGGGTGCACGGACCAGTGCTTCCCGTGTGATTACATGGTTCTAAAGTCACAACCATGGTTGCACCTTTAGATAAATCACCAACGCTTTTAATCGCAACAACTTCGGCATGATCTTTGCTTGTCATGCGATCATGAAATCCTTCGCCAATAATCTTTCCACTCGCGTCAAGAATCAATGCGCCAACTATTGGGTTCGGTGCGCACTTTCCTAAACCTTTTTCAGACAGGGCAATGGCACGTTGCATCGCAACTGTGTAATCCATTTTTACCCCCACTCAATAATCGAGTTTCCGGGGTGGGTGCATGAAAGCACAAAGAGGGTAGGCAGGACCTACCTTTTGTTATTTCCTATCATCCGGACTTTAACCGTCGGTCCCAGAATTTCACTGAGTCAACCGATACCTGGCAAGCATCGGGTCGCGGACTTTAACCGCCGGTTCGAAATTACATCGACCCCGGAAACAACATGCAAATACTACAGCGGCACCTGCGATATCGCGAACGTGGGCCAGGGAACTCCTACTATTGAGCAATGTCTCGCGTAGCTAAAACAAAGAATGGGTTCGCACCCAAAATCTGCGTGCGCTGCGGCCTGGAATTCGAATGGCGTAAGAAGTGGGCCAAGAACTGGGACGATGTTAAATATTGCAGCGACCGATGCCGTGAAAATAAATGAAGCGCATTATTTATATTCCCTTTGACCATCTAAATCAAAAATATGGTGCCCTGAAAAACGCTAATCCCAAAGAAGATCTGATTGTGCTTGTCGAAAGTGCTCGGATGACAACTGGGCGGAATTGGCATAAAGAACGCCTCTTCTTTCTAATCTCAAGCGCAAGACATTTTGCCAAGTCACTTGAAGATGCAGGCTTTACTGTGGAATACGTAAAGGCTGCAACAACTATTGATGGCCTAAAAACCATTCAAGCAAAAAATAAAATCAAGGAAGTTATCTGTGCCGAACCTTCATCCCATCGCCAATTTGCCGCATTAAAAGAATTTGGTGCCACCTTTATTCCAAATGACTTCTTCTTAACCCCTCGCCCACTATTCGAAGATTGGGCTGGCTCGCAAAAATCTTTTCTGATGGAGAATTTCTACCGTTTGCAAAGATCTCGACTTAACATCCTGATCGAAAAGGGCAAACCAACTGGTGGCGCCTGGAACTTCGATAAAGAGAATCGTCTGCCACCACCAAA
>CAMCPZ010000073.1 GCA_945876865.1 Bifidobacterium breve | reverse complement strand
GCACCCTTCAATTCAATGTAAGGAAATAGCGCTTCGCCCATACGAGTTAGAAGAAGCATCTTGTAGTTAAGAACGTTATTAAGTCGCTTTGGAACCTTCCAGATCAAGTGGCGCGCAACAATAGTTGTCTTCTTTGATGTTCCAACAGTTGCATTTGCTGCATCACAAGAGGACTTGCCATAACCAACTACTACAACGTTCTTTCCGCGAACATCTTCTAGTCGATGGAAATCAACTGTATGCAGAATCTTTCCGCCTCCAGCTTTAAATGCATCCGCGCCTCTCCATTCTGGGATAAATGGATCGCTGAAAATTCCATTAGCAACAATGAAATAGTCGAAGTCTTGGGAAGACTTCTTGCCATTAGAATTTGTTTCAACTGTCCATGAACCATTTGCATTCTGTCGCGCACTTGTCACTTCGGTGTTGAAAGAAATCTTGTTAAATACATTAAATTTTTTGGCATAACCCTCTATATATTGCTGGACTTGTTCGCCACTCGGCCATTCTGGCGTTCCTTTTGGATATCGATAATCGCTCAAGGCGTAGGTGCTACGAACGTTCTGAGTTCCAAGACCTGGGTATCTGCGTGAGGCAGACCAAACACCACCAACATCAGATTCTTTCTCAAAGACATGAACATCATGACCGAATTCAGCTAGAACTTTTGCAGACGAGATTCCGGCAAATCCAGCTCCCACAATTCCAATTTTCATCCGATTAAACCCCTATCTTCCCAGCGAAGCCAGGATCATTAGTAAGTGAGATTAGGAATTAAGCGATGAATTACTTATCCAAAGCGCGCGATGGATATCCGATTGACGCTTACGTTTGTTTTAAGCGTATCGCCTCGGCAACTATCTCTGCGCTAATTCCGACAAGTGGAAGCCCGCCCCCTGGATGGGCGGAACCACCAACGCAATATAAATTCTTGAGTGGCGAAGTATTTTTGGCACGCAGAAAAGCTGATCGTGCACCATTGCTCGATGTTCCATAGATTGAGCCACCTGGCGCGCCAACTCTGTTCTCTAAATCTGCAGGTGTTGAAAATTCCATTACATCCAAGCGTTCCGAGACTTTTAAACCTAGTTCATCAAGTCTTGCAATAATCTTTGCTGCGTATTCTGCAGAACCCGTGTTCCAATCCCACCCAGAACCAGGTTCATGCCTCGGTGCGTTTACCAATACAAACCAGGCCTCCTTATTTGAGCCCTTGACCATCTCAGGATCATTTGGTGCACAAATATAAATTGTTGGATCATTCACTGGAATCTTTCTATGAAAGATATCGTCGAATTCCGCATCGTAATCTTTCGGGAAATAAACGCTGTGGTGTTTCATTTCAGGAGCCGTTCCAGATAGCTTGCTGTTATCCAATCCCAGCAGAAGTGAGAAACCAGCAAGTGATTTGCTGGCACTAGCTAGTTTTCTGCGTTCTGATCCAACAACGCCTAAATCTGGCGGAAGTAATTTGTTGTAAACAAGTTCGGCATCGGCATTGGCAACAACAAAATCTGCTTCGATTACTTGACTATTTACTTCGACACCCGTTGCTCTAAAGCCCTGATGGGTAATTCTTGTTACTGGCGAATTCAATTCAAATTTAACACCAAGTTCGCGACATCGATTCTCTAATGCAACAGAAAGTTGTCCGATTCCACCTTTGATATGCCAAGCGCCAAAAGATGTTTCAACAAAGGCGATTGTTAGTAGAACTGCAGGAACTTTGCGTGGATCTGATCCGGAATAAGTCGCATATCTATCAGCAATCTTCTGCAGGTATGGGTTCTTTGTGTATTTAGAAGTTAAAGATCGAAGCGAAGTTAATGGCGAAATCATTCGAAGATCAGCTAAGAAACCCTTCTTTGCGATGAGGCTTCTAATTGATTTTAACTCGGATTCAACAAATGGTCCTCGAGATGCATCCCACATATGTTCGGCGCGTTGCATCAAGTTATGCCATTGATCGCCCGCTTCTTTACCAAGTTCTGCCTCGATCGAATCACAAATTCCTTTTAGCGAAAGATTAGGAAAAGCGATCCGAACTCCATCAGCGAAGGTGTATTCAAATGCTGGATCAACTGGCTTAATATCAAGAACATGTTCAATTCGTTTTCCGGTTTTCAAGAATAGATCTCGATAAACAGCTGGAAGAGTCAGTAGTGAAGGCCCGATATCAAATGCATAATCTCCGACCCATCTGGTCTGGCATTTTCCACCGGTGCGATCACTGCTTTCGAAAACTGTTACATCATGCCCAGCTTTAGCCAACCTTGCGGCAGCAGACATGCCACCAATACCAGCCCCGATAACAATTACTTTACCCATTTAGGAAACTGTCCGACCGCGCCAAATTAAAGTTCCGCGGGACTTTCGAATTGAAGAGAGAGTAATTAAATAAAGAAGGATGACGATTGAAATCGGATGCAGGAAAGCATATGCAGGATTAGATCTAGTTTTGATAGCCGCAAGAAAGCGTGAGAGGAAAATAAAGGTGGCTGGTGCGCCAATTCCGAGATATGGTGAAATCCCAGTGAAGAAGAGCAGAATTATTGCAACAACAGTTCCGAACTGTCCGCCAAATGCCTTCCATAGTGATTTTGTATAGCCATCGATCAACTGCGAATTAGTTTTATACATCCGACAACTTGCAACAGCGCTTCCATCAGCCACGCCACCCTTGAATCCTTTACTGATTAAAAGACGTGCAAGTTCAAGATCATCAAGAACTTCACCAGGGATTGCGGCATGTCCACCGGCTTCTTCGTAGGCGTTTCGCTTAACTATAAAGAATTGACCATTAGCTATTGTCATTGAACGCTTTGGAAATTTCTCAGCCAATCGAAGTGGGACGCTTGCAAGCCAAGACCACTGCAGAAGTGGTTGAATCAGCTTCTCAAGAAATGAGCCAGCAATCTGTTTTGGGTATGGTGAAATAAAGTCCCAACCAAATTTATTCATTCTGGTAATTGCAGATGCGATTGCATATGGATGCAGTCGCACATCAGCATCCAAAAAGACTAAGTACTTGCCAGACCCAGCTTTAGACAAATTGTGACAGGCCCAGACTTTTCCAAGCCAGCCAGCAGGAAGCTCGGTGCCGGTTAACTTATTGACCTTAAACTCACTAATCAATTTTGCAGTTTGATCTGTTGAACCGTCGTCTAATACATAAACACTGCTGGCTTCGAGTAATTCACTGTTCAGGGCTGATTTTAGCGAGCCCCCGACATTATCTTCTTCATCGCGCATCGGAATAAGCACATCAACGCTCTCGCCAATAGTGGTTACACCTTTTAGCCCTACGACTCGCATATTAATTACATTCACAACGGTAATTATTAGCGCAATTGCGCAGAACCAGAATTCGAGCATTTACTTTAGTAAATCTGGTTTGCCAAAAGAGATTACAAATAAATATGGAGCAGCCCAGAGCACGAATGCTATTCCTGCAAAGATTGCAACACCTGGTCTATCAAAGAAGAAGAGATTTCCGACAACATAAGAGAAGAGCGTCCAGGCTAGGAAAATATCTGGGATTGTTGAATTCACTCCAGCTTTACGTCGTTCTTTAGGCAAAATTAAATTCAAAAGTGCCATCAGTCCCATGCCGGCAAATAGCCAACCAGCAGTATTCGAAAGTGGAATTTCTGGCTGATACGGAACATGAGGTCCAACCACTTCCCATGTCCACTTACCAACCGAAACCATCTGCGGATCTAAGAAGAGATCCCAAACCATTAGTCCGGCGCCGCCATATAAAAATGCCCAGTTAGGAAAAGTTTTTCTAGCAGCGATTAAAACTGGATGCGCCATCATTATCCAAGCGAGGGGAACGATTATCGGAACTCCGGCAACTTTGAATCCAAGGGAATCAGAATAAGCATAAGTTCCAAATGGCCAACCAGTTTTACTTCCCAGAATTTCAACTAAAAGCGAGAAGATAAATGTCACGCTGCCAAAAATTGCAAAGTATTTAAAGCCATAAGATAAAAGTGCGTGCACAAGCATCAGTAGCGCGCCAGCGATAACAAAAAAGATTGTTACATAGCGAAGCGTGTCCCCAGAAACCAGGGGATAAGAGATCTGCAATCCGATTGCAAGGGCGAAAAGAAGATACAACCCAATACTTTGATTCGCTGAAATTCCACGGCGCCGATTATTTCTCGGGCGGTATTGGCGAATGGACATAGGAGAATTCTGCCTTAAGTCAGGCTAGAAGCCACCATGCTCTTGAATGATGGCAAAGCGTGCGAAGAGTTCTTCGGCATACCAATCCAAATCTTTGGTCGCTTGAATCGCCGCAATATGTGC
>CAMCPZ010000072.1 GCA_945876865.1 Bifidobacterium breve | reverse complement strand
GGCCGAGCACTGTTTAATGGAAGTGTTGACCGCGTAGAAGTTGATAGCGAAGGTCGCGTCTATATCGTAGATCTGAAGACTGGTGCCCCGGATATTTCAAAGAAGAAAGCTGAAGATCATAAACAGTTAGCTGGTTATCAACTTGCAGTTTATGAAGAGGCATTTACTGGCGAATCTCCTGGCACCGAGAGCGCAGGCGCAGAACTTTTATTCTTGGGCACGGATGGAAAATCTGCCTCAGCCAAGCCACAACTAGTTAAAGATCACGAAACAATCAAAGCCGAAGTCATTGCAGCCGCTGATGGGATGTCGGCAAATGAATTCATTGCAACTGTGAATGATCGCTGTCGAATGTGCGCCGTTAAAGGGATTTGCCCCATCCAGCCCCAAGGGCGGACGGTGATTGATAAATGATAGATAACGAGAAAATTAAGTATTCGGCTAAAGATATCGGCAACGCACTTCGCACAATCGATCCAAAATTTAAGGGTCCAAGTGATGAGCAGATCCCGATTATTGAATCACTTCACCTTGGACCAACAGTTGTAATCGCAGGCGCTGGCTCTGGCAAGACCGAAACGATGAGTGCGCGGGTTCTCTGGTTAGTCGCAAATGGAATTGTTAAACCAGAGGAAATTCTTGGCCTAACTTTCACCCGAAAAGCAGCTGGCGAACTTGCCTCACGAATCCGAAAACGGTTGCGCCAACTTCGCGCAATTGGGCTACTTCCTTTAGATGATGTCAGCAAGAGCGAGATTGATATTGCAGTTACGGTTTCGACTTATCATTCCTATGCTGGCCGAGTTCTATCCGAGCATGCGATTCGAATTGGTGTCGATGCAACTTCTGATCCAATCGGCGAAGCAGCAGCTTGGCAGATTGCAAATAACATTGTAAATAACTTTGCAAGCGAAGCCACAAATGGCAGCGATATCTCGCACTCTGCAAAGACCATCGTAGATAAAGTCATGGGCTTATCTGCCGCTCTTGGTGAACATGGAAAGAGCACAGCAGACGTTCGAGAATTCTGCGAATCGATTCTAGATAAATTCTCAACAATTTCAGATAGTCAATCAAATGACCCAGTTCGTGACTTGCAGTCATCGCTTAAAGAACGCCTCGCGATTCTGCCAATGGTCGATGAATATGAAAGATACAGATTTGAACGCGGGCTACTTACCTTTAATGATCAGATGTCACTTGTGGCGAAACTGGTTAATGGAGAGTTTGGCCAAGAGATAATCGATGCCGAACGCGCAAAATACAAGATTGTTCTGCTTGATGAATACCAAGATACTTCTGTAAGCCAAGTTAAATTCTTATCCGCTTTATACGGAAATGGACACGCAGTCACAGCGGTTGGAGACCCAAACCAAGCGATTTACGGGTGGCGCAGCGCCAGCGCGCAGACCCTCGATACTTTCGGCGCTCACTTTGTCGGAAAATCTTCGAGTGAATGTATCGAACATAATTTGCTTACTACCTGGCGCAATGATGAAAATATTTTAGAGGTTGCAAATCAGACCGTTGATAAAATTGGCGAGTTGATCGTTGCAAGAGGTGGCAAAGCTGCAAGTGTAAAACGATTAAAGCTTAGAGAAGGTGCTGGCCGCGGAAACTTGTTATGTGGGCAATATGAAACTCTTGCCATGGAAGCTGTTGGTATCGCGGAACACTTTGAAAAACATTGGTTTGCACCAGAGCGTTTGTCCGATGCAGATTCACCTCAAACTTTTGCGGTCCTGGTTCGTTCTCGCAAATATATTAGTGAGATTGAACAAGCACTACGCGATAAGAATATTCCAGTAGAAGTTGTGGGACTTGGTGGTCTAATCCATGTTCCAGAAGTTGCCGATATCTTGGCGCTCCTTCGGGTATTAACTTTTCCAGATAATGGTAGTTCGCTGATGCGCCTATTGACCGGGCCAAGACTTGCAATCGGAGCAAAGGATTTGGCAGCTCTCGGAAAATTCTCTAGATCTCTGATTGAAAACTTTGATCAATCGCTAAGCAAAACTGTTGGAAAGATCATGGAGACACCTAACGCAGATGTGATGGATGCCGAAGAATTTGCAGTTGGAAGCGCAATAGAAGCACTTGAAGTCTTTGAGAAAGCACCAAGAGAGAAGTTCTCAGAAGTTGGTTATGAGAGATTATTGAAATTTTCAAAGGAGTTACGCGAATTACGCAGATACCTAACTGGCTCAATCACCGATGCAATTATGGAGGCTGAGCGCTTCCTATTCTTAGATACCGAAGTAATGGTTCGAGACGGATTTGCACAGGGGCGAAAGCATCTAGATGCCTTTTTAGATGAAGCTGCTAAGTTTTCGCGAAATGGTGGCACCATTTCTACCTTCCTCGAATGGTTAAAGATTGCGGACACTGAAGAGGGCGGTCTAAAACCAGTATCAGTTGCTGCAAATAAGCATGCAGTCCAAATTCTCACAATCCACGCAGCTAAGGGATCAGAATGGGACTTTGTTGCAGTGCCTGGTTTAGTTACCGAGAACTTCCCAAATTCAGGCAAGAGCCTAGATCTATGGACCTCTAATTCTGCGGCGCTTCCAATTTCACTTCGCGGGGATTCCAGCCAATTTGATGATTTTGTCTTCCCATCTAATTCACCAAAACATGTAGAAGTGCGAAAAGCGCTTGATGTTGTTAAAGAATCTTGGAAGAAGCGTCGGGAAGAGGAAGAGTGGCGCCTAGCCTACGTTGCATTTACTCGTGCAAAAATTAATCTGCTTGCGACCGCATCTTGGTTTGGCAATGGCATGGATCCAGTAGATGCCAGCGCGCTTTATAACTTAGTTGAAACAGTTGTTGATTCAGTTGATTCAAAAAATAAGATTTTTGAAATGGATAAGCCAACTTCAGGAAATCCAACCCGAACCACACCGCGCACCGGAATCTGGCCAACTAAATCTTCTCGCTCTGAAGAGATTGCAAAGTCAATTGAATATGTCTCAAAAACTTCACCATTTTCCAGCCCCCAAGAATTACTCGATGCTGCTAAAACACCAGAGGAAATCGGGCTAGCCAATGATGCAATTGCATTGATTACCGAGGTGGGCGAGCGGGGCGCTGGTTTACAAGTAAAGCTGCCAACGCGAATGTCAGTTTCGACTTTAGTAAATCTGGCAGAAGACCCAGATGCACTGGCTTTGAATATTCGTCGTCCGATGCCAAATCACATTGATAAATTTGCACGGCGTGGAACCGCATTCCATCTATGGATTGAAGCGCAATACAAAGATCCTCAAGTCTTAGATGAAGATGATCTATATGAAGTTGAAAGCGCTCAGAGGAATTTAGATGATCTCCCACTAGAAGAGTTGAAAACAGCTTGGCTCGCTAGTGATTGGGCTAAGCGAGATCCTGCCCCTGGTGGAATTGAAGTTCCATTCGAAACCGTCCTCGGAGGCATCTTGCTACGCGGGCGAATAGATGCGGTCTATGAGAAGGATGGGCAATACGAAGTTGTTGATTGGAAGACCGGCAAAACTAAGAGCGGAGATGACTTAGCGGCGGCAGCAATTCAATTAGCGATGTATCGCCTGGCTTACTCAAAATTATTTGGAATCAAAATAGAAAATATCAGCGCAGCATTTCACTACGTCGGTTCAAACGAAACTGTGCGCCCTGCAGATTTATTAGATGAAAATCAGTTAATTTCAATCGTAATTGGCAAGTGATCGCTGATATCGCTCTTCAAAAATATCGGCTTAATTAAATCCTTGCTTGATTTATCAACTGCAAAGTTATCGCTAAGAATATAATCAAATTGAATCTTTGGCTGCCAGGTTGGATAGCTTGCCATTGAAATTAGCGATTTCCACTTAGAGAATTTAACTGGCAAATCGAAGGGTAGATTCAAATCCCCAAGCAGAATGTGCTTGCCTGGCATTTTTGCTAGCCAACGCTTGACTTGCCACAATTGGAATAGATTTACAAAGGGCACAAAAGATAGATGCATATTCACCACAGTAAAGCCATTCTCTAATTGCGCAGCAACTGCATATCTTGGTTCATCCTTCACATAAATAAACCGCAATTTTGGTTTTGCTGAACCATTCATATCACCGCTAGGAAAAACTAGAGGCAGACCAATTACAGATTTACCAAGTGCTAGAACCTCCCATTTTGTAACTGGAATATTTGTAATGAGACCAATCCCATAGGAAGGCGGATTATCGCTATTCAAAATCCCTTCACTTGCTATGTTCGTCAAACCAGAATTGGTAATCAAAATTGCCTCATCTTTTCTAACCTTGCGCCACTTAAATCCTGGGGTCCCAATAACGCAGCGAACAAAGCCATAATATTTTGCACTTAATTCACTAGCCAAATCTGAAACTTGAAAGACCTGGGCAGAACGATCTTGGTAGGCATCGACTTCTTGAACACCTATTGCGAAATCAGAATTACCTACATCTAACGCATTTGCAATG
>CAMCPZ010000071.1 GCA_945876865.1 Bifidobacterium breve | reverse complement strand
GTCAGAACTGGTCAGTTGATTTCGACGATGCGGGTGCGATTGGTCGACGTTATCGCCGTCAGGATGAAATCGGAACTCCATATTGCATAACAATCGACTTCGAAACTATAGAAGATAACGCAGTCACAATCCGCGAACGCGATTCAATGGCACAAGAGCGAATCAGCATTGATCAAGTTCAAAATTGGCTTGCGCCACGGTTGTTGGGTTGTTAACCACATCTCATAAACCACTGGTTCTTCCAATTGCCAATGGCCAATTCGAGAATAATCAGGTGGTTTTAAATACACCGGTTGTTCTTGCGCCAATGGCGGGCATTACAAACTCGGCATTCCGCACGCTCTGTCGCGAACAAGGCGCTGGTTTATTTGTTTCCGAAATGGTCACAGCACGCGCCTTAATCGAAAGACATCCAGAGACGATGCGATTGATCACGCCAGGGGTTGGTGAAACACCAAGATCGGTTCAACTTTATGCAGTGGATCCAAATGTAACTGGACTAGCCGTGAAGTTATTGATGGAAGAGAATTTAGCGGATCACATTGATTTGAATTTTGGTTGCCCAGTTCCGAAAGTAACAAGACGTGGTGGTGGATCGGCGCTGCCATTCAAACAGAAATTGTTCTCTCAAATTGTCACATCTGCAGTAAATGCAGCAAAGCCATTTGGCGTTCCAGTTACTGTAAAGATGCGAATCGGAATCGATCCCGAGAATGAAACTTATTTAACTGCCGGAAAGGCTGCAGCAGATGCCGGAGTTGCTTGGGTTGCACTACATTCGCGCTTTGCTTCACAGATGTATGAAGGCCAAGCTGATTGGTCTGCGATTTCTAGACTTGTAGAACACCTTGCCCCAACTGGTGTTCCGGTATTGGGCAATGGCGATATTTGGTCTGGCGCTGATGGGGTTCGAATGATGAATGAAACCGGATGCGCTGGTGTTGTTGTTGGGCGCGGATGTTTAGGACGCCCGTGGTTATTCGGAGATTTAGTTGCGGCATTTAGCGGTTCCGATTCCCGAATTACACCATCACTCTTTGAAGTTCGTGATGTGATCTTTAGGCATGGTCAATTACTAGTCGAGTTCTTTGAAGCCGAGGGTCGTGCCATGCGAGATCTTCGTAAACATATGGCCTGGTATTTAAAGGGATTTCGAGTGCCGCGCGAGCTTCGCAGCAAATTTGGAATGGTTGCCTCATTAGGTGAATTGGAATATTTACTTGGCCAACTCGAAGATCAACCATATCCCGTTGAAGTAGGCGAATCACCTAGAGGTAGAACAAGTCATGGCCGTCCGGTGCATCTTCCAGATGGTTGGCTTAATGATCCATTTGAAATACCAGAAATCACAATTGATGATTCAGTTTCAGGTGGCTAATTTTGTTTCTAATTTTTAAGATAATTAAGCGCGTAATCGCCACTGTCTTGTTAGTAGTAATTGTTCTGCCGTTATATGTTGGCGGCCGCGTTTGGTATACCGCTAATCACACCGAACCAGTTAAAAGCGATGCAATTGTGGTCTTGGGCGCTGCACAATTTGATGGCGTGCCGAGCCCAGTATTGGAAGCAAGATTGTTGGAAGCGAAGAGAATATTTGTAAGAGAGTTAGCTCCAAGAATTCTTACAGTTGGTTCGCGAGCACCAGGGGATCGCACAACTGAGGCAGCTAGCGGATTTTCTTGGTTAGTGGACCAAGGCGTTGCAAAGAAATTCGTAGATTCAATTCCATATGGAAGAGATACCTTTGCTAGCACTAAGAGCTATGTAGATGTTATGAAAAAGCTAAATCTAAAAACTGCAATTATTGTTACTGATCAATATCAATGCTTGCGTGCTGTGACCATGGAATCCGATCTAGGAATATCTGCTACTTGTGCACCAACTCGCACTGGACCAGCTTCGACTTCAAATTCGAGCTTCCGCTATTTAGTGCGTGAAACTGGGGCTTATCTAGCGTATGTCACCCTTGGCCGGCAGGGTATCCACCTAACGGACCAAGTTAAGAATTAGTTAAGGAGTTAGGGTTACCTCACTATGGTTTTAAAAGCAGCGGTTGAACACTCGGGATATAACGAGTTCGATCGTGCCCGCTTTTTAGATGAACCAGCAAAGCGATTAGGCCGCACCGAATTTGCTCGTGATCGCGCCCGAATCATTCATTCATTTGCGCTTCGCAGACTTGCTGCAAAAACTCAAGTAGCAGTTCCGTGGGCAACAGATTTTCCAAGAACCAGACTCTCGCATTCACTCGAATGTGCACAAGTTGGTCGCGAACTTGGCGCTGCACTTGGCGCTGATCCAGATTTAATGGAGGGCGCATGTCTAGCGCACGACATCGGCCACCCACCTTTTGGTCATAATGGCGAAGAAGCTTTAAATCAGACCGCATTAAGTTGTGGTGGATTTGAAGGAAATGCTCAGAGCTTTAGATTACTTGTCCGACTGGAAGCTAAAACTGTTGATGCAGATGGAATCTCACTTGGCTTAAATCTAACTCGGGCCAGCCTGGATGCAGCAACTAAATATCCTTGGCCGCGCGCAACAAATGCGCATAAGTTTGGCGTTTACGATGATGATTTAGATATCTTTAATTGGGTTCGCAAAGATGCGCCAGTCGGCAGCCAATCATTTGAAGCTCAGATTATGGATTGGTCGGATGACGTTGCCTATAGCGTTCATGATTTAGAGGATGCCTTAGTTTCAGGGCAAGTGAAATTACATGATCTGACAAATGATTTTTCCGATATTTACAGAGATGCGCAATCAAATAATTTAGCTGATATCACAATCGATGAGGCCAGAATTGCGTTAGAGAATTTGCAACAGCTTTCATGTTGGCCAAAAGAATATGATGGCAGCCATCGTGCACTTGCCAGACTGAAAGATTTAGCAAGTCAATTGGTTGGCCGATTTGCCTTAGCCGCCGAAGAAGCAACCCGAGCACAATATGGGCCCGGTCAATTAACCCGATATAACGCCAATTTAGTGGTGCCTCGGGCTCAACATGTTGAAGTTGCTTTCCTGAAGTCACTTGCAGGTTTTTACATTATTAATTCAGAGCGTTCGGTTAAGCGTTATGACAACGAGCAAACCTTGATTCATGAACTAGTGGCGGCAGTTTTAAAGGGTGCCCCAAATACTTTGGAATCTTTCTTTCTGCAAGATTGGCAACGTGCAACAACAGATAGCGCAAGATTGCGCGTGGTAATTGATCAAGTGGCTTCTCTAACGGACCCAGGGGCGATCGCGCTAGCTGCGCGATTAAGATAACGCCATGGCTTCCGGTCGAATTCGCGATGAAGATGTCAGTCATGTCCGCGATAACAGTTCAATCGATGATGTAGTCAGTGATTTCGTTCAATTAAAGAGCGCCGGTGGGGGACAGAAGAAAGGCCTCTGCCCTTTCCATGATGAGAAAAGCCCCTCCTTTCACGTAACACCGAGCAAAGGTTACTTTCACTGTTTCGGATGCGGTGTTGGTGGCGATGTAATTGCATTTCTGATGAAGATGGACCATCTCTCATTTTCAGAATCGGTCGAAAGACTAGCCGACCGCATGGGTTACACACTTCGTTACGACGGAACAAATACAAACACTGGCCCAAGTATTAATCGCTCACGTTTAGTCGCAGCGAATGTGGCAGCAATGAATTTCTATCGCGAGCAGTTAAATCTTCCTGGTAGCGCCCAAATTGGAAGAGATTTCTTGCAGAAGCGTGGCTTTGATAAAGCCGCCGCCGAAACCTTCGGAGTTGGTTATGCATCGGATGAGTGGGATGCGCTTTATAAGCATCTAAAGAATTTAGGTTTTACCGATAGCGAACTCTCACTTGCCGGTCTAAGCAAAGATGGCACCAAGGGCCCGATTGATCGATATCGAAATCGTTTAGTCTGGCCAATCAAAGATATCTCCGGCGACGTTGTTGGCTTTGGTGCGCGCAAGCTTGCCAGTGATGAAGTTGATCAGGGCCCTAAGTATTTGAATACATCTGAGACCCCGATATACAAGAAGAGCCAGATTCATTATGGCTTAGATATGGCCAAGAAAGAGATTGCAAAGAAGCGCCAGGTTGTAATTGTCGAGGGATATACCGATGTTATGGCGGCACATCTAGCTGGAATTACCACGGCGGTAGCAACTTGCGGAACCGCATTTGGCGATGATCACATCCGAGTAATCCGTAGATTGTTGATGGATGACGATGCTTTTCGTGGCGAAGTGATTTTTACCTTTGACGGTGATGCTGCGGGACAGAAAGCTGCACTACGCGCATTTGGTGATGATCAAAAATTTGTTGCCCAAACTTTCGTTGCGGTTGAACCATCAGGAATGGATCCATGTGATTTGCGAATAGCATCAGGTGACGCAGCTGTGCGAGATTTAATTGCGCGTCGAGTTCCGTTATTTGAGTTCGCGATAAAGAGCGAAATCGCAAAATATGATGTTAATGCGGCAGAAGGTCGAGTCTCGGCCCTTAACCAAGTTGCCCCACTTATTGGCAAAATTCGCGATGCCTCACTTCG
>CAMCPZ010000070.1 GCA_945876865.1 Bifidobacterium breve | reverse complement strand
CTTACCGTTATTGCTAACGGCGGTTTATTTTCTGTGGCACTTATCCCGCGGATTGCTCCGGGTGGCTGTTAGCCACCACTTTGCTCTTCGGAGTCCGGACTTTCCTCGGTATTTTCATAACGCGGTGATCCGGGCGACTCTTCAGTGCGCTAATAATACGGGAAATTTACGAATGGACTGTCCAATTATTTTGTGAACCTTACGCTGGCTAATAGGCTCTACAGCATTAACGCACGATTAGCGGAGGAAACATGACGCAATC
This sequence comes from Bifidobacterium breve, assembly GCA_945876865.1. Lineage (GTDB taxonomy): Bacteria > Actinomycetota > Actinomycetes > Nanopelagicales > Nanopelagicaceae > AAA044-D11. The sequence continues at coordinate 4,356 of CAMCPZ010000070.1, read as the reverse complement.
ACCTTTCTTGTTCATGAAAGAGAATTCAAAAACGGTTCTTTGGAATGACTCTGCGGATCCGAAGGAGTTAAAGGAAGCCCTTACTTGGGGAATCGTTGGTGCAACTTGTAATCCGGTTATTGCGCTTAGCGCGATAAAGGCCGATAAAGATCATTGGGTTGGTCGCATTAAGGAATATGCGAAGGCGAATCCAACTGCCACTGATGATGAAATCGGTTGGGCAATGGTTAAAGAACTTTCAATTAATGCAGCGAAGTTACTTGAAGGTGAATTCGAAAAATATAACGGGCGTAATGGTCGTCTTTCAATACAGACCGATCCTCGCAATTTTCGTAATGCTAAAGCTTTAACTGAACAGGCTTTTGAATTTTCGAAGCTAGCAAAGAATATTATTGTAAAGATTCCGGTAACTTCTGAAGCGATTAGTGCATTTGAAGAAGCTACTTACTTAGGTGTCAGTTTGAATGCGACAGTTTCATTCTCGGTTGCGCAAACCATTGCAGTAGCCGAGGCTATCGAACGTGGTTTGAAGCGTCGCGAAGCAGAAGGTTTAGATATTTCTCAGATGGGCCCCGTATGCACAATCATGGTTGGTCGGGTTGATGACTGGGTAAAAGTCTCAGCCGAAAAATCTGGTGTCACAATTGATCCAAGTGTTATGGAATGGGCTGGCGTTGCAGTATTTAAGAATGCTCACAAGATTTATAAAGAGCGGGGCTATCGCACTCGCTTGTTGTCTGCGGCATTCAGAAACCATATGCACTGGAGTGAAATTATTGGTGGCGACGCAGTTATTTCTCCGCCGTATGCCTGGCAAGTAAAGGCAAATGAGAGTGGCATTATTCCGAATCCAAATAGCGTTGAAGAACCAATGGATCCAAATATCTTGAATCCGATGCTCGAGAACATCCCAGAATTTCGGAAGATGTATGACGCTGATGGTTTAAAGGTTGAAGAATTTACTAACTTTGGTGCGACGCTTCGCACTTTGCGTGGCTTCTTGCAATCAGTAAATGATCTAGAAAGTTTTGTTCGAGACGTTACTGTTCCAAATCCAGATAACTAAAAGTAAAAAGCAGAACTTATTTAAGGTGGCTACGCTCGCTCATTCCTCGAAGCGCACGCAAGCCATCTGAAGCCCAAGTATTTATTGTTGTAATACTGCAAGGCAGAACATCAAGATGATAAACGCTCTCAAGTGGTGCACCCAGGACCGAGGCAACAAGGGTTCTAATTACATAATTGTGTGTAACAACGATAATTGTTTTCCCCGGATGTTCTAAAGCTAAATTAGTTAGCGCTAGGTCTGATCGCGCTGCAACATCTTCATATGATTCGCCGCTTGTGCCAGCAACAGCGCCAGTGCTTGAAACCCAGGAAAGCCATTCATTTGGATACAGCTCTTTTACCTGAGGAATTGTTAGGCCATCCCACTCGCCAAAACCGGCTTCGCGCCAGGCTTCGTCATAAGTAACTTTTAAGCCAGTTGCTTTCGCAATCGCATCTGCAGTCTGCTTTGTGCGAACCATTGGTGAGGCAATAATTAAATCAGCCTTGCGTGCAGCAAGCTCCTTACCAACGGCTTCTGCTTGCGCTAGACCTTCAGCGCTTAATTCAGGATTTGAACCATCGCCACCAGAGAATCTGCGTTCTGGAGTCAGAATAGTTTCTCCATGTCGCACAAAGTAAATTACTGTTGGCTTCTCGCCAGATACTAATCGTTCAATCAAAAAGTTCTTCTGCAGCGGTGCATCAGTGCTGACATCGCCATCAAGTGCTTTATTTGCCAGGCGATCAGCGTGCGAATTCTCATCACGAGGAATCCACTTATAAGTTACTAGCTCATGCGGATGTGCATCACGTGCCAACTTAGCAAGCTCGCGCATATCTGGATGTTTTATCTGCCAGCGCCCTGACATCTGCTCAACAACTAACTTTGAATCCATTCGGGCTTCCACCGTTGCAGTTGGATCAATCTCATTTACCTTGCGAAGCGCAGCAAGGAGTCCGTTGTATTCAGCCACATTGTTTGTTGCAACACCAATTGTTTCAAAAAGTTCGTGCAAGATCTTTCCGTTTTCTGAAACCACAGCGCCATATGCCGCGGGGCCAGGATTGCCTCGTGATCCGCCATCAGCCGAAATAATAAAAGCACGTGCCATTTAAATTCGCACCAATATTCGTCGGCATTCCTCGCAGCGCAATACTTCCTCTGAATCCAAAGATTTGATGCGCTCCATCTCAACAGCATTGATTGCAAGCCGGCAGCCATCGCAGGTATTTCCGATTAGCAATGCGGCTCCGACTCCCCCACTATTGCTCTTAACTTTTTCATAAACTTCTACTAACGCGGTATCAATCTTGGGGACCAATAACGTGCGCTCGGACTTCTTCAAGGCAATTTCGCGATCAAGTTCAGTAACCGCATTTTCAAGTCGAATATTTAATTCAAGTTCCAGCTTCTTCAAGCCCTCTTCATCGCTCTTGATTGTTGCTACCTTCTCTTTGGCCGCATCAACAAGCATCATGATTTCAAGTTCGCCATCTTCGAGTTCTGCTTTGCGCTTTGTAAGTGTCGCAATCTCGTGCTGAAGCTGCTCTAACTCTTTTGGCGATGCGCTTCCACCAGATAGACGAGCTTCATCTTTGGCCATGCGATCTGCAACAGATTCCACGTCGGCTTCGCTTCTGCGTAGATCAATAGTCACATCGGCTAATTCGGATTCAGCCGCTGTCAGTAATTCTGCGCTGGCAGCGAGACGAGCATGAATTGCGGTTAGTTGTTCACGTTCTGGAAGTGTCTTTAACTTATACGAGGCCTGCATAATTGCCGAGTCAATGCGCTGGAGTTCAATCAGATTATTCTGGTCAGAGACAGAGGCTTTCATGTCAGCACACCTCGCTTCCGAACTTGAAACTGCCTAATGTAATTGTATTTCCTAAATTTCACCCTAATCCTAAAGGGCGGGTGCTGACAAAACCAAACCCCTTTCGCTTTGAGCCAAAAATGAACTTTTCAGCCTAACTCTTGACTATTTTCCACTGGGTTAATTACTTTGAGACTGTGAGGAAAAGCCCATATGTATTTTTGGTGGTATTCCTTCTGCTCTTTTCAACAAATTCATCCGCTGCGTCTGCAGCCACCAAGCCTGGCACTAAGTGCAAAAATCTGGGAGATAGATCTGTTGTTGGAAAAACCACTTATACCTGTCTGAAATCAGGTAAAAAATTAATCTGGACTAAGTCAGCTACTCCATCTAGGACTCAAGCCCCAAAACCAAGCCAGTCGCCGCAGAATACTCCGACAGCGCTCTTCGGCTCTCCCGAGCAGACTTTGGCCTATGAGAATATGAAAAAATCAATGGTTCCAAAGCCGGTGGGAGATTTGTTCAGATTTCATTATTCCCCTAGTGCAGTAAAGAGTTATAGAGATTACTTGGAAATTGAATTAAGAGACTCGATGAAATATTGGACAAGTGTTTATGACAATAATGAGCTATTCAATGTTTTCTATGGAACCGAAATTGACCTTGATTGGTTGATCGAAGCCTGGCGTCCATACGGTTTTGACAGTAACAAAGGTTTTGCAGAAGATTTTCGAGGAAGAATAAAGCGAGAAGGAAATCGTTTAAATGCAGGGGCGGTCCCATCACAACTAGATTCAAGTCATTTATCGATCCTTCGCCACTCTTCGCTACCAACGGACGTTAGTTCATTTTTGCCTCATGAAAATGTTCACATAGTCCAACAATTTACGAGCAAGTATCAAACTGCAAAAATGCCCTGTTGGTTGCGCGAAGGCAGCGCAAATCTTTTTGGTAATTTTATATTTGCTGAAAAATATGGACGTGAGCTCTACAACCAGGCTAAGCGTGGTGACATGAACAACTACTTGTGGGGAGCTAGTGGTGTTGAGCTTCGAAATTTCAACGAAGCCGAGTGGTTCACTCACTTAAAGAGCCTGGAGGGAAATTTTCAAGGGGGGTGTGATTACATAAACCGTTTTGCATACGGAAGCGGCCTGCTGCTCTCAGAAATGTTAATGGCCGAAGGCGGATTCGACAAGATAATGGATTTTTGGCGCGCATTTGCCTCAGAGAGAGATTGGCGCATCTTATTTAAAGAAATTTATGGCATTGAACTCGATAATTGGTATCGTGAAAAAGCCGTTCCTTACTTACTTCGAGAATACTCACGAGTCGGAAAATAATCCTGGTGGGCGGTGAGGGTTTCGAACCCCCGACATCCTCGGTGTAAACGAGGCGCTCTACCACTGAGCTAACCACCCAAAACTTACTGCCGCACTCTACCTGCAGATTGGCAGTATTAAAAATTCAGCGCTTAATTTATTCAGGA
>CAMCPZ010000069.1 GCA_945876865.1 Bifidobacterium breve | reverse complement strand
CGAGTCAGCGGAGATCAACTTGTTCAACTTATGTTCCCGCAATTTGATTTGCGCGGCCAAGTAAATGAAATTGCACGCGGAATTCCGGCATCTCCAGGAGCCGCAGTAGGTGAAGTTGTCTTTGATTCAAAGAAGGCATACGAAGCATCAAAGAGTGGTCGTAAAGTTATTTTGGTTCGACGCGAAACCAGCCCAGATGATTTAGGTGGAATGGTTGCTGCGCAAGGAATTTTGACTAGCCGCGGTGGCAAGACTTCACACGCTGCAGTTGTTGCACGCGGAATGGGAAAGACTGCAGTTTGCGGAACTGAAAGTATTACCGTCGATGAAGCTGGCGGTTTCTTTACTGTCGGCGGCAAGAGTGTTTACGCTGGTGAAGTTATTTCAATCGATGGTTCAAGTGGCGCAGTTTATTTAGGCGAACTTCCAGTTGTCGCATCACCAGTAACAACTTATCTCGAAGGTCTGCTCGATTCAAAGAGTGATGAGGCATCTGCTGTTGTGAAGGCTGTCGATAAATTATTAACTCACGCTGATTCAATTCGTCGATTAAATGTTCGCGCAAATGCGGATACGCCAGAAGATGCAATTAAAGCCCGCATCTTGGGTGGCGAAGGTGTTGGCCTATGTCGCACCGAGCATATGTTCTTGGGACCTCGTCGCTCTTATGTAGAACGTCTGGTATTAGCTGAAAACGAAGATGTTCAGCGCGGAGTTATTGGCGAGATGGAAATTTTGCAACGCGCAGATTTCGTCGGAATCATGATGGCGATGTCAGGTTTGCCTGTAACAGTTCGCCTACTTGATCCACCGTTGCATGAATTCTTGCCACCACTTGCCGAACTTATGGCACACATGGCGCGAGCCGAAGCTTTAAATGAAGAGATTCCAGCACGCGATATTGCAGTCTTTGCTGCAGTAAAGCGGATGCACGAATCAAATCCAATGCTTGGTCTTCGCGGAGTTCGACTCGGTATTTTGATTCCAGAACTTTACAAAATGCAGGTGCGCGCACTGGTGCATGCGTTGCTAGAAGTTCGCAAACTTGGCCACGATCCAAAGCCAGAAGTCATGATTCCACTTGTCGCAACCCAGCGCGAACTTCTCTACTTGCGCGAAACTTTGGAAGAAGAAATTAAGCGAACTTTCAAGGGCACTGGCCAGAGTGAAAATATTCCAATCGGCACAATGATCGAAACTCCTCGCGCGGCAATAACTGCCGAACGTCTTGGTGTTTATGCCGACTTCTTCTCCTTTGGAACAAATGATTTAACTCAGTTAACTTGGGCCTTTAGCCGCGACGATGTTGAATCTTCATTCTTGCCAAGATATTTGGATCTCGAACTTGTTCCATTCAATCCATTTGAATCTCTTGATCAGGCCGGTGTCGGAATCTTGGTTAAGACCGCGACAGATCAAGCACGTTCAATCCGCAAGGATTTCAAACTTGGGGTCTGCGGTGAACATGGCGGCGACCCATCAAGTATTCACTTCTTCGACCGAATCGGTTTGGATTACGTTTCTTGCTCACCATTTAGAGTTCCGGTTGCTAGATTGGAATCTGGAAGAGCGGTAGCTATGAAAGCGAATGCCAAGTCAGCCAAGGAGAGTTCAACACAGTGACTCAGGTTCCAGATCGCAATTTAGCGTTAGAGCTAATTCGCGTTACTGAAACCGCTGCACTTGCTGCCGCACCTTGGATCGGCCGCGGTGATAAAGATGGCGCCGATGGCGCAGCCGTAAAAGCGATGCGTTCGTTAATTAATACTGTTGATATGGCCGGCGTAGTTGTTATCGGTGAAGGCGAAAAAGATAACGCCCCAATGTTGCATGATGGCGAAGAAGTTGGAAATGGTCTTGGGCCAAAGTGCGATGTTGCAGTAGATCCAATTGATGGAACTTCGCTAACTGCAAATGGTTCTAATGGCGCAATCAGTGTTATCTCAATTGCACCGCGCGGCACGATGTTTGATCCATCAGGTGTTTTCTACATGAACAAGATTGTTACTGGCCCAGAGGCCGCAGATAGAATTGATATTACAGCGCCGGTTAAAGCTAATTTACAAGCAGTTGCTAAGGCGAAGAATCGCAGCGTCAGTGATTTAACAGTTGTTGTTTTGAATCGGCCCCGACATGATCAATTAGTAAAAGATATTCGCGATGCGGGTGCCCGAGTTAAATTCATTCAAGATGGCGATGTTGCTGCTGCAATCGAAGCAGCTCGGCCAAATACCTCGGTTGATTTATTGATGGGAATTGGTGGCACACCAGAAGGTGTAATCACTGCAGCGGCAATGATCTGTTTAGGGGGAGTAATCCAAGGCTTATTACGCCCGAAAGATGATGCCGAAAAGCAGAGCGCAATCGCTGCTGGATATAATTTAGATCAGGTTTATATGACTAAAGATCTGGTGAATTCTGAAGATGTTTTCATGGCCGCAACTGGAATTACCGATGGCGAATTGCTTAAGGGCGTGAAATATTCACAATTTGGTGCGGTCAGCCAATCACTTGTGATGCGTGGAAAATCTCGCACTATTCGTTTTGTGGAAACCGAGCACCATCTCAAATAACGTCAGCGCTTGCCGATATGGTTCGCTAGTGATTTCAAATGCTTGAAAAGATGCGCAAAGCCTTAGATGCTGCCGTTGACGCAATTGGTGGCCAACCTCGCGAAGGTCAGATTGCAATGGCTGAAGCAGTTGCAAATGCGTTATCTGATCGACATCACTTATTGGTTCAAGCCGGCACCGGCACCGGAAAATCACTTGCTTATCTAGTTCCTGCACTTGTTCATGGGAAGAAAGTATTGGTAGCAACAGCAACACTTGCTCTGCAACGTCAATTGGTCGAACGAGATTTACCAAGAATAAAGGGCGCGCTAGAGAAAGAACTTGGACGCGAATTAACTTTTGCAGTTTATAAGGGCGTCGGAAACTATTTATGTCTGCAGAAAATGAATAGCGCAGAAGCAGATCCTGATGGTGAAGTCTTGCTTGAAATCGGAACTCTTGAGAAAGATGCAAAGCGTCTGCGGGCCTGGGCCGAAACACCAGGAGTATCTGGGGATCGCGATGATGCACCCGATGTTGATCGCCGGGTTTGGTATGCAAATTCAGTTTCAGGGCGCGAATGTATTGGTAAAGATGATTGTGCTTATGGATCTCAATGTTTTGCGGTAAATGCAAAAGCCAAAGCTCAGACCGCTGATGTGGTCGTAACAAATCACACGCTATTGGCAATTGAAATTGTGGATTCACATCCAATTTTGCCCGAACGCGATGCGGTGATTCTCGATGAAGCTCACGAATTTATGGATCGCACTACGCAAGCAGTGACTGAAGAACTTACAGTCGCAAGGGTCGAACGCGCGGCCAAGATGGCGAAGAAACATTTACCAGGCAAAGCATCCGAAGCATTTGCCAAGGCGGCTGACAATTTTGCTGAGGCTTTAAATGATTTTGCTGCCGATGTTCGAAATGATCCGACAAAAGCTGGTCGGTTGCCAGAACTACCAGCGCAATTAGAAGCACCTATTCGTAAAGTTAAAGAGGCATCCGCTGCAGTGGTTGCACTTATAAATGCTGATTCTGATGTGATTGATCCAGATTCGATGGCCGAGCGAGCCCGAGTAAAGGGCGCAACAAATGAGGTGCAACAAACTGCAACCAAGATGTTGAAACCAAGTGGCCATCAAGTTATGTGGTTTGAGCCAACTTTTTCCACGCTCTATCTGGCACCGCTATCGGTATCGCAGGTATTACGAGCAAACTTATTGACTGATACTCCAGTCATCGCAACAAGTGCAACGTTGTCGGTCGGTAAGTCATTTGACTCAATTGCTAAATCAATTGGCTTTGTTGTTGGTGGATCTGATGACGAGGATTCGGAAGATGAATTTGAAGCGGGCGAAATCGACCCTGCTAATGTGCAGATGTTAGATGTTGGTTCGCCCTTTGACTTTGCAAAGCAAGGTGCGTTGTATCTGCCAAAACATATTCCAGAACCAGGTCGCGATGGTCCAAGTAAAGAGGCGCTTACCGAGCTTGCAGAGCTAATTGATGCCGCTGGCGGTCGCACGCTTGCACTCTTCTCATCTTGGCGCGGTGTCGAGATGGCCGATGAATACTTGCGCAAAGTATTGGCTGAACTCGAGATTCCGATAATCACCCAGAAACGTGGTGACAGCGTCGGAACTTTGGTTGAAAGATTTGCAAAGGATCCAAAATCAATCCTGCTCGGCACAATTTCACTCTGGCAAGGAATCGATGTTCCAGGTCCTTCCTGCACACTTGTAGCAATTGATCGAATTCCATTTCCGAGACCTGACGAACCAGTCATGAGTGCGCGCGCTGCCGAAGCTGATGCCGCTGGTGGAAGTGGTTTCATGCAAGTCTCATTGCCACGTGCAGCGCTCTTGTTGGCACAAGGAACCGGTCGATTGATTCGATCAATTGATGATCGCGGAGTCGTTGCAATTTTAGATTCACGTATTGTTACAAAACGATATGGCTCGGTATTGTTAAATTCGATGCCACCATTTTGGCGCACAAGTGATGGCGCAGTAATCCGCGATTCTTTGAAGCGATTAAATAAAGATTATCTCGAGGCGGGCCAGTAAAA
>CAMCPZ010000068.1 GCA_945876865.1 Bifidobacterium breve | reverse complement strand
GGGGTAGAGCAAGTGATTGAAATTATGCGCAGAGAATTTGAAAATGGAATGGCGCTTTCTGGTGCGACCAATATCGCCGAAGTTCGCAAGAATGGTGCTCGAATTAGGAATTAGTAAGAGCGCTGCTTAATAAGGTAATCTACGCAAGCCGTAAAACCCTGGCGGGTTGCCCGAGCGGCCAATGGGAGGGGACTGTAAATCCCCCGGCTCTGCCTTCGAAGGTTCAAATCCTTCACCCGCCACCATCAAGATATACGAGTATGCGCGTTAAAATTCCCAGATGGCAAAAGCAATTGTTATTGGTGCTGGAGTAATCGGCTGTTCAATTGCATTTGAAATGGCTGCTAAGGGTTATGAAGTTATTGCAGTAGATAAAGCACAAGGCCCAGGACAGGGATCAACAAGTGCTTCTAGCGCCGTAGTTCGATTTAATTACTCAACCTTCGACGCTGTTGCCCTTGCTTGGGAGTCATTTCATTGCTGGAAAAACTGGCCAGAACATCTTGACAAAAAACAAGAGCGCTATTCAAAGATGATAGATGTTGGTGTTGTTATGTTGGATGCACCAGTAATTTCAGGCGAGAAAACATCACAACTATTTGATGCCGTTGGAATCCCATATGAAGTTTGGAACTCAACGGACTTGTCGAAGAATGTAACTGGAATTGATGCTGGCAAGTATTGGCCACCTAAAAAATTAGATGACGATGAATTTTGGGAAGATGCCAAAGAACCACTCGGTGCGATTTTTACCCCTAATGGTGGTTATATTGATGATCCTTTGCTTGCTACTGAAAATTTGGCTCAAGCTGCTCTTAGTGCTGGAGTGAAATTTCGTTTTAAAAGCAAAGTCACAGCCATTCTGAAAGAGGGAAATAAAGTTACTGGTGTTGAAGTTGATGGCAATGAAAAGATTCTGGCAGATATAGTCATAAATGCAGGTGGACCTTGGTCTAATCGCATCAACGAACTTGCTGGCGTTGGGCAGGATTTTACAATCTCGGTAAGACCAATGCGGCAGGAAGTTCATCAGATAAATACCCCAATGAATTTGATTCCTGGGCCCATAGTCGGCGATTTAGATCTTGGGACTTACATGAGATCTACGCCAACTGGATCAACACTGATTGGTGGAACTGAGCCAGAGTGTGATGGTCTTGACTGGGTAGATGATGTTGAAGCAGTAAATCTGAATAGGACTAAAGAGCTATTTGAAGCGCAAGTAACTCGGGCAGCACGAAGATTTCCGTCTTTAAAGATTCCAAATTCACCTTCGGGTATTGCTGGTATTTATGACGTAGCGGCAGATTGGACGCCAATTTATGACCGAACTGAACTTGATGGATTCTTTGTAGCCATCGGAACAAGTGGAAATCAATTTAAGAATGCGCCGATGGTTGGAAAGCTAATGACAGAGTTGATTGATGCAGTCAGAGCGGGCCGAGATCACGATGTAGACCCGGTCAAGGTTCGCGCAGAACGCACAGGCAACGAGATAAGCCTAGGAGCTTTTTCACGTAAGCGATTGTTCAATGCTGATAACACTGGAACTGTGATGGGTTGATTACTTAAACCCAATCTAAAACCTACTTAGTAAGTAATTGTTTCAACCGATCTTGTTATTGATTCCATGAATTCAATATCTGGAACAACACCGATTCCGATACCGTTCGGGACTTCGATGTAACCATCAACCATTTCGAATGGTGTTGTGATGTCCTGTTTGAAAAATCTCGATGATGCTGAAGTGTCACCAGGTAAGGTAAATCCGGGAAGGGCGGCTAAGGCAAGATTGGCTGCGCGGCCGATGCCGGTTTCAAGCATTCCACCACACCATACTGGTGTCGATCTGGCTACACAGTAGTCATGGATTTTCACTGACTCTAGATATCCACCAACTCGTCCAGGTTTAATGTTAATTATTGAGGTGGCTTTTAATTCGAGAGCATCTTGAGCTGATGAAAGTGAGATGATTGATTCATCTAAACATACCGGCGTTGACATAACCTTTGCTAACTGCGCATGACCCAGAATGTCATGCTCATCTAATGGTTGTTCGATCAGTAGTAAATCAAATTCATCTAGCCGCTTTAAAAGCTTTGAATCGCTTCTTGAGTAGGCCTGATTTGCATCTACTTGAAGTGGCTTATCAGGGAAAAGTTCTCGAATTCTTCTAACTGGTTCGACATCCCAGCCAGGCTCAATCTTCAATTTGATTCGCTTGTAGCCCGCTTCTACATATGAAGTCACTTCATCAACTAGTGCTTCAATAGATGGCGCAATTCCAACCGAGACTCCGCAGGGGACCCTTGTTTTATTTGCACCAAGGTAGGTTGCAAGTGAAATGCCAGAAGCTTTCAACTGAGCATCGAGAAGAGCGGTTTCTAGGGCAGCTTTAGCCATTTGAGCACCAAGGAAAGGCTTTAGATGTGAGGCAACGTTCTCGGCTTGGATATCGCCAGCTTTGTTTAGTGCAGGTATCAAGAACTCTCGCATAGTTTCCAAACATCCTGAAATGTATTCGGGCGAATAAAGGGGAGCAGACATCGCTACGCATTCAGACCAGCCAACAATCCCATCTTCGGTAGTAACTTTTATCAATAAGACTTCACGGTCAGTTTGAGTAGTGAATGAAGTTCTAAACGGCCTGACTAGAGGCAAGTAAATTCTGCGAAGTTCGTACTCGAGTATCTTCACTATTTCCCACTCTCCACATTGGAAAGAATATAACCATGAGCATTTGAAAAACCAATAACCCTATAACCATTATCGAACGCAGTCAGAAATTCTGTTCTTACGCGCAAGCGCTCGGCCATCGCCTCTTCAACACTCTTGGCTCTTAACGCAACGATATCTTCAGGTATATCAATTCTTATCGCACCCTTAGGTATCTCTAATAAATCATCTGAAGATTGTGGGGCGCCATTCGTAACGCGCCACTTCACCATTAGACGATCAGAGGCATCGCCAGCATTTACTAAATCAGTCATGGGACCATAAAAATCTGGAAAATAAGCAGAAATCTCAACTCCAAGCTTCGAGATATTGAATCTTGCATTCTTTCTTATTAGCGGATCAAAGGTCCATGAAATGAAGGGGATTTCCCTCCCCAGCGCCCAATTAAATTGATGGTATTTCATTAACGCACCAATACCTAGGTCTCGACTTTCTGGCAACACCGCCGACATATGTGAATGCAGATGTGTTCCACCATTGATTCCAATGAATCCAAAAGTTGCTCCTAGAATTTCATCCCCACTAAATGCTCCGGAAAAGTAAGAACCGTTATGAACGAAAGCTTGCATTAAATTTTCTGGTATCTCACGGCCACCGCCAGGAATAGGCCAAATCGCATCAAATAAATCTAAGCCCAGATTCTGATCAGAAATACTCAATAGCTCGCGAATAACAATTGGCTCCATGCCAAGAGTCTAACGAACTAAAGCAAGGCGCCTACCTTGGAAGAAACCAGGTTTAATGGATTCCAAAGACAATAGAGTTGTGGAAGACTAACTTTATGAGCAGCAAAATTGCCGTTGTTACCGGTGCAGGTGGTGGAATCGGTAGTGCCATAACTGCTCGACTTATCGAAGACAATTTTCATGTAGTCGCTCTTGATATAAATAGCGAAAACCTTAAAAAACTTGAGTCCAACTTCTCAACCAATATAACTACCTTTAATGTTGATTTGACCTCTGCTGAGAAAATTGCCGAAGTATTTAAGAGCATCAAAGCAAAATTTGGTGGCGTTGATGCCCTGGTAAATAATGCGGGTGATTGTTTTATGTCTGAATTTCCCAATATCCCAGCGCAGGAATTCGATAAACAAATGGCAGTAAATTTCTCCTCCGCTTTTTATTGCTCACAAGAATCAGTTAAGTTGATGTTAGAGCGCCCAGGAATCAAAAAAATTGTAAATATCTCGTCAAATGGTGCCTACAATTTCGATGTATTTGATCCACCGCACTATCGCGCAAGCAAGGCGGCGATGGATACCTTAACTAAGGATTTGGCCCGCAGATATGCCAGCGAAGGAATCTCCGTTAATTCAATTGCTCCTGCAATGACAGAATCACCATTGTTTAAAGTCCTTAGCGATGAGATATTAAGTAAGGCGATCTCTCAGATGCCGCGAGGCGCTGCCATGAAGCCAGATGAGATAGCTGCATGGGTAGGCTTTCTGATTTCAAGTGCTGGCGATGTTTCTAGCGGAAATGTAATTATTTTAAATCAGGGAAGAGATGTCCGGTAGCTAATATTTGATTAGTTGTAAAGATCCGGTGCTTTCTTTAGTTCTTTCCACTGCTCTGGTCCATGGCCATAAATTACATAAGCATTTTTTGATTTAGCTAAATCTAATATTCGATTCGCACTCGCTATCGCTTGGGCTGGATCTGTAGCGTCTAGGCAACCCTCACTAATCTCAGACTCTCTGGAAATAGCATCGCTAGTTAACAATATGGAACCAGTGTTGGGGAGTGTGAGAAGGATTGATAATTCACCTGGCGTATGCCCTGGCACATGCAGAATTCTAAAGTTGGCTCCAAATTCGACGTCCGAATCAATCAACAGATATTCAGCCTCTGGCCACTCTAAAGGTTTTTTACCTCTCCAATAGATAGGTCTTTCCAGCTCTCGCTCTGCTTT
>CAMCPZ010000067.1 GCA_945876865.1 Bifidobacterium breve | reverse complement strand
CGAAAGAAGCAACACCCGCACTTAGTTACGGGGAAGTGGATTTCCCGCGTATCCTTAGCACTGTAACTAATTGCAGTTCTGTAATTATCTGAGGTTGATTCAATATTGCAAATTAGCGAGTTAGCAAATTAGCGAATTGGCAAATTAGCGAATTGGCAATCTAGCGAAAAAGAAATGAGGTGGTCTAAATGGTTAAAGAACTTGGCAAGAAACTCATTGCACAAAACAAGAGTGCTCGCCATGACTACTTCATTGAGGAAGTATTTGAATGCGGAATAGTTCTAAGCGGAACTGAAGTTAAATCACTTCGGGCTGGCAGAGCTTCACTTGTTGATGGATTTGCGATGGTTAACAATGGTGAACTTTGGTTAAGTGGTGTTCATATTCCGGAATACACCGAAGGAACTTGGAATAACCACACCCCACGTCGTGAACGTAAATTGCTTCTTCATAAGAAGGAGATTGAAAGATTGGCCGCCGATACTAAGCAAGGTGGTCTAACTCTTGTGCCACTTTCTATTTATTTCAAAGATGGCAAAGCAAAAATCGAATTGGCTCTTGCAAAGGGAAAGAAAGCTCACGATAAGCGGGCCACATTGATGGAGAAACAGGCAAATCGCGAAATTACCCGCGAACTTTCCAGGCGGACCAGCGGCAAATCCAAGCGCTGAACACACCGGTTATCTTTAGGGCGCGTTACGCCTTACAATTAGCACGTTAGATGATGATATTTATTTTCTACAAATATCGTTATCTAGCAACAATTCGGAAAAAACTAAATATAGAAAAGTAAATGCTTCATGTTCCACAACCATCATGGGGGTGAACGGTCTCGACTTTAGTTGTTGAGTCAGGTGAAGCGGGCCGAGGAAGCCGGGATGATCTCGTTAACCAATAACCCTGGCAAAACTATAAGCGCCAGTACAACTGCCGCTGATTTCGCTATCGCTGCCTAAGCGATTTAAGTGAATCCGTTAACCCAAGAGTGCTCTCGACTTGGATGTTAGCGTCGCTAGAGAGCTCACTTGATAGTGGTGTTATGGACGCTATTGGGGAAATAAATCTATAACTGAGTTCGTTGACTACATGTGTTTGTGAGAGTCAGGACTGAGAAAACGAATAGAACACTACGCCCGTAGAAGCCCTGATTTTGCTCTAGAGGACCCGGGTTCGATTCCCGGCACCTCCACCATGTTTAAATAATCGCCTTAACAATTACCTTAACAAAACCATTAAAAAAGTTTGTTAGTTAATGTTCCCAATAAGTTTTATCGAACCAAATCTTGATAAACACATAAATTGCAGAACCAATTGAAAATACGGCGATTACTACGCCACCGATTGCAGGACCAGTTAGCAAAATAGAAGTTCCGACCATGAAACCAACCAAGGTAAACATGAAAGCCATCAATTTTTTGAACATTGTTGTTGACTGTTTTTGAGTCGGAATCTTTAATACCAATAAACCAATTGGGGCACCCAAAACTGAAACTAGGATCATAATGGTTACTAAGAGCGCCAGGGATTCCATCGCTCTAGTTTAATGAGAACTTATGCAACTTCGTCCATCGGCCGAGCCGGAACAAACCTCTTTTTTCCAAGAGGCGAAGTCCACTCGCAAGAACCATCTTCAAAACTTTCAAGTTTCCAGCCGCCATGAGTTTTCAACTGATGATGTCGCTTACAGAGTAGGCCAAGATTTCTTGGTGAAGTTTCCCCGCCCTCTTCCCATGGAATCACATGATCAATTTCGCCTTTGACACCGGATCTTCGACAGCCTGGGAATCTGCAAGTTTTATCTCTTGCAAGTAAGAAATCACGTAACACTTGTGGCGGTAGATAACTTTCTCGACCAAAATCTAGAAGATTTCCGGTAGTTGGATCAGTGATGAATTTTCGCCATTTTCCATCTGCCGCAAGTTCACGAGCTACTGTCGCAGGGATTGCGCCATACCCACTTAGTTGTCCCGGATTTTCACTTAGCCCCAAAAGTGTTGGAAGGTCAATAGTTAAATTTACGGTGATTGGTCTTCCATGATTCATAACTTGATCCTGATTGGTCTCCAAAAATAGAGCCGCGATTGCAGTCATAGCATCTGCGCGGTGAGCATCCATTGGGTCCATTAGATCTGCACTGAAATCCGTAAGATTGAAATTTGGAACAGCACCGTTATTCAAATCTGCACCGTTATTCAAATCTGCACCGACATGAATTTCCTTGTCATTAGCGGCTGAAATGAAATCGGGCTGTGAAGGGTAGGGAGAATTCGAATTTGCACGCATCCGGTATCCACTCTTCTCCTGGAATGCACGGAGCTTCTCTTTGGCTACACCATTTGTTTTATAGGCTAGCCGATCAATAGCAAGCATTATTGTCTGGGCATCTGCAGCGGGGAGAAATGCCACGATTGTTGCCATCCCATTGGCATTTGGATAGCAAGAGACCCTTCTCGTTGATTTCTCTTCAACAACCGCTGCTTCAAATTGTTCAGGGGCAAACATTGCAATGCAGGAACGGACCTTGTTAGCAACTTGCGCGGGGGTATGAAATTCAGCATGTGCAATCGCTTCATCTTCAATTAATTTCAAAACTTCAGGAGCAACTCCCTGTCGAATCAGTTGGGCACTCTCCCGTGCAATTACATTTGCATGTGCTGGAGAAATGTCACCAATAGCAAGCGCAGCTGTTGCGCCAGGCAAATACTGAGTGAGAGTTCTGGCTACATCAATTCGTCCCTGAGCAGTAGAGCCGGACATACGAAGCGCCGTTGCGATTTCTTCGCGCTCTGAATCGTCCACACCGGAATACATCGAGTCAGCGCGACTTGGTTCGGCGCCAGCAATTGAGACGATTGCATTCTGCATCCATACATTAAACCAACCACTCTGCTTTTCAATCGCAGCAAGATAGTCAACACGGCCGGCATAATCTAATGATTCCGGTGAAATCTTCCATAACTCGTTGACCATTTCGATACCAGCAGGAAGATGCAGGATTTCTGCAATTCGTTCTCCCAGAATTCGCATCTTTGGAGAATAGGCATTATCGGATTGGTTTTGCATGTTTAAATTATGGTTGAGTGCACTGACATCAGAGAGATTAAATGACTGAATGATTCAAGGTGCTAAGAAAGTTGTTAACAAAAGTTTGCTGTTGATAACTTTTCGCTTACCGCAAAGCCTGGGCATGTCTTGGTTATGTATTGGCGGATTTAGTCTTCTATCGCCATAATTAGCCGTGCCTAATTTGACTGAGATCACTATCTTGAATCAGATACTAAGCGATGTAAAAATCTTAGTCGGCTCACTTTCGACTTTGGATAAAGCAAGTCTGAGCAAAGATCGGATTCTTTTTGCAACTGCACTCGATGCAATTAATTTTAGAGTTCGTGCGATTCATAAAACGGCCACCGATTTGGGCCTTGATAAACCAAGAACAAACCCAACAAACCCAACAAACCCGCCGGCTATACAAATCGACCATGTCCTGCTCGAGTTATCTAGGCCCAATCCCGACGCCAAGGTTTTGCACGCGTTATTGGATGACCAATTAGAGACCCTTAGGAAAGTAGCGCTAAGCGAAATCCTGACACTTTCAATCGAGTAAATTCCCAAAGCCCCACATATTGTTAATGGCACGCTCTGCTGATGTCCTAGACTTCTCGCATGTCAAAAGTCCTTGCATCGTTGCCGGTCGGCGAAAGAGTTGGAATCGCATTCTCTGGCGGTTTAGATACCTCAGTTGCCGTTGCCTGGATGCGCGAAAAAGGTGCAGTGCCATTTACATACACCGCTGATCTTGGGCAATACGACGAACCAGATATCAAATCCGTGCCAAGCCGAGCAAAAGCTTATGGCGCCGAAGGTTCACGGCTGATTGATTGCAAAGAGGCGCTCGTTGAAGAAGGTTTTGCAGCGATTGCTTGCGGTGCTTTTCATATTCGATCTGGCGGAAAAACTTATTTCAACACGACACCACTTGGCCGCGCAGTAACTGGCACCTTGCTTGTGCGCGCGATGCTTGAAGATAACGTTTCGATTTGGGGCGATGGTTCAACATATAAAGGCAATGACATCGAACGTTTTTATCGCTACGGCCTGCTTGCTAATCCAAAGTTAAAGATTTACAAGCCATGGCTTGATACGGATTTTGTAAATGAACTTGGTGGCCGTAAAGAAATGTCGGAATGGCTTTCAACTCGCAAGCTTCCTTATCGCGACAGCGTTGAAAAGGCCTACTCAACCGATGCAAACATTTTGGGCGCAACCCATGAAGCAAAAACTCTTGAGAACTTAGATACCTCACTTGAAATAGTTGATCCAATTATGGGCGTTGCGTTCTGGAAAGAATCGGTAAAGATCGCGACCGAAGATGTGAAAATAGAATTTACTAAGGGCCGTCCAGTTGCCATCAATGGTGAAAAACTCGGTGCTGTTGCACTTATGCAATTGGCAAATGAAATCGGTGGACGCCACGGCCTTGGCATGTCAGACCAGATCGAAAATAGAATTATTGAAGCAAAGAGTCGTGGAATTTATGAAGCCCCTGGAATGGCGCTTCTGCACATTGCCTACGAGCGTTTGATTAGTGCAATTCATAACGAAGACACAATTGCGAATTATCATGCCGAAGGACGTCGCCTCGGTCGCTTGCTTTATGAAGGCCGTTGGCTTGATCCACAAT
>CAMCPZ010000066.1 GCA_945876865.1 Bifidobacterium breve | reverse complement strand
CCATGGTCGAACCTTATCGTGAGCCAGTGCCTACTAATAAATTGAAATTATGCGCGAATCTGGCCAGAGCCAGTAACAATCCAAGTGGTTGTGGTCATTTGCTCTAACCCCATTGGACCGCGGGCATGCAGCTTCTGATTTGAGATCCCGATCTCTGCGCCAAAGCCCATTTGTTCGCCATCAGTAAATCTTGTGGATGCATTCACCATAACTGCAGCGCAATCACTTAGTGCAATAAATTTTGCAGCATTCGCCTCAGACTCGGTCACAATTGCTTCAGTATGTTTTGTTCCATATTTAGCAATGTGGTCCGATGCCGCAAGCAAACTAGGAACTATCGCAACGTTCATTTCTAAAGCATTGTATTCCGTAGACCAATTAGCTTCGTTAGCGATACTGACATCAAGATTATTTGTTTGCGCAATTTTTGCTACTGCAGCATCAACATTCAACTTAACTTTTGCTTCGCGCAAAGCCGCAAGTGCTGCTGGCAAGAACCCAACAGCAACACTTTCATGGACCAGCAAAGTTTCGGCAGCATTACAAACACTTGGTCGATGCGTCTTTGAATTCATAACAATTGGAAGCGCTTTAGCTAAATCCGCTTCGCTATCAACATAAACATGGCAAACACCCGCACCAGTTTCGATTGTTGGAACAGTTGAATCATCGACAACCGTGCGAATAAGTGCTGCGCTCCCCCGTGGAATTACTAGATCGACTTTGCCACGAGCATGCAATAAAGCTGCAACTGTAGATCGATCATCGGATGGCACAAGCTGGATTACATCAGGTGAAATATTTGTCTTTGCTAAAGCCCGGCGCATAACAGTTACTAAAACTTGATTGCTATTTGCAGCACTTGAAGAACCTCGAAGTAATGCCGCATTCCCGGACATTAATAAAATGACTGCGGCATCAACTGTCACATTGGGGCGTGCTTCATAGACCATTCCAACCACACCAAATGGAACGGTGATCTGCTTTAGGTGTAATCCATTTTCTAAGGTGCTCTCGCGAAGTGTTTTTCCAAGCGGGCTCGGAATTCTAGAAACTTGTCTCGCACCGTCTGCCATTCCCGCAACACGTGCCGAAGTTAAAAGAAGTCGGTCCTGCATAGATTCAGCCATTCCATCTTTCACCGCGTTCGCCATATCTGCAGAGTTTGCCGCCAAGATTTCAACTTCACTTGCACTTAACTCTTCTGCAATTCGATTTAGCGCTTCTACTCGATCGCCATCACTTGCAGCAATTAGCGTGCGCGCAGCCAACCTAGCTTTATCAGCTAATTCGGCAATCATCGCAGTGGCTTCCATGTTCCTAGCCTAGAGCCTCTTACCCTTCTCTCATGAGACGTTTATTACGAGTGCTACGAAATACCGTCATTGTTCTTATAGCTTTGGCTATTGCCCTTACCGGCTTTTTGAGATTTGTGCATTATCCAAATCCAATAGCAACAATAAAACTCGGCTTAGCCCCTGCATCTAAAACACCTACCTTAATGCCGTGGCACACGATAAATCCTTCAGACAATCCAATCTCCTGGCCAACAAGCACTGAAGCAACTCCGGACACTGTCGCCTGGAAGGGCAAGCAAATCAAGTGGCAAGATTTCTTAGATCGCACAAATACCAATGCATTTCTATTGGTAAGAAATGGTGTTATCACTTACGAGTATTACAGGACCGGGTTTAATGAAACCTCGCAACTTCCTTCATACTCCGTTGCAAAAACGATGACTGCGATTATTGCTGGACAATTAATTGCCCAAGGAAAATTAAAAGAGAGCGATAAATTTATTAAGTTCTTTCCAGAGCTAAAGACCGGGACTTCATTTGATCGCGTGACAGTCCAAACACTTCTGGATATGCAGAGCGGTGTCGGCGTCTCTGACAATTATCCAACTGGCCCCGCAGGTTGGGGCGTCGCTATTGCGCAGATGTATGCAACTACCGATATCGATTGGTTTATGAAGAACAATCGCAAGATGGCATTCGAGCCAGGTTCCAAGTCGGAATATCGAAGCGTAGATACCATGATGCTCGGAATGATAATTAAGGTGATTACTGGCGAGAAGATTGCAGATTACTTCAGCGAAAATGTCTGGAAGCCAATTGGTGCAAAGTATCCGGCTACTTGGAATGTTGATCGCGTTGGTGGAACTGAGAAAACATTCTGTTGCTTTAATGCAACTGCCAGAGATTATGCGCGAGTAGGACTAGCGGTAATTAATGGCGGCCAAGCTGGTGCAAAACAGATTATTGATCCAGTTTGGCTAAAGCGAATGACAACTCCAGTTACGACGCTAGATAACAATTGGGGATATGGCGCATTTGTCTGGCATCCCTTCCCAGGCATCAGCCAAGCCGAGGGGTTGCATGGGCAATATATTTTTATGAATCCAAAAACCAGAACAGTGGTTGTAAAACTTTCGGATAACCCAACGGGAATGGATGAGACTGTAGCAACAGCCAAAGTATTGCGTGAGGTTTCAAAGAAACTTAATTAGAGGTAAAGAGCGTTCCCACATCTTTGCCTGAAAGCGCATCGCCAAGATGTGCTAAATCTGTAAGCAGCATGCTTGCGCCACTTGCCGTTGCAATTTCGGCAGCTTGAATCTTTGTAACCATTCCCCCACTACCAACACCTGAAGCACCTACGCCACCTATTTCGATTTCCGCTAAATCCGCAAAGTTTGAAACTTTTGCTATTCGATTCGCGCCAGCTTGTGTTGGTAGCGCATCATAAAGAGCATCGATATCTGAAACTAGGACCAATAAATCTGCGCCGATTAGTTGTAGAACTAGCGCTGCAAGGCGATCGTTATCACCAAGTCGAATTTCTTCGGTTCCAACTGAATCGTTCTCGTTGATGATTGGGACAACCCCAAGTTCAAGCAGGCGATTTAGCGTCCGCTTTACGTTCTCTTTATGTAAGTCGCGTGACAAATCATCGCCGGTTACGAGAACTTGTGAAGCAACAATGTTATGACGGGTAAATTCGGCGCTGTATTTAGCAATCAACAAGCCCTGGCCGACAGATGCAGAAGCTTGTTGGGTTGCAAGATCTGTTGGACGTTCGGTTAATCCGAGTGGTGCCATTCCTGCCGCGATTGCCGCTGAAGTTACGATAATTACTTCTCTGCCTTGGTTCTTTAGATTTGCAACCACGTCAACCAGTTGGGCAACTGCTGCGCTATTTAGCGAAGTTCCAGCGCTTCCAGTCAGCGTTGAAGAACCGACTTTAACAATTATGCGTTTGGCATCCATTACTTTTCCTCGGAATTTGCTTCCACAACTACCCGTGGATCTTTTGGATTCTCGGTGTTGTATTCCCATTGCATCGCAATTTCATCTTCACTTAATTGATCATCAACTAAATCTTCGACGTAGCGACCAGCCCATGGTGATTCTAAACGAAGATCGCCGCCACGAGGGCCTGCAAGTAATTCAGCGCCCGCTTCGATTGAAGGTTCCCAATCAAAAATTACAGCGTTATCGCCTTCGCCAATTCGAACTTCATCTTTAGCCTTTGCACCTTTTTTAAACAATTCTTTCTCAACACCTAAGGTCGCAAGTCGATCTGCCAAGTAACCAATTGCTTCAGCGTTACCGAAATCAGTCTGCTTAACCCAACGAACTGGTTTGTCACCAAGGACAGTGAATGAACCATCGGCATTTGCAGTAACTGAAAATTGAGAATTTCCAACAGCAACTGGACGCAGAACAATTCGCGCTTTTTCAACAAGAGCTTCAGCTTTACGAGCCTCTTGGATAATACGAGCCATTGCATAGTTAAGTTCGGTTAAACCAATATGTGAGGCTGCAGAAATTTGATAGACCTGGTATCCGCGCTCTTCCAAGATTGGTTGCACCATATCGGCCATTGCCTTTCCATCTGGTAAGTCCACCTTATTTAGTGCGATTAAACGTGGACGCTCGGAAAGGCCACCGTAATGCGAAAGTTCTTCTTCAATGATGTCGAAATCTTTAACTGGATCGCGATCGGTTTCTAAAGTTCCGCAGTCAAGAACATGAACAAGTGCTGCGCAACGTTCAACGTGACGTAAGAATTCGAGGCCCAAGCCCTTACCTTCTGAAGCACCAGGAATAAGTCCTGGAACATCGGCAACCGTAAAGCGAGTGTCACCGGCTTGAACAACACCAAGGTTTGGCGCAAGTGTTGTGAATGGATAATCCGCAATCTTTGGTTTTGCCGATGAGATTGACGCAATCAGTGATGATTTTCCGGCTGAAGGAAAACCAATTAATCCAATATCTGCGACGCTCTTAAGTTCAAGAGTAAGTGTGCGCTCTTCACCTGGCTCGCCTTTAAGTGCAAAACCTGGTGCGCGACGTTTCGATGAAGCTAAATCAGCATTTCCAAGTCCACCTTTACCGCCTTGGGCCGCGATGAAACGAGTTCCAAATCCAACTAAATCTGCAAGCACTGTTCCAGTTGAATCTTTAATAACAGTTCCGTTAGGAACATGAAGAATTAAATCTTTACCCTCTTTACCATTACAGTAATCGCCATAACCTAATGAGCCATTTGTTCCACGACGATGTGGTGAATGGTGAAAATCCAAAAGTGTTGTTGTGTCTTGGTCGACGATCAGAATTACATCGCCGCCGCGTCCACCATTGCCGCCATCTGGGCCACCTAGTGGTTTGAATTTTTCGCGATGAATAGAGACGCAACCATCGCCACCACTGCCGGCGGATGCATGGAGAGTTACTCGATCAACGAATGTTGCCATTTAACTTCTCCTCTCCTTTTTAAATTCTTGTGCGTTTAAATTCTCTTATAAATAAAAATGCGGGCCCGCTTGTCGCGGGCCCGCAAAAAATTAACCGCGGGTTAGGCGACTACAGCTACGGGAACGATATTTACAACTTTGCGACCGCGAGCGCGACCGAAAGCAACTTCGCCTGCAGATAGTGCAAACAGTGT
>CAMCPZ010000065.1 GCA_945876865.1 Bifidobacterium breve | reverse complement strand
GTAAGAAATGATGGTTCATCAATCGCTGCTGTTACATCTGTCTCGGTCGATGGGGCAGGAATGTTTCTGCAGGGGGCAATATTAATTTTTGCATTCCTGGGAATCTTAGTAATCGCAGACCAAGATAATTTCGCTCCTCAAGCATCTGCGCTACCTGGATCGGCAGAAGAAGCTGCGGCAATTCAGGCGGGCAAACAACAGACCGAAGTATTCCCGCTCACGATGTTCGCAGTTGCTGGAATGATGTTATTTCCGGTTGCAACAGATTACATAACTCTCTTTGTGGCTTTAGAAGTTCTCTCACTTCCACTTTATTTAATGGCCGGATTATCCCGACGCCGCAGATTGCTCTCACAGGAAGCTGCGCTTAAATACTTCTTGTTAGGTGCATATTCATCAGCATTCTTCCTTTTTGGTGCCGCACTTCTTTATGGTTATTCGGGAACTATTTCGTTAAATGGCCTAACAGATGCGATTCGTGGAAACACTGGCAACGATGTGTTCTTGCTCCTTGGAATCATTTTTCTCTCAGTCGGACTTTTATTTAAAGTTGGCGCAGTTCCATTTCATTCCTGGAAGCCAGATGTTTATCAAGGAGCGCCAACACCAATTACTGGATTCATGGCAGCAGCAACAAAAGCTGCAGCCTTCGGCGCTACTTTAAGAATTTTCTACTTAGGTTTAGATGCTGCGCAAACAAGTTGGAAGCCATTTATTGCAGTGATTTCAGTAATCACGATGATTGTTGGATCTTTAGCTGCCATCTCACAGCGAGATATGAAGCGGATGTTGGCATATTCATCAATCGCACATGCCGGCTTTGTTCTCACCGCAATTGTGTCGCTAAGTGAGAACGCACTCAGCGCAACTCTCTTCTATCTCTTTGCATATGGTGTCGCCACAATTGGCGCATTTGCAATCATTACTATGGTTCGAGATTCTGCTGGTGAAGTGAGTGATGTCAATCGATGGGTTGGCCTCGGGAAGAAATCTCCATTGGTCGCCTCCGTATTCTCACTATTCTTATTGAGCTTTGCCGGTATTCCACTTACCAGCGGCTTCGTCGGTAAGTTCTCAATCTTCTCCGCAGCTTACGAATCTGGAAATATCACACTGGTTGTAGTCGGAGTTCTTTCTAGCGCTATCGCGGTCTTCTTCTACCTGCGAGTCATCTTGATGCTCTTCTTTACTGATGCAACCAATGATTCAATCTCGGTTGTTATTCCATCAATTCTTACAAGAATTTCAATTTCAATTAGTGCAATATTTACAATTATTCTTGGAATAGCACCTTCACTTCTCTTTGATATCGCGCAAGACTTCGCTTACTTCTTACGCTAATGGCACAAATCGGAATTCCGGATATTGATCCGAAGCTTGAAAAGGATCTCCTTGCTTCAATGGCTGAAGTTGAGGTGCTATTGCGTGGATCTATTGAGGGTAAATATCCATTAGTAATTGAGACTTCAAGACACTTAGTTGATGCTGGCGGAAAGCGGTTACGTCCACTCTTGACCTTAATTGCATCTCACTTCGGAGATCCAAAGGCACATGGGATTATCGAAGCCGCGGTTGTCTGTGAATTAACACATCTGGGAACGCTTTATCATGATGATGTCATGGATGAAGCGCCGCTTCGTCGAGGTGTTGAAAGCGCAAACAATCGCTGGAACAACACAGTTGCGATTCTTACTGGCGATTATTTATTCGCAAAAACTTCTCAGCTCTTGGCCGATCTTGGTCCCGAAGCAGTGCGTCTGCAAGCACTTACATTTGAAAGATTAGTTATTGGCCAGATTATGGAGACGCAAGGTTCAAGCACAGGTAAAACAGCTTTAGAGCATTACCTAGGCGTCGTATCCGATAAAACCGCTTCCCTCATCTCAGCTAGTGCGCGATATGGTGCCATGATTTCTGGGGCCGATGAAAAGATTATGGATGCTTTAACTAAATTTGGCGAAGAAATCGGAACAGTGTTTCAACTGGCGGATGACATCATCGATATTGCCAGTGACTCCAAGGAATCAGGAAAGACACCAGGAACCGATCTTCGCGAGGGGGTTCCAACACTTGTTACTTTATTTATTCTGGAGTCAGAAGACCCAGCGGATGCCGAATTAAAGAAGATTCTCTCTGCTCCGATAACAGATGAAGCAATCGTTACCCAAACCATATTGACGCTTCGAAGCCACAGCGCACTAACTAAATCACGAGAATTAGTTGCTGGTTATGGCAGATCTGCTCAGAAACATTTAGAGCTACTTCCAGAAGGTCCAGCTAAAGCCGCACTAGTCGGGCTGAGCCAAGCGGTTATCTCGCGTACTTCCTGATTTAATCAAATCATATCCAAGCGCTATTAGAGCCACCCAGATAAAGACGAAACCAATCCATCTTCCACTAGGCATTGGTTCGTGACGCAAGAACACCGCAAGCATAAATTGAATTGTCGGAGTTAAATACTGCAGCAGCCCAATCATTGTGAATGGAATTCTGGTAGTAGCACCATTGAATAGAAGTAGCGGAACTGCAGTAACAACACCTGCACCTATCAATAGAGCAGTTAGCCCCACACCATTTCCAAATTGACCTTCACCACGTTCGCCAAGCCAGATTAAATAGCTGCCGTAGAAAACTGAAGAAATAAGAGTCTCAATAGCGAGTCCCTGCAGCGATCCCAGGTTAATTTTTTTCTTCATAAAACTGTAAGAACTCCAGGAAAACGCTAGTGCAAAAGAGATCCAAGGCGGACGCCCATAGTCAAGAGTCAGGATGATTACACCAATAGTCGCGACAATAAAAGCAACCCATTGGATCTTCCGCATTGTTTCTTTGAAGGCCAAAATTCCCATTAGAACCAGAAGAATTGGCTGCATGTAATAACCAAGCGATGCTTCGACAATCTGCTCATTGTTTACCGCCCAGATGTAGGTAAGCCAATTAACGGAGATAAAAGCAGAGGCTAAGGTAAATTTCCAGAAAACCCCGGGGGAGAGCATCAAGGCAAAAGTAGATCTAAGTTGATGTGCTATCGCAAGTGCAATTACACAGAAAACTAAAGACCAGACTGATCGATGGGAAACCATTTCCAGAGATGTAGCTGGTTGAAGCAGCGGCCAATAAAGCGGGAATAATCCCCATAGCGTGTAAGAGGAGAATCCGTAGATAAAACCGAGACGAGTTTTATTCACGAATTAACGATAATTCGTAAATTGAACTGCGAAATCTAACTTCTGCCCTTTTACCAGTGCCATTGTGTCTTGCAAATCATCACGAGATTTACTGGTTACCCGAAGTGTTTCGCCCTGGATTTGAGTCTTAACAGATTTTGGACCTTCATCACGAATTATCTTTGCCAACTTCTTAGCATTCTCGGTAGAGATACCCTCTTTAAGTGTGCAGGTAATCTTGTAAATCTTTCCACTGAGTTCTGGGTCAGTTGATTCAAGATGCTTCAAAGATACCTGGCGCTTGATCAACTTATCTTTAAACACTTCAAGAACAGCTTTCGCCTTCTCTTCAGACTGACCTTCAATTAGAAATTTCTCTCCAGATTTTTCAATCTTGCTATCCGTGTTCTTGAAGTCGAAACGCGTTGCAATTTCACGATCTGCTTGGTTGAAAGCATTATCTACTTCCATATGATCTACTTCAGAGACGATATCGAAACTTGAATCAGCCAATTTAAGACCCCTTTACTCATGAACAATTTTCTAGAATTTACATATTCTACTGTGCGCAATTGTAGGGTAAATTGTGCTCATGATTCGGAGCACTCGTAAATTCCCGAGCCTCCCATATTTTTGGTCGTTGATTGATTGGTCTCTTCCTTCGTTAAATCCATACAAAGGCAGATTACTTCGGGCACAAACCATCGAAGATATAGCGCAAATAGCAAAAGAGCGAACCCCTGAAGTGGTATTTGATTATGTCGAGGGTGGCGCAGTCGATGAAATTGCATATGCCAGAACCAGAAATGCATTCACTAGAATCGAATTTAACACACGGGTTATGCGCGATGTATCCAAGATTGATACATCTGAAAAGATTTTAGGCAAGGCAGTAGATATCCCAATCTGCTTTGCGCCTACCGGTTACACCCGACTAATGCACCATGTTGGCGAGCCTGCAGTCGCAAACGTCGCAAGCAAAAAGAATTTGATCTATGCCTTATCAACCATGGGAACAACTTCACCAGCTGAACTAGCAGAAGCAGTTCCAAATTCAAGACGTTGGTTCCAACTTTATATAATGAAAAATCGCAGCGATAGCTTGGCGGTAATTAAGCAGGCGAAAGATAATGGTTTCGAAGCATTAGTTTTAACTGTTGATACTCCAGTCCCTGGTCTTCGTTATCGCGATAACCGTAACGGCTTAACAGTTCCACCGAAAATTAGGATCAATACCGTCTTAGCAATTGCCCGTAAACCAATCTGGTGGCTTAATTTATTCACCACCGGAAAATTAGAATTTGCTGCCTTTCGGGGATGGGATAAACCTTTATCAGAACTTGGCGGATTAATTTTTGATCCATCTACAACCATGAAAGAAATTACCTGGTTGCGTTCAGTTTGGAAGGGTCCAATTGTTGTTAAGGGCGTTCAAAGCGTTGAAGATGCAAAGGCCATTGCAAAACTTGGAGTTCAAGGAATCATTCTTTCTAATCATGGTGGTCGACAATTTGATCGCGGCCAAGTGCCACTTGAAATACTTCCAGAAGTTGTAAAAGCTGTCGGAAACAAAGTTGAAATCTATATTGATGGTGGAATTATGTCTGGCCTTGATGCACTTGGCGCGATTGCACTCGGTGCAAAGGCAGTATTCATCGGTCGCGCCTATTTATATGGCGCCATGGCCAATGGTGAAGCTGGGGTAGAGCAAGTGATTGAAATTATGCGCAGAGAATTTGAAAATGGAATGGCGCTTTCTGGTGCGACCAATATCGCCGAAGTTCGCAAGAATGGTGCTCGAATTAGGAATTAGTAAGAGCGCTGCTTAATAAGGTAATCTACGCAAGC
>CAMCPZ010000064.1 GCA_945876865.1 Bifidobacterium breve | reverse complement strand
AATTCTTATTGATCACATTTACCGTAAGGAAAAAGCTACATGGCAACAGGTACAGTTAAGTGGTTCAACTCTGAAAAGGGTTTTGGTTTCATTGCAGTTGATGGTGGCGGACAAGATGTTTTCGTTCACTACTCAGCAATTCAAGGCAATGGATACAAGTCTCTAGACGAGGGTCAAGCCGTGACATTTGAAGTAGTTCAAGGTCCAAAGGGCCCACAGGCTGACGCAGTTAATCCTGCATAATCAACCATTAACAAAAAGAGAGCCTCACCTTCGGGTGGGGCTTTTTTAATATCCAACCCGTTTAGGCACTTCTCCAACTTTTCTCAATTTCTTAAATACTTCTTTCGCTGGACTTAAATCTTTTCCAGCCTTCCAAGCATCCAAATATTTCCAGGGATAAATCATGCCGCGACGAACCCACCAAACTCCGGCTTCAGTCGGCCAGGAAATTCCAAAGTGCACATGTGGCGCAGTTCCGGCGGCATCTCCTGAAGTTCCTACACGTGCCATGAGTTCACCGACTTCGATGCGATATCCAGGAACTATTTTTGGATAAATTTTTGAGAAATGGGATCCGTAATATCGAACCCCGTCATCACCAATCATTGATACTGAGAGCCCGCCACGAATCGCACCATTATTATTTTTCCAAGAGTATTTATCTACTGCGCTCACTTCATCGATCACGCCAGATGTTGGTGCCAAAAAGTGGCAACCTTTTTTAGCCAAAATATCAGTGGCTGGATAATCATGATGTGCTCGCGAATATGTGCTCTTGCACCCGTCGATTGGATAGGCATAATTAGGAGCAGCGCTTGCAGGCAATGCAGTTGCTACTAAAAGCAGGCAAATCAGCGCAGATATTCGGTGCATCACGCGAGTTAGCATAGACTTACCCAACCCTTGCAAGTAAAAAACTTCGGGGCGGTAGCTCAGTTGGTTAGAGCCCCGAACTCATAATTCGGTAGTCGTCGGTTCGAGCCCGACCCGCCCCACGCAAATTTGGAATTGATTTTCAGCAATTTCTGCAGAAAACAGAGTTGGTTAGCTGCAGCCTTCTTTGAATTTGATTAGAATCCCTAAAAAACCGAGTGAATACGCTGAATCCAGGGCAAATCTCGACTACTTCGATTATCGATTATGTGCCAGAGGCAATTAGAAAGATTCTTGGTTAAGGTTTCGCTTATGCCAGATAAGTATGAATTAATTTCAAATCAATCCACACCAAAAATTTTAGAGCCAGAAAATAGCCTTGAATTGAAGACGTTGCTTAATTCTGCAAAATCCAACAGCGCCATTAGCGTTACCGAAGTTGAAATTTCGGGTGAACATCTAAGGCTTAGAACTAATTCAATTCTTCGCACTTATTATTTAGTTTCTGGATCTCTGGAATTTGAAGTTGATGGCGAAACCGGAATCTTCTTAAATCCAGGAGATCTACTTACTCTAAAGCAGGGCTGCGAATATAGCCTCAAGGGAGATGCGAGATATCTAGTCATGAATACGCCAGCATTTAAAGATGGTGACGATACCTATCTTATGTAAGTAGCACCGTTTACATCAAAAGTTGTTCCAGTCATTTGTTTGTTCTTGCCGGTAGCAAGGAAGGCCACAAGGTTTGCAATCTCACTGGGCGGAACCCATTCGCCCATTGAAAGTGTTGCAGTAACAGCATCTTCGCCACCTAAAGATTTGGCTGATGCTTCAGACATGGCAGTTCTTACAATTCCAGGTGAGATCAAATATGCGTAGATCCCATCCTTTGCATAAGCCCGAGCAACAGTTTTC
Organism: Bifidobacterium breve; assembly: GCA_945876865.1. Taxonomy (GTDB): domain Bacteria; phylum Actinomycetota; class Actinomycetes; order Nanopelagicales; family Nanopelagicaceae; genus AAA044-D11. The sequence continues at coordinate 3,279 of CAMCPZ010000064.1, read as the reverse complement.
AAGAGCGCAGCAATTACTGATTTCGATGCTGCGTATCCCCCAAGTTTTGGATTTCCAGAACCACGTTGCGCAGCCCAACTTGATATACCAATTATGTTTCCGCCGCCATTTTCTAAGAAGTGAATAACCGCTTCACGAATCAAGAATGCAGGTGTTGTTGCATTAACAGCGAGCGCATCGTTCCAAGCTTTCCCCCAAACTTCGACAGGTTCGGTAATCGCTGCCTCAGGCATGATTGCGGCATTTGGAATCAAGACATCAATGCGACCCTTCCAAGCAAGGGCTTTCTGCCACAGTTCTAAATAACTATCTGGCTGACTTAGGTCGACACTGATAAGCAATTTACGACCTTCAGGAATATCTTTTGTTGCATCCTGTGCGCCTTGCGCATCTTTTCCATAATGAGCAATTACAAATGCTCCACATCGTCCGAGGGTCGCGGCAATCTCACTGCCAATCCCCTTGGATGTGCCTGTTACTAAAATTACTTTGCCTGTTAAATCTTCGCTCAATTTAATTCCCCCGGACGCGTCCTATAAATTGCTGCTGCATTAACCTATGATAGAGACAATTGAGCGATATTGAGCGATATGAAAGAATAAATTGCAAGTTACTTGGTCAGGAGTTTTTAAGTGCGAGTCAAGGTTAAGGGCGTCGATTCTTACGGCCCTTCTTGCGCATTTGAATTTAATGAGAAAAAACTAGAGGGCGTAATTGGCGATTCGATTGCATCGGCGCTAATAAATTCTGGTGAATATGGTCTTCGAAATACTGAAGGAACCGAGAAACGCGGACTCTTCTGCGGTATGGGTGTCTGCAACGAGTGCAGAGTAAAAGTAAATGGTGAAGAGGGTCTGCTTGCTTGCATGACTCCGCTAAAACCAAATATGGAGATAAAAAATCAAGATCAGCACATTTCAAAACCCAACTTTGAAACTGAACCTGAATTAAATCAGCTGCCTGAAATCTCACTCTCTCCTGACGTTCTAGTAATTGGTGGCGGACCAGCTGGCTTGAGCGTCGCTGCAAAATTGGGAAGTGCCGGAAAGCAAGTGCTTTTGATCGATGAACGCAAAGCCTCTGGGGGCCAATACTTCAAGCAGCCCGCTAGTGACTTTGAAATTTCAGAAGAGAAATTAGATTCGCAATATCGCAAAGGTAAAGCGCTAATCAGAAAGTTTGAAGCGAGTGGCGCGAAATCTATTTTTAATATGAAGATCTGGGGCGTTTTTGGCCCAGAAAAAATCTTGGGTTATGACAGTTCAAATCGTTATGTGATCACACCAAAACATGTTGTTATTGCAACTGGCGCTTTTGAGCGCGGGTTAGTCTTTCCAGGTTGGACTCTTCCAGGAGTTCTTACTACTGGTGCGGGCCAGAGCTTGTTGCGCAGCTATCAAGTTTCACCAGGAAACCGAGTAGCGATTGCTGGAAACGGTCCATTAAATATGCAGTTGGCCGCAGAGTTAATTCGAGCTGGCGTAGATGTAGCTGCTCTCGCTGAAAGTGCAAAGCTATTTAAAATACAGAATTTACTTTTAGGTGGGCTTCTCTTCCTAAGGTCCCCGAAGCTGGCTTTAACTGGCGTTGGTTATCTATACACAATCGCCAAAGCTAAAACCAAAATATTGCCAGGCCATGTGGTCGCAAGGGTTGATGGCGAAGCGGCTGTTGAAACTGTTGAATTTAAAAGATTAAATAAGTCGAATTCAAAGACTTTCAATATCGATGCCATAACAATTGGCTACGGCTTCATCCCTTCAAATGAGATTGCCCGGCTCTTAGGGTGCGCTCACGAAGTGGATAATCGTTGGAAATATCTTGGCGCAAAGAAAACACTTAATGGATCTACAAGTGTTCCTAACGTCTGGATTGCTGGAGATGGCTCAGGTATAAATGGCGCACAGGTTGCACAATCAAGTGGCACTCTCCTTGCGCATGCGCTTCTGGCCCAAGATGGCGCCCAAAAATCTTTATCAGATCACGTCTCCAAATTAGTGAGTTATATCCAGCTACGAAATCAACTTGGCTTCCAGAAAATTTTATGGAAAATATTTAGCGCCCCAGTTTTGATTGATGAATTAGCAGAAGAAGATACTGTCGTATGTCGCTGCCTAAGTATTGATTACGCCCAAGTTAAGGCTGGAATTTCTGAAGATACGTTAAGTGCAGGTGCATCAAAGCGGATTAGCCGAGTAGGCATGGGACGCTGTCAGGGCCGTTATTGCTCGCCAGTAATCCAGAAATTAATCTCTGAAAACTCTGGTTATGACATAAGTGAGCGCTCAGGTTTTGCGCCGCAAATTCCAATTAAGCCAGTTGAAATTGGCGTTGTTGCATATGCGCAAGAGAGAAAAAATGAGTAGGCGCGGAATCCTACTTTTTGTTGGCAGCAGCATTATCGGTGGCTTACCTTGGATCTTTACCAAGGTTCTTTTAGAGAAGTTTCAACCTAGCAGCATCGTTTTAATCCGGGCTTTAGTTGCAGGATTTGTCATGCTCCTCTATGCGCTTCAACAGAGAACGCTATTTGCTGCTCTAAAGAAGTGGCCTTGGATCCTTGTGTTTGCTCTGATTCAAATGACAATTCCTTGGTGGCTAACTAGCTTTGCGCAGAAGAGTATTGATACAACTGTTGTTGGTTTGCTGATGGCCGCAACTCCAATTTTCGCTCTGCTATTTGCATTTATTGAACGTGAACATAGCGCCATTACTCGCTCACGAATTGCCGGAGTTATTACAGGATTAGTTGGCGTTACCTGCTTGATCGGTATTGATGCTGCAATAGGTAAATCAGACCTAGGCAAAGTTTTGCTTGTTGTAGTTTGCACGATGGGATTTGCATATGGCCCACGATTAGTTCGTCGCCATCTTTCAGAAGTTCCAACATCCGGAATGCTTGCAATCGCACTGATCTTTACCGCAATTATTTGGCTGGGACCTGGCGCTGCAAGTTGGCCAACCGGAAGTCTGGAAAGTAAGTATGTTGTGGCAGCTTTAGCGGTTTCGCTTCTCTGCACTGCAGTTGGTTTCATTATTTACCTAGAGGCGATTAAGGAGATTGGGCCACAGAATATTGCACTGCTGGCATTTACCAATCCAATCGTTTCAATTTCGGTCGGTGTTCTCTTTGCGAACGAATTAATTTCTCTGGGCCTAATTATTGGCTTCCCAATAATCATGCTGGGAATTTACCTTTCAACATCAAAGAAATTGAATACCCAACCCTTACCAATGTAAGTATTGTTCTACTCTTAAGGGTTGAACTATTTAGGGAGA
>CAMCPZ010000063.1 GCA_945876865.1 Bifidobacterium breve | reverse complement strand
CTCTACCAAGCTGAGCTATCCCGCCAAGGATTTATATTGAAAAGTTATTTCAACACAAACCTAATTGTAATCGAGCCCCCCAACGGAATCGAACCGTTGACCTCTTCCTTACCATGGAAACGCTCTACCGACTGAGCTAGGGGGGCATTTGTAACAGATGCCGAGCCTACAACCACTCTGGAAATGGGAGAAATTTCGCCTGATCTTCTAGGCTTAAGTGTTAAAAGTAATTGCGAAAACGGCGCTTGAGCCAGATAAAAGGCTTAAATAGTTTTGCTAATCGTGCACCAAATCTCGCGCCTTGTTCCATCGGCGAAACTTTCAAGATCTGATTCACTGATGGTTCACCCGGTGTTACTACATCGTGCAGCGCCGGCGAAGATTCATCTAACGAATCGGCGATGATTGAAATATTTGAAACGAGAGAAATTCCGCGAACGATTTGTTCTTGGTCAACTTTGTCAGACGAGTCCATTAAAGAATCAGCTAACGCTGCGCCGGCAAGTCTTGCATCTTGAGTTGCTGATCTTGATTCGGCAATTCCTTCAGCAGATTTTATCTGTTCTGCTTTTGAACTTACAGCAAAGCTTGCGGCAGATAACGCTTGTGCAATATCGCGCTTTGACTCTTCAGCGATTCCACCTTTAACTGCTGAATCAAAGAGAGTGCGTGCGATTGTTCTTACTTGAACAACAGTATGTTCAACTGCCACTCCCCTTACATATAGTTCTTCGGCTTCATCAACCTGTGCGGTAGGAAACCATTTTGCATAACCGCGAGCTTCTTGGGATTGGGCCCGGACTCCAGGAATCTCTTCTACCAACAACCGAGCTTTTGCTAACCAATTTCCAGCTTCATCTTGCGTGTAGCCAGCTGCGACACCTTCGGACATTTCGCCTAACAATTTTGCGCACTTATTTGCGAGCGAACTTATCTTGTCAACTGTTCGACCGGCTGGCGTCTTTGCATGTGAAAAATACGAGAATGCAATTGCGACTGCTGCGCCAATCAAAGTTGAAGATAATCTTGAGAGCGCAGTGCTCTCGCTGAGTCCTGGGCCAATAACAATTAGGGCAGTTACTGGAACATTTACTGATGCAACTTCACCAAGGTGTAGGGCGCGAGCAACGACTGAGCAAAGGAGCACTGTCAGGGCGACTGAAATTACTCCGAGATCAAATATTGTGACACAGGCAAGTGCAACACCGGCACCAATTGCGGTTCCGACTATCTGACCAAAACCTTCTCGAATTGATTTGTAAAGTGAGATTCGGATGCTTAGCGCACAAATAATTGCAGCAACTACACCACCATTTTTGATTAGTAAATCTCCGAGCTGCCAGGCGACACCTGATGCAATTGCCGAAACGACAATTAGGCGAACCCAGCTTCTGCGGTCGGCAAAGAGCTTTTTAACTCGTTTCACCAATTTGCGCATGGGCCAATTCTATCTGTGGCGCACCCATGAAAGTTTGCGTAATATGCAGACATGTCGAATCAAATGGGTAGCGATAAGAATTATCCAGCACAGATAAATGATGCCGAGCTCGCAACTAAATTAGATCCACTCTCTTTTGAAGTTCTGCGAAGAGGTGCAACTGAGCGTCCTTTTACCGGTGAATACACCGACAGCGACAAAGTTGGAAGTTATCGCTGCAAGGCTTGCAACCACGAATTATTTAGAAGTGAGACGAAGTTTCATTCCGGATGTGGTTGGCCCTCATTTTATGCACCGACAAGCGATGATGCAGTAGAACTCATTGAAGACCGATCACTTGGGATGCGGGTTAGAACTGAAGTTCGTTGTGCTAATTGTGGATCGCACTTGGGACATGTCTTTGAAGGCGAAGGTTATGAAGTTCCTACAGATCAAAGATGGTGCATTAACTCAGTCTCACTAATTCTCGAAGAGAAGTAGTTCTACTTAGGAATTCGAAGTCCTTGCATTCCACCATCTACAACTAATGAAGTTCCGGTTGTAGAACCCTGAAGTGGGCTGGCTAAATAGCAAATTGCGCTAGCAACTTCTTCAGAAGAAACCAAACGACCAAGTGGTTGACGAGCTTCAAGTGCCTTGCGCTCTGCAACCGGATCAGCTGCTTGTGCAAGTAAACGTTGAACCCATGGCGTATCTGCAGTTCCAGGATTTACACAATTAACTCGAACGCCATCAACAATATGATCGTTTGCCATTGCAAGTGTCAGTGAGAGAACTGCGCCTTTTGATGCACTGTAAACCGCGCGCTTTGGAATACCTGCAGTTGCGGCAACTGAACAAGTATTAACAATTGAAGCTGCTTTGCTTTTACGCAGTAATGGAAGTGCTGCCTTTGAAGCACGAACAATTCCGAGAACGTTAACGTTCAAAACCTTTAGCCATTCCTCAGAAGAGTTACTTTCGACTGTTCCGATTGCGCTAATTGCAGCATTATTAATAAGTATGTCTAGCTTGGTGATTCCTTCAAAAGCTTTTGCGACTGAAGCATCGTCGCCAAGATCGCACTGAACCCAAGTTGCAATGCCAGACATTCCACCTTCGGCTAGATCCAGGCCATAAACCGTGGCGCCGCGCTCCTTCAAAATTTTTGCAGTAGCAAGTCCGATTCCCGAACCGGCTCCGGTTACAACTGCGGTTAATCCTGCGAACTCTGTACTCATGCGTTTATCCATTCTTTGCCGGTAGGAAATGTGAAATCAGAAATAGTTTGGGCATACATCTCGCCACCGGTGCCTGGCTTTAGTGGTGGCATGTAATGCGCATTTTGAATGTCTGTTGGGACAACAAAGTGTTCATGTAGATGGTCAACAAATTCAACAACACGATCAGCGTGGTGTCCAGCAACTGCAACTGCATCAAACATGGCTAAGTGCTGCACAAGTTCGCACAGGCCAACGCCGCCAGCATGTGGGCAGACCGGAATTCCAAATTTTGCAGCCATCAAGATATTAGCCAAGTTTTCATTGACTCCGGCGACTCGGGTTGCATCAATCTGCATAAATGAGAGGGACTTTGCCTGCAGCATCTGCTTAAAAATAATTCGATTCATCCCGTGCTCGCCAGTTGCTACTCGCACCGGTGCAATGGCTTTTGCAATAGTTGCATGTCCTAAAACATCATCTGGGTTTGTTGGCTCCTCAACCCAGTGTAGATTTACATCGCCAATTCCCTTAATCCATTCAATTGCTTGGTTTACATCCCAAACCTGATTAGCATCGATTGAAATTTTTATATCTGGGCCAACAGCTTCGCGTGCTAGGCGAAGACGACGTTTGTCATCATCAAGATTTCCACCACACTTTAATTTAATTAACTTATAGCCATCTGCTACCGCTTGCTTTGCAAGACGAACCATTTTTTCGTCGGTATAGCCGAGCCATCCCGGAGTTGTTGTGTAAGCAGGTAGACCTTCCTTTATTAATTGGGCCTCGTTCGCAGCGCGATTTGGTTGGGCTTTGCGCAAAATTTCTAGCGCTTCTTCTGGTGTAAGCGCGTCAGTGATGTAGCGGAAATCAATAAGTTCAACAATTTCTTCTGGTGACAAATCCGATAAGAATTTCCAGAGTGGTTTCTTTGCATGCTTTGTTACTAAATCCCAGGCAGCATTTACGACCGCACCAGCGGCCATCTGAGTTACACCTTTTTCTGGTCCGAGCCAGCGGATTTGTGAATCTCGAACCAAGCTGCGAGCAAAATCGCCCATGCTTGTTGCAAGATCTGCGATATCTCTGCCCACTGCATATGGCGCCAATAATTCAATTGCATCGCACTGTAAATCATTTCCGCGACCACAAGTAAATACAAAGCCATGACCTTCAAGGTTTGGATCATCGGTTTCAAGGATTACAAGTGCTGCTGAATAATCTGGTTCCTTATTCATTGCATCAGAACCATCTAAACCACGTGAGGTTGGAAATCTGACATCGATAGTTTTAAAGCCAGTAATCTTTGGCATGTCATCCCTTTGCGGTTTTAGATATGAACGCTTCGCTTCTTAGCAAAAATCCTATACGATAATTTTCATGGCGCGACATAACCAGAAAATTGGCATGAAGCGCGTAGACCTTGAATTAACCAGGCTAAGCCTCGGAACCGCACCGCTCGCTGGATTATTTAAATCAGTGGATGTTTCAGAGAGCGATCAATTAATCCATACCGCTCTAGATAATGGGATGAATTACTTTGATACCGCTCCACTATATGGACACGGTCTTGCTGAAGAGCGTCTTGGTCGAATTCTGAGTAACGTCACGAAACCATTTGTCCTACAAACTAAAGTTGGTCGAGTTCTAAATTGGGTCGAAAAAGCCGATCCAGTCCCCTGTTTTCCGGATGCAGATCCACATATCCATCCGGTCTTTGATTATTCTGCTGATGGCATCAAGCGTTCGCTCGATGAAAGTTTGAAACGCTTAGGTGTTGATCATATTGATATTGCCCTGATGCACGATGCTGAAAACCATATTACAGAAGCAATAAATATTGCATACCCGGTTCTGGCAGATTTGAAGCGTCAAGGAATTATCAAAGCGATCGGAATTGGAATCAATTTTTGCGATGTGGCAATTGAGATTATGAAGAACGTTGATCTTGACATCGTACTTCTGGCAGGGAGATATACCCTGCTTGACCAGAGCGCCCAGAATAAATTATTGCCTTATGCCTTAGAACGAAGAGTTGATATCACTATTGGTGGCGTCTTTAACTCGGGAGTCTTAGCAGATCCAAAACCTGGCGCTACTTTTGAATATCTACCTGCTTCAGATGAGATTATTAAGAAGGCTCAAGATATCGGTGCCTTTTTGAAAAATCTTGGAATTCCGCTGACTGCTGCAGCTCTGCAATTTCCACTTCGCCATCCGGCAGTTACCTCGGTCTTAACTGGCTCTCGAAATAGTAAAGAGTTGTTAGCCAACGCGGCTGATTTTGATTTAGAACTTCCAGAAGATATCTGGAACCAGCTCGAAGATGCTGGCCTTATCGAAAAGATGCCACTATGAAATTCTCAATTATCGCTAACCAAACAAATGCTTACCAATTTGCAGTAACGGCCGATGGAGTTCATTCTGGTGTCGAGCAAATTCCAACTTTGACCCAAGCAATGCACCTAACTTTGGATGAACTAAAGAGCGCTGTGAGCAAAACGTCTGGGGCCATAACTGGAAATTTAGTTGCCCCGATTTCTCCTGAAATTGAGTTGTGGGGTGCGGGTGTTACCTAT
>CAMCPZ010000062.1 GCA_945876865.1 Bifidobacterium breve | reverse complement strand
CTCGGGCGGTATTGGCGAATGGACATAGGAGAATTCTGCCTTAAGTCAGGCTAGAAGCCACCATGCTCTTGAATGATGGCAAAGCGTGCGAAGAGTTCTTCGGCATACCAATCCAAATCTTTGGTCGCTTGAATCGCCGCAATATGTGCGGGTCCTTGATATGCGAAAGTTCTAAGCGCCGCCCCAGATTCCCATCTAGAGAAGGTGCCCTGCAGTCCGATAGGTGCTTCACCTATTCCAATAGCACTTAGCAATCCAGGTGAAGATTTCAAACTTACTGTCACAGGTGGTACGGCCCGCCAAAACTTAGAGTTCATGGACCACTTGATTCGCGCACGTGTGATTGCAGCAACTGGACCCCTCCAATCAGAGATCTGATTCTGGCTAAATGGTTCGCGCTTTGACCATAAGCCGTGAGATGAAATCGGTTGCAAGATTGCTCGATATTCTGAAATCGAAATCTTGCGCCAGCTTCTGATCAATCTAGATGAATCAAAAGTATCGACTTCCTTCGAATCGATTACAACCAATAAACCCCATTGTTTTGCATCAGCATCATTGGGCGTGAATGTTTCACCCTTGCCGGTCCCTAATGATTTAAAGAAAGTTATCTTCTTGTTTTGCTTAAGACTTAATCGGTCCATCGCCATATGCAAGATTGCAACGGGGACTGATCGCAGATTTAGCTTCCAGAAATAAACTAAGACAACCATTAATCCCCAACAACCATTGGTTTAGCGCCAGTGCATTCAAGCAATTCGGCGAATGTTGTTGGATATACCGAATGCGGATGGCCTGCCGCTGCCCATACAACTTCGTAATCATTGAGGGCTTCATCGATCAAAATAGTTGCTGTACTGACCCAGCCCACAGGGGATACGCCACCAATTGAGAAACCTGATTTCTCTTTTACGTAATCGGCATCCACACGATGCAATTTCGCAAGGCCCAATTTTTCAGCCACTAATTTGGTATCAACGCGATGACGACCGCTTGTGATTACGAGAAGCGGAGATTCATCATCGAGTTTAAAAACAATTGATGAAGCGACTTGGCCGACCAGAATTCCTAATGCATCTGCCGCTTCTTGTGCGGTGCGCGCGCTGTCAGATAAAACGTGAACTTCACCCTTGATTCCAAGCTCTTTTAATTTTGCTGATACGCGTTGGACCGAGGGGTTTTGAAGGACGTTTTCCATGCCCTTACTTTAGATGAAACTAGATTATTTCTTTGAGTAAATCTTCCACTCGCTTCTTAATCTCATCTCGAATTACTCGAACAGATTCAATTCCTTGACCTGCGGGATCATCCAAGACCCAATCTTCATAACGCTTGCCCGGGAAAAATGGGCAGGTATCGCCACAACCCATTGTTATGACAACATCAGATTGCTGGACAGCTTCAGTGGTCAAAATCTTTGGGACATTATTTGCAATATCGATTCCGATTTCGGCCATTGCTTCAACTGCGATTGGATTAATTGAATCTTTTGGCGCAGAACCTGCAGAAAGGACTTCAACTTTTCCGCCAGAGAGTGTGGACATAAATCCAGCGGCCATCTGCGAACGACCAGCGTTGTGAACACAAACAAATAGGACTGAAGGCATATTGGTATCTTATGATGGGAATACTTTGATAGCCTTCAAATATGCGCAAGTTCACCTTAAGTTTAGGAACTGTTCTTGTTTTTGGGCTCTTATTGGGCGCTTCGGAGATTGCTCAGGCACATGGGAGTTTTGTTAGTTCAAATCCCAGCCCCAAGTCAACAGTTTCTAAGTTGCCCAAAGTTATCTGGGTGGAATTTGATGGCAAGTTAATAACCATCGCGGATAAGCAGACCAATTTCCTGACCGTTAAGAACAGTAAAGGACGAGAGTTAAGCGATGGCAAGGCTTTTGTTGATGGTGCAAGAGTTAGCGTAAACATTAAGAATCGCAGCGCTAATGGCAAGATTAAAGTTTCCTGGCGAGTGGTGTCTGAGGATGGGCACCCAGTCTCTTCCTTCTTTACTTTTACCGTTAAGAAATAAGCCAGATTTCAACAATTGAAAATGCGGCAATTGCGAAGAGTAGATAGGCAAAGGACTTTCGAAGTATCGCTGTCGGAACTTTTGAGCTGTGGTGTGAACCAAAGGTTGAAATAATTATTGCTGAGATCGAGATTATTACTGGAATCTTCCAATCAATTTCTTCCCATAAATACTGACGTCCAAGTAGAGCTGTTAGACAGTTAATGGCGATGATAAAGAGTGAAGTTCCGGCTGCTTTGATTTGTGGTGTGTGAAAGAAAATTACAAGAACTGGGATTGCAAGAAAGCCGCCTCCGATACCGAAGATTCCGGTCATTGAACCAATAACCAACGAGAGCGGAACTAAGGCAATCATTGGAATCTTCTTCTCGGTGCGCTCTGTTATTGGCGCACGAAGCATTGAAAGCCCAGCCAGAATCAGGATAATTGAAAATCCAGTGATTATGAAGGCATCAGAGAGGTGTCTCGCAACAATTGCCCCACCAAGGTTTGTGATTAAGCCGAGCGACCAGATGGATAGTGCGATTTTAATTTGAACATCGCCAGCTTTTATCTTGGGGACTAAGCCAAATGCGGCGGCAAGAAATACAACTAATAGGGCAGCGGTGGTTGCATGAACTGGCGTGAAATTAAATAGGTAGATCAGAATCGGGACTGTAAGCATCGCGCCACCTGCGCCGATAAAGCCAAGGACTGCGCCGATAGATATTCCAGCAACGAGAGCGAGCGCGATATCCATACGTCCAATGGTGCCACCTGAGGGAGAAAGCCCGCGGCACTTGCGCCTGTCAGGGGAGGCCGTTATCTTTCGAACATATGTTCGAAGAATCCATAACCCCAAGGCCAGCCAGCTCACCTAGCGGCGCCCGCGTGCTTGCGCCGGAAGGTGAACCAATTGAGTTCATATACAACGGTCGCAGGTTTCATATTCATGCAATTGTTTCAAGATGGCGCGAATCTGGTGGCTGGTGGAATCGCATAAGTGATGGCAAAAATCGCGTAACCGAATCAACCATCTTTGATGATGGCGCTCGCGCAATTTGGCGCGTAGAGGCGGCGCCTGAAGGTGCACTAACTACCTTTGAAATTGAATTAGATGAAGTAACAAAGAACTGGCTGATCCGCCCAACTTCTCGGCCGCAGTAAAAATCATGAAGAGCTTTACTCATCTACGTGTTGCTAGCGGTTACTCATTTAAATACGGGACCGCTCATGCCGACCAATTAGTAGAACGCGCAGCCGAATTCGAAATGTCGGCGCTCGCACTTACTGACATGGACACAATGGCTGGTGCAATTCGGTTTACCAAAAGCTGCGAAGCAAATGGCATTGCGCCAATTCTTGGTATCAATCTAAGTTTTATTCAGAAGAAATATCGCATCACTCTTCTTGCTAAAAGTGGCCACCTTGATTCACTTTATCGTTTAGTTACCGCGGTCAATCTTGAAAACAGCGAGAACTTATTGACGCATTCATTGCTAGAGCGCCTTAGCCAATACTCGAAGAATTTACTTGTTCTGCATGGTCCAGAGTCACAGCTGGCATCTGCAATTTCGGCTCGTAAAAGCGCCGAAGCGCTATCGATCTATAACGCGACCCGCGAACTATTTGCCGACCAGGCGATTGAATGCGTTTCACATTTGATTCGTGGCGATAGCCAATTTTCAACGTCGTATGCCGCTCGGGCGCTGGGCTTTGCTAGGGATAATCATTTACCTGCAGTTTTAAGCAATGCGGTGCGAATGTTGGATCGTGGCGATGGTCCAGTTGCGGATGTCTTAGATGCCGCCCGCAAATTAGTTCCGTTAAGCAATAAGAGCGTTAGCAGGCAGAACAGTGAGGCTTACTTCAAAGCTAGTTCTGAAATGAGTTATCTCAGCGATGAAATTTCTCGACTTGCTGGCGAACGTGATGGCAGGTTGCTCTTGAACACAACAGCTGCATGGGCCGAGCGCGCTCTTCTCTCGCCACGTAAAGATGTTGGAATCGGAGCGATTCATTTACCCGATGCGGCTGCACTTGGTGCAAAGAATCAGAGCGAGCTAGCCGCCCAACTGCGATCTAGATGTGAAGCCGGTTTGTCTCGCAGATATGTTGGTTCAAAATCAGTTGTTGCAGCAAGTCGGCTGGAAGAAGAGCTAAGTGCAATTAGAACTCTGGGCTACGAATCTTATTTTTTAACAGTTGCAGATATAACAGATCTAGCGCGCAACAGGGGAATTCGGGTTGCCGCCCGGGGAAGTGGTGCCGGTTCATTAATTTGCCACGTGCTTGGAATATCTGGAGTAGAACCAATAACGCATGGTTTGTTAATGGAACGTTTCTGCTCGCCACTTCGGGGCGAGCTTCCGGATATCGATATTGATGTGGAATCTGCTCGGCGGCTTGAAATTTATGATGCAATCTTTGAGAAGTATGGCCAACGTTGCGCAACAGTTTCGATGGTCGAAACTTATAGATCCCGCCATGCAATTCGAGATGTCGGGGCAGCACTTGGGATATCTCCGATGGAGATTGATTTAATCGCGAAATCAATGCCGCACATTAGATCTAGCAATATTCCAAAGGCCTTAGCTAACTTGCCGGAGCTAAAAGATTTAAACCTCAATACTCCAATTTTGAAAATGGCCATTGAACTTGCTGGTCGCTTGGATTCGCTTCCCAGACATTTATCGATGCATCCATGCGCAATTGTTCTATCGGATATCGGGCTAGGGGATTACGCGCCACAGCAGATAAATGCAAGTGGGTATCCAATGGTGCAATTTGATAAGGATGACGTCGAAGCAATCGGCCTGTTGAAGTTAGATGTTCTCGGCGTTCGGATGCAATCAGCAATTTCTTATACGCTCTCCGAAATTGAACGAATCGAAGGTGCAGCATTAGACATCGATGCAATTGCCTTAGATGACGCCGCAACTTTTGATTTAATTAAATCAACTCGAACCTTGGGAATATTTCAGATTGAAAGTCCGGGACAGCGCGAATTAGTTGGAAAATTTGCGCCGGAAACTTTCAACGATTTAATAATTGATATCTCACTCTTTCGGCCAGGTCCGGTTAAGAGCGACATGATCACGCCATTTCTGGCAACCAAATATGGGCTTCGAGTCCGTCCGGTAATTCACGCCGACCTTGAAAGTATTTTGCAGGAGACCCAAGGTGTTGTCGTTTTTCATGAACAAGTAATTCGAATTATCTCCACCAT
>CAMCPZ010000061.1 GCA_945876865.1 Bifidobacterium breve | reverse complement strand
GCCGTCGTGGCCAAATGGTGAGGAAATCGTCACCAAAGGCAGGGCGGTTGGCGTTAATTCCACAATCTCTTCCTGCAAACGTGGCCAGAAGAGTCGATCGGAATCAATTGAAATTACCACTACCGGAATCTTCACCGTCGAAAGCGCCTCAGCGACGCCCCCGCGGTCTCGGCCTACATCGTGGGAATTCATGGCTTCAGTAAGAGCGATATAGGTATTGGCATCAAAGCGCTTAGCCAACTTGTTTGCTTGGTGGTCTAAATACGATTCAACTGCGTATCGACCGGTGTCATCACCTTGTAACTCGCGACCAAAGCGCACATCCATCTCGGTCTCGGTCCGATAAGTTAAATGGGCAATTCGACGAGCGATTCCCATACCCTCGGTTGGACCTTGGTTCTGCTCGTAGTAATCACCATTGTTGAAATGTGGGTCAGATTTAATAGCCCGGATCTGGATTGAAGCAGCGCCAATCTGATCGCCGGTTGCTACAGCCGAAGAACCAATTGTGCAGATTGCGTTAACGCGAGTCGGATGCGAGATCGCCCATTCAAGTGCGCGCATTCCACCAAGTGATGGACCAACCGCCAGAAGATAATTCGAAATTCCGAGCGCATCAGTCAGCGCTAGCTCGGCGGCAACCATGTCCCGAATCGTCACTGTTGGAAATCTAGAACCCCAACGCTTTCCATCTGGTGCAAGTGATGAAGGTCCGGTGCTGCCCTGACATCCGCCAATAACATTTGGGCAGATAACAAAATATTTATCAGTATCAAGTGGCAGACCTGGGCCAACCATCGAAGGCCACCAACCAGGAACATCGGACCAACCAGTTAGTGCATGGTTGACCAGAATTGCATTGTTGCCCTCGGCGTTTAGCTTGCCCCAACTTTGATAAGCAATAGTTGTATCAAGAAGTTTTTCGCCAGATTCAAGCTCAAGATCACCGATTTTTAAGAATTGCCGATCACCGGGTTCGTGGGTTTCAAGCCACGCCCCAGTGATATGACAATCACAGTCAGATGCCATGAGTCTAGATTCGCAGATTAATTACTTAGCTGCGGCGAAACCATCGGTGATATCAGCTTTAATATCTTCGATGTTTTCGATGCCAACAGATAAGCGAATCAAACCTGGGGTAACACCTGCAGTTAATTGTTCTGCTGGTGACAGTTGTGAATGAGTGGTCGATGCTGGATGAATAACCAGCGAACGAACATCACCAATGTTTGCAACATGTGAGTGCAACTTAAGCGCTTCTACAAACTTCTTGCCCGCTTCGATTCCACCCTTGATTTCAAAGGAGAGAACGGAGCCGGAACCAGTTGGCGCATACTTTGTTGCCAACTTGTGCCAAGGTGAAGATGGAAGTGATGCGTAGTTGACCTTCTCTACCTGTGGCTGCTTCTCAAGCCAGGCTGCAAGGGTCTTTGCATTTGAAACATGGCGTTCCATACGTAGTGAAAGTGTTTCAAGTCCTTGCGCCAATAACCAGGCGTTAAATGGGCTGACAGCAGCGCCCATGTCGCGAAGTAGGGTCAAGCGAATCTTGAAGATGTAAGAAAGGTTTGCACCAAATGGCGAACCAACGCCAAGGGCTTGGGCATAAACCAAACCATGGTAGCTAGGGTCTGGTTCGTTAAATCCTGGGAAGCGATCTTTGTGTTGGGCATAATCAAATTTTCCAGCATCAACAATCGCTCCGACAACTGAGTTTCCATGACCAGCCAGGAATTTGGTTGCTGAGTGAACTACAACATCTGCGCCAAAATCAATCGGACGAATTAAATATGGTGTTGCCACGGTATTATCCACGATTAGCGGAACGCCATTTTTATGAGCAATATTCGCAACTGTTTCGATATCCAGAACATCGTTCTTTGGATTAGCAATTGTCTCGCCGAAGAAGGCCTTGGTATTTGGCTTTACTGCTGCTTGCCATGAAGCAGGATCATCAGGATTGTCGACGAAGGTTACTTCGATGCCGAACTTTGGAAGTGTGTAGTGGAACAAGTTATAAGTTCCGCCGTAAAGACTTGGTGAAGAGACAATGTGGTCGCCAGCTTCAGCAACGTTTAGAACTGCGTATGTAGTAGCCGCAGAGCCGGATGCAACAAGAAGAGCAGCTACGCCACCTTCGAGTGAGGCGATGCGCTGTTCAACTGCATCCTGAGTTGGGTTCATGATGCGGGTGTAAATATTTCCAAGTTCAGCTAGACCAAAGAGATCTGCTGCATGCTTGGTATCGCGGAATTGATATGCAGTTGTCTGATAAATCGGAAGTGCGCGCGCACCAGTTGTTGGATCAGGAACTTGCCCAGAGTGAATTTGGCGAGTCTCGAATGAAGCTTTATCTAATGAAAATGACATTACAGACCTCCCAGAAATTAAGGGGGTAGCGTTTTTTACTCGTTACCCACGCTTGCCAATTGCAATTTGCAACTGACCTGGTCTTCACCCGGAGCACCCCACCGTGGTGGAGGGTTGCCGTCCAGTAAGCCGGGGCTAAAACCTGGAACTCATGACCTGGGAAAAGTGTAAATAACTAAATGCGAGTTGTCTAATTGCTAATTAATTGCAGTTACGACCCTGTGATTAAGCAATTAATTGTGCTCGCGCCAGGCCGAAGTAATTGGCAGTCTTCGATCTTTACCAAAGGCGCGCTTGGAAATCTTGGTTCCAGGTGGGTATTGGCGACGTTTATATTCGGCAGCATCGACCATTCGAATAATCTTGGTGGCAAGTTCTAAATCAAAGCCCGCGGCCAAGATGCCCGCTAGTCCCAGATCCTCTTCAATATAAATATGCAGGATTTGATCGAGCTTCAAATAATCTGGCAGAGAGTCAGTGTCCTTCTGGCCCGGACGAAGTTCAGCACTTGGCTCTTTGGAGATTGAATTCTCTGGAATCGGAGGTGTGTAGCCATTCTTTTTTGCCTGGTCATTTCGCCACTTCGCAAGCGCCCAAACTTCGGATTTAAATAAATCTTTAATTGGGGCATATCCCCCGACGGCATCGCCATACAAAGTTGAATACCCAACTGCTAATTCTGATTTATTTCCAGTGGCCAAAACCAGATGCCCCTCTTGATTTGAAAGCCCCATCAAGGTGGTTCCGCGAACTCGGGCCTGAACATTCTCTTCAGCCAGACCGGTTAGCCCAAGTTGAGATAAGAAAGTTGAAACCATCGGTTCGATTTCAATGACCCGATAATTCAGCCCAATGTTCTTCGCAAGTTCAGCAGCATCGGTTAGTGAATGATCAGATGAATATCTACTTGGCAGACCAACGCCAAATACTCGGTCGGGTCCAATTGCATCCGCGGCAATTGCTGCAACGATTGCAGAATCGATGCCGCCAGAAAGCCCAAGAATTACGCTCTTAAATTTATTCTTTTCAACATAGTCCCGAAGTCCAATAACAAGTGCTTGCCAGGTCTGAGAAAGAGTGCTCATTGGATGCGCAATTCCGTGAGTGATTTTCTCGTAAGGCGGCAATGGGTCTTGTGAGATTATGACATCAGGTGTTGAGGTTCCAAGTCGCAGATCTAAATCAACAACCATCAGGCCATCAAAAAATTGTGGGGCCCGGGCGAGGACATCGCCATTGGCAGTTGCGACGATGCTGTCACCATCAAAAACTAAATCATCTTGGGCACCAGTCATATTTACATATGCCAACGGAGCGCCAATATCCTTTGCCCGTTTTCTGACCAAGAGCTGGCGAACATCTTCTTTGGCTCGTTCAAATGGGCTGCCATTTGGGACAAGAACTAAACCAGGAGTTCGGGCCTTTAATTCGGCGACTGGTCCGCCATCAACCCAGATGTCTTCGCAAATTGCGATTCCAATATCGACGCCATGAAAACGAACAACTAGGGATCGATCCCCCGCAACGAAGTTACGGAACTCATCGAAGACGCCATAGTTTGGAAGATGGTGCTTGATATATGTCGCAACAATCTCGCCGCGATAAACCAGAGCAACCGCATTCTGTGGTTTCTGTTCTGCGCTTCCATCCAAATAACCAATGACGGCAAGAATTTCACCAAAGCCCTGATTTTCTAACCGGTCGGCAACTTCCAAAACCGCCGCCTTGCTTGCAACTCTAAAGGTTTGGCGAAGCGCTAAATCTTCGACTGGATATCCAGTTATAACCATTTCCGGAAAGAGCAGAACATGGGCTCCAGCCGCACTTGCCTTGGCCGCGTATTCCAAAATTAAATCGCTGTTGCCAGTTAGATCACCAAGGGTTGGGTTTATTTGAGCAAGAGAAATTCGCAGCTGGCCGATTGCTAGAGCGCCGTTATCTCCCATGTGACTAGCCTACCTGCACTCCTATTGGTTACACTTTCTGTTACTTCAAATTGCGACCAGGGACCGAAAGCCGGCTTTGAGTTCGCTACTTTGAAACCAGGAGCCTTATATGTCTCTCAATAATCGGATTTCGATTTCAGATCTTGCTGCCATGAAAAAGCGTGGCGAAAAATGGGCGATGCTCACTTCTTACGAACAGATGACGGCCGAGATATTTGATGAGGCCCAGATACCAGTGCTCTTAGTAGGCGACTCGGCTGGTAATAATTTTCTTGGGGCTGAAAATACAATTCCGGTAACCGTAGATGAGTTAATTCCACTCACAAGGGCTGTCGTAAATTCGACTGCTCGGGCAATGGTTGTAGCCGATTTTCCATTTGGCTCTTATGAATCTGGCCCAGATGCTGCATTGGCAACTGGCATTAGATTTTTCAAAGAGGCTAAAGCCCACGCCGTGAAATTAGAAGGTGGCAAGCGGGTTGTCCCGCAGATTAAAAAACTTATTGAATCCGGAATTCCAGTGATGGGTCATCTAGGCCTTACCCCGCAATCAGTTCATGCCCTTGGCGGCTTTAAAGTTCAGGGTCGCGGCGATGATGCCGCCCGAATTATTGAAGATGCAAAAGCCCTAGAAGCAGCGGGAGTTTTTGCACTTGTCCTCGAACTGGTCCCCGAAGAATTAGCGGAGCAAATTACTAAGGAGCTTTCGATTCCAGTTATCGGAATCGGTGCCGGTGCCAAGTGCGATGCCCAAGTATTGGTCTGGACTGACTTGATGGGAATAACCAAGAACGCACCGAAGTTGGCTAAGGCCTACCGAAATCTGCGAATTGAGATGCTAAATGCGGCAAAAGAGTATGCAAATGATGTTTCTTCGGGCCAATTTCCGGGTCCAGAACAAACTTTTCACTAATTTTGCAGAAAATATTTGTCGAAATACATAAAAAAATAAAAAAATATTGTTGCGACACGCAGGTAAAAAATCACTCAAAATAGTGGAAAGTTTTTGTATTTAATGACACGCTTATCCATGAACAGGTTCGGTGACGGATCGAACTATTCTGATTAGGAGATGTAAATGGCCGCAGCTAAGAAATCTGCACCAAAGAAGCGTCGCAAGAAGGCAGCTGCTCCTGCAGCACCAAAGAAGCGTCGCAAGAAGGCAGCTGCTTCTGCAGCACCAAAGAAGCG
>CAMCPZ010000060.1 GCA_945876865.1 Bifidobacterium breve | reverse complement strand
AATACCGATTGGCACCCAGAAACCATTAAAACTGGCCGCTACGGCGATTGGTTAAATAACAATATTGACTGGGCAATTTCTAGAAATCGCTATTGGGGAACTCCGCTACCTATTTGGCGCTGTGAGAATAAACATGAAATTTGCATCGGTTCCCTTGCCGAACTCGGAGAATTAGCAGGAACTGATTTATCGAAATCTGATCCACACCGTCCCTTTGTAGATGACATTACATTTAACTGCTCAGAGTGTGACCTGAAGATGATTCGCACTCCTGAAGTTATCGATTGCTGGTTTGACTCTGGCGCGATGCCCTTCGCGCAATGGGGTTACCCGCACAAAGAGGGATCTGTCGAGAGATTTAAAGCCTCTTACCCAGCAGATTTCATCTGTGAAGCTATCGATCAAACCAGAGGTTGGTTTTACACCTTGATGACTATCGGAACCTTGGTATTCGATAAAAGTTCATATAAGACTGTTTTATGTCTTGGCCATATCTTGGATAAAGATGGTCGCAAAATGAGTAAACACCTAGGCAATGTTCTAGAACCTATGCCGCTAATGGATCAGCACGGCGCCGACGCGGTTCGCTGGTACATGTTGGCAGCTGGGTCGCCATGGAGTGCGCGCCGAGTAGGACACGAAGCAATCACTGATGTTGTTAGAAAAACGCTTCTTACCTACTGGAACACCGTCTCCTTCTTTACTTTGTATGCCAAAGCATCTGATTTCAAATTAACTGGACTTTCGCAAACTTCTTCAACAATGGACCACTGGATTCTCTCTGAACTCAACCACTTAATCGCAAAGGTTGATGAGGCCTACGAGAATTATGATTCCCAAACTGCCGGAACAATTATCGGACAGTTCATTGATGACCTTTCAAATTGGTATGTCCGCAGATCTCGTCGCAAATTTTGGGATGGTGAGAGCGAGGCGCTAAATACGCTTTACCACTGCCTGAAAGAGTTGACGAAGCTCATGGCCCCAATGGTTCCCTTCATTACTGAACATGTCTGGCAGGAAATGATTCGTAATCTCGAGCCAAGTGAATTCGAATCTGTTCACCTAACTAAGTTTCCGGTGAGCGATGCTTCAAAGATAGATGAAAAGCTTTCAAAGTCTGTTCGTCTATCTCGCAGACTTGTTGAATTAGGTCGTGCTGCCCGCGCTGAATCAAAGGTAAAAATTCGCCAACCTCTGGCTCGGGCTCTTGTTGCCGCAAATGGGTGGGATGAAATGGACGGCGAAATTCGCTCCCATATTTCCGATGAACTAAATGTGCAGAGTTTGGATGAAATCTCTTCCGCCGGCGCAGATTTGGTCAGCATCTCCGTCAAAGCGAATTTCCGGACTATTGGTGCAAAATTTGGCGGCGATGTTCAAGCAATTGCCAAGGCAATTTCAACACTTGATCATGGCTCGCTTGTTGCTGAAATTCGAAGTTCTGGATCGATTGAAATCCAATTCGAAGGTTCCAGCACTGCTCGTATTGATATTGAGGACCTAGTAATTACTGAGACTCCAAAAGCTGGTTGGTCAGTAGAAAGTCACAATGGCGAGAGCGTTGCACTTGATCTCGCACTTACCCCAGCCCTGATCGAAGCAGGAATTGTTCGTGAAGTAATTCGAGCAATCCAGGAAGAGCGCAAGCAATCTGGTTTTGAAATAAGTGACCGAATTTCTGTGAACTGGGCAGCAAATCCTGAAGTCACTGCTGCGATTCTGAAAAACCTTGCAGAAATTGGCGATGAAACTTTGGCTACCAAATTCGAAAACGTTCCAGCAAAAACCGAAGCTAGCAACGAACTAGGGCTGTGGCTAGAGCTAATTAAGAATTAAAGACTTGCAGCAACACTTGAAAGCACGCCTGAAAGAAGTTGTGCTCCAAGGAAGATCACGATGAAAGATAAATCCAGTGAGACCGGACCCAAGCGCAGTGGTGGAACAAAGCGACGAACAAAGTTCACTGCTGGATCGGTTATTGAAAAGATGAACTCTGCAACCGCTAACAAGATTCCCTTAGGACGCCAATTCGGAGCAAAGATCCTTGCGTAATCTAAAATCAATCTTCCCACTAGCGCCAAAATAAAAATATTTAGGGCAGTGTCAAGTATGCTAAAAAGCAGACTCATCTAAAAATCAACTCTGATTGAAGAAACTAGCCTGTGCAGCTGCAGTTTTATCTTCGTTACTGACTTTTACATTTGGTGGAGTTAAAAGAAAAACCTTTGAAGTTACTCTTTCAATACTTCCATAATGACCAAAAACTAAACCTGATGCGAAGTCAATCATTCGCTTGCGCTCTGACTCTTCCATGTCGCTTAGATTCATGATTACTGGTTGACCAACACGATAGTGCTCGCCAATTGCACGAACATCGCTATACATGCGTGGGTGCAAAGTAACTATGTGATCGACAACTACATTTGGTTGAGCAACTGGAGTTGCGGCGCGAGTTGGTGCGCTACGAAGATATGTTGGGCTCGCAGTTTCGGCCGGTGCTGCACTTCGCAGAGGTCGACTAAAACGAGATTCACCCTGGTTTGCTACCGGAGTAGATTGATCGACTTCTTCATCATCAACTAGTCCGAGAAAGTTCGCTGCTTTTCTAAATGCATTAGCCATGGGATAAGCCTAAGTTAAGGTCTAGCGAACTCCGAGTATTTGGCTACCAATTCGAATATGTGTCGCTCCCTGGGAAATTGCCGCCTCGAAATCATTGCTCATTCCAGCCGAGATTTCCCAGGCTTCTGGATGGACTTTAACTAGCTGGCCGGAAAGCTCTTTCAATCGTTGGAATGCAACTGCGGGATCTTCGCCAAGTGGGGCCACAGCCATTAAGCCGCGAACATTCAGATGTGGAAAGACTGAGACCTCATCCAGAAATTCTGGAATCAATTTGGGTAATACTCCCCCACGATTTGGCAGATTATCTAGAGATACTTGAACGAAAATATCTTTCTTTGAATCTGAAGAAACTAACGAATCTAGCTTTCTTGCATGCGCTAAATCATCTATCGAATGTAGAACATCAGCCCAATTTGCGATTGATTTCAATTTGTTACTCTGGATTTGTCCTTGAAAATGCCATCTGCAATCATCAGGTAAATCAGTTGATTTAAGTGAGGCCTCTTGATCGCGATTCTCCCCAAAGTCCCGAACCCCTAATTCGTAGAGAATTTTCACATCACTTGCCGGGAAGGTCTTGGTCACCACAATCAGAGTGATGTCACTTGCGCTTCTGCCCGAACCCTGCGCGGCAACAGCAATTCGCGTTCTTACGGAATCTAGGTTTTCGGTCAATTCTTCAAGGCGGGTTTTCATAGGACTATCACTCCAGCGTTTCTGCCTGTGATTCCATCACGACGATAGGAGAAATAATTTGGATCGTGCACCGTGCAAATTCCGAGATCGGTTACCTTGACCTTATTTGCTTGTAGTTGTCCAATAGCTGCTCTCTTTAGGTCGAGACAATGTGTTTCGCTATTTGTTGCAAGGTTTGGCTCGCGAGCAATCGCATCTAAATACATCTCCAAATCCACCTCGTAGCATTTTTCGCAGATTGCTGGCCCGATAGTCGCCACTAATTCACTATCGCTTATCGAACGAATTCTTTCAATAGTCTTGGCGATAACCCCATTTAGAATTCCTTTTCGACCAGCATGAATTGCCCCCACTATGTCTTTACCCTTAATAAGAATCGGAAGACAGTCGGCGCTTAGGACTGCAAGCGGGAGGCCTTTTTTTCGAGTAATTAAAGCATCAGCGGTAATTGCTGAATCTAAATTCTCGTCAACTTCAACAACTTCATTGCCATGAACCTGATTCATAAATTTTGGCTCACCTTGGCTTAATAAACCCTGAAGAATTCTCCGATTGTTTTCGACGCTTTCCGAGACATCTCCAACCTGGTCCCCCAAGTTGAGGGAATCAAATTGGCCGACCGAAGTTCCGCCAAGTCGCGCAGTAAATAACATTTGCGCCATTTTGCGCTCCTAGAAAATTGTGGAGTTACTTCATGAAATCTGGGATGTCGATATCATCTTCTGATACCAAATCCTCAAAGGTAATCCGCTTTCGCGGACTGTTTCCAGTAGAGATTGCAACAGTTGGAACGTCTAGCGCTACCGCCAATGGATCATTTGAAGCTATCGGGTCAGCATTCCCAGAGAGTGAAGCTGCATCAATTACTGGAACTGAAACTCGCTTTGGCAATCCACCGTCAAATCCAGCAGCAATGACGGTTACGCGAACTTCATCACCTAAAGCATCATCAATTACGGTTCCGAAAATAATGTTGGCATCCGGATGCGCAGATTGCGCAACTAATTCTGCCGCTTCGCTTAATTCAAATAGCCCGATATCAGAACCACCCGCGATAGAGAGTAGAACACCATGTGCACCATCTATTGAAGCTTCAAGTAGCGGACTTGAAATTGCGAGTTCGGCCGCGCGAGTAGCACGTGCTTCACCTCTTGCGGAGCCGATACCCATTAGCGCTGAACCAGCACCAGACATAACGCTCTTAACATCTGCAAAGTCCAGGTTGATAAGTCCTGGTGTAGTTATCAAATCAGTTATTCCTTGAACGCCAGATAACAGAACTTGATCAGCACTTCTAAATGCTTCAAGTTGGCTAATTGAGCGATCTGAAATCGCAAGCAAGCGATCATTAGGAATCACAATTAAAGTATCAACTTCTTCGCGCAACAACGCGATTCCTTCATCTGCTTGCGCAGTACGTCGCTTACCTTCAAAGGTGAATGGTTTAGTAACTACACCAACCGTTAGCGCACCTAAATCTTTCGCAATTTTTGCAACTATTGGTGCACCGCCAGTTCCTGTGCCACCACCTTCACCTGCAGTTACGAAAACCATATCCGCACCGCGTAACATTTCTTCAATCTCTTCTGTGTGATCAACTGCAGCTTGTCTTCCAATTTCAGGAGCAGCACCAGCTCCAAGACCGCGAGTTAACTTTCTTCCAATATCTAATTTCACATGAGCATCACTCATTATTAATTGTTGTGAATCAGTATTGATTGCAATGAACTCAACACCTTTTAATCCAGCTTCAATCATTCGATTGATTGCATTAACACCGCCGCCACCAACACCGACAACTTTGATGACCGCTAAATAGTTCTGTGGTGTAGCCACAATCCGCCTCTTTCTGAACCCTAAATCTCTACTTGAGATTTATGTGATGCTTGTTAAGTGGTAAAACTATGCGTGTTGGCACTCGCAAGCAACGACCGACACGAATTAAAAAAATTTAAATCTAAGAGGAGATTCTTAAGTTTTTATTTAACTACCGGCGCATTAGCAACAGATAAATCAACGTAAGTAATTTTCTTATTCTCGGGTAGGTCCAATAAACCCTTTAATACATTGCTTTTAACGATGATCTCTTCTGACGAATTCGAACTACCCCAGTTGATTCGCAGGGCCGGCTTTCTTAGTTCGGTGGCCATTATGACCTCGCCCTTTTTTGTAATCTCTAAATTCTCCA
>CAMCPZ010000059.1 GCA_945876865.1 Bifidobacterium breve | reverse complement strand
ACGATTGTAAGAATTTACGATCTCTTCTTGGGCAGCGTCGTGATTTACCCATTCGCCACCATGGACTTCCTTGCCTGGTTCTAAGGTTTTATAAACTTCGAAGAAGTGTTTGATTTCTTCAAGCTCGTAATATGGAACATCGGCTAAATCTTTGAGACCAGACTTACGAATATCTCCAGCTGCGACACAGAGCAGTTTGTCATCGCCACCTTTTTCATCGGTCATGCGAAACATTCCGATAACGCGACAAGAAACAACGCAGCCCGGAAATGTTGGTTCATCCAACATGACAAGTGCGTCAAGTGGATCGCCATCATTTGAAAGTGTGTTCTTCACGAATCCATAATCGTGGGGAAAACGAGTTGCAGTAAAGAGCATTCGATCTAGACGAACTTCACCCGTTTCATGATTGATTTCATATTTATTTCTTGACCCGGCAGGGATTTCGATGACAACGTCGAAGACCATAGATTCCATGTTGGTCTCCTAAAGATTGGGGTGATCGACGGGGCTCGAACCCGCGACATCTCGGACCACAACCGAGTGCTCTACCAGCTGAGCTACGACCACCATGGGTGCCTAATACTACGGCAATAAAAAGGTGAATTTATTTAATTGTTGGGGATGAAGATGGCCTTGCGGTAATACTCCAGCTCTTCGATGGAATCACGGATGTCTCCGAGTGCGCGATGGTTGCCGGTCTTCTTTGGGGCTGCGAAGTAAATTCGGGGATACCAACGGCGAGCTAATTCTTTGATTGATGAGACATCGATAGTGCGGTAATGCAGATAGGCATTTAGCAGCGGCATATCGCGAGCGATAAAGGCTCGGTCGGTTCCAACTGAATTACCGGCCAGTGGGGATTTGCCAGCACCCGATGCATATTTTTCAAGGTAAGCAATTATTTCGGCTTCGGCCTTTTCGATCTCCACGCCATTTGGGACCTCTGTGATTAGGCCAGATTCGGTATGCATGTTGGTGACAAATTCGTTCATACCTCTTAATTGCTCTTCGGTTGCTCGGATAACCAGATCAACGCCTTCGCCCAAGATGTTTAGTTCGGAGTCTGTAACCAGGACTGCGATTTCGACCAATACATCTTTATTAAGGTCTAAACCCGTCATCTCGCAATCGACCCAAATCAGGTTCGGGGAATCATTCTTTGAGCTCACCGGGGGAGCCTAATCGAGATAGCGCCTTAGGCCGTAATTTCACCATTCGTTCACCTTGGGTTCACCTTGGTTCCACATTGAAAAACCCGCTGGGCATAACAATCGCTCCGTGAGCACAACTGCGCCTGGGGCGAAATCGGCAAATCTCTCGTCACCGACGCCAGCTAAACGTGAGATTACAACCAAACCAAGATTGTCCGACAAAGTATTTCGCGGCGTCGCAACTGCCGGCGGACTTTCATCTTTATTACTTCTAGGTTTGATCTTTGTCTTCTTGGCCTTTCAAGGTTTTCAAGTTCTCCGCTCTGAAGGTATTGGATTTATTACCGGAAGCAACTGGGAAGTAGTTCAGGATAACGTTGGCAATACTGATCTATCTGCTTCTACATTTGGAATTGCAGCGATGCTTATTGGAACAGTTATTTGCGCAACCATTGCAGTAATTATCGCGGTCCCAATTTCAGTTCTGTGTGCTCTCTATCTAACTTTCTATGCACCAAGTTTCATAAAGCGCTTAATGGTCGCGCTGATTGATCTAATGGCAGCATTCCCATCGATTCTCTTTGGTATGTGGGGTTACTTCGTATTGATGCCACATGCTGAATATTGGGCCAAGTTAATTCACAAATATTTTGAGTGGATTCCAATTTTCAAAATGGATGTAGATATATTTGAGCGCTCGCCATTCGTAGCAGGTGTAGTTCTATCTACAATGATTATCCCAATCATTACATCTATCTCTCGTGAGATTTTTTCACAGACCCCACTTGATCGCATCCAAGCCGCATATGCACTTGGTGCAACGCGTTGGGCGATGATTAAAGCTGTAGTTATTCCATACGGTCGAAGTGGTGTTGTCGGTGGTGCGATGCTTGGACTTGGTCGAGCGATGGGTGAAACAGTTGCGGTTTACACAGTTCTCAACTTGGTTTACCAAATCAATTGGCAAGTTTTAATCGGTGCCGGTGGAAACGTAGCTTCAATGATTCTGCTTAAGTTTGGTGAGGCTGGACCAACTGAAACAAAGGCATTGATGGCCGCAGGATTGGCGCTCTTTATTCTTACCCTGATTGTGAACTCGATCGCTAATGTGATCGTTACAAAGACTGGCGGTAAGGGCCGATGAGTATCGATAAACCAGTGGTTAAGCCAGGTAAGCCTTGGGCATCGACTCCGAAAGAACGAGCGATAGATCTTGGTGCAATATTGCTAGCTGCCTTCGGTTCCTTTGCACTGGTGGCTCTATCTGAACTAAAAGGAAAGCTTGCCTATGCGGGTGTCTTCTTACTTTTAATTATTGTAATTAATTTTATTCACAATTACTTAAGTCGCGGCATTGCATCGGCAAAAGATTCAATCGCCTCATCATTTGCAGTTGCCGGTGTTTTGATTACATTGCTTCCAATTACAAGCATTTTGTTTGCAGTCTTTGAACGTGGAAAAGCTGGTTTGAAGCCTAATCTGTTTACTACAGATATGAAGTTAAATGGTCCAAACGATCCAATTGATCAGGGCGGCTTATTGCACGCATTAACTGGCAGCGGAATTATGGTTGGTATCGCGCTAATCATCAGTTTGCCAATCGGAATCCTGACAGCAATTTACTTAACTGAGATTAAGGGCCTATTTACTCGCCCAATCAGATTCTTGGTTCAAGCAATGTCTGGTGTTCCTTCAATTGTTGCGGGCTTATTTATCCTTTCGGCAATCGTGTTTCCTATTACCAAGACTCCTAGCGGGCTCATGGGCGGACTAGCTCTTGCGATCCTTATGATTCCTACAATCGCTCGAACATCCGAAGAAGTTTTGCTATTGATTCCAGAAGATTTGCGTGAGGCCGGTATTGCACTTGGTGGAACTCAGTGGCGCACGATTTCACAAATTGTTGTTCCTGCCGCAAAGAGCGGCTTAATCACTGCGATTATTTTGGGTGTTGCTCGTGTAGCAGGTGAAACCGCACCGCTGGTGCTGGTATCTGGTGGCGGCGATGCACTCAATTTGGATCCAACATCGGGTCCAATGGGATCTTTCCCATTCTATATTTGGAAGGCCTTCACATTTGGAACGAATGAGTCAATCGATCGTGCCTGGGCGGGAATCTTAGTTCTTCTAATTCTGGTCTTCATTCTATTTTTTGCCACTCGCCTCGTGGGTGCAGATAGGAATAAAAAATGAGTAATTCCGAAGCGCAGGACCCTCTAGATAAAGGAAATGAAAAAATGGAAACAACAACTCCATCATCACTTTCAAGCGTTGCTGCAAATGCTGCGGCCAAGCGAAAGCCTGGTTCAGGAGCACTTGGTGTTGGGCTAGAGGCTCGTGGAATCCATGCTTGGTTTGGCGACAAGATGGTTCTAAAAGATATCTCATTAGATTTCTGGTCCGGCACTGTAACTGCGCTAATTGGACCATCTGGTTGTGGAAAATCTACTTTTATTCGCACCTTAAACCGCATGCATGAATTTATTCCGGGCGCCGCAATGGCTGGCGATGTTCTGCTAAATGGAAAAGATATTTATGAGAGCGGAACCGATGTTACAAAGATTCGCCTAAAGGTTGGAATGGTTTTCCAGAAGCCAAATCCATTCCCATCGATGACTATTGCTGACAACGTTTTAGCAGGGTTAAAGCTTGCGCAATTAAAGGTGCAGAACAAAGATGATTTACTCGAAGAGTGCTTGGTTCGTGCCGGACTTTGGGCAGAAGTTAAAGACCGCTTAAGCGCTTACGGTGGTTCGCTATCTGGCGGACAGCAACAGCGTTTGTGTATAGCTCGCTCACTTGCGGTGCGCCCAGAAATCTTGCTGATGGACGAGCCTTGTTCAGCGCTTGATCCAGGATCCACCCTGAAGATCGAAGAGACCATCTCAGAGCTCTCATCGACAATGACAATCATCATCGTTACTCACAATATGCAACAAGCAGCTCGGGTATCTGATTACACCGGATTCTTCTTATCTGATGGCGGCCCAGGCGAACTTATTGAAGTTGGGCCAACTAGCGAGATCTTCTCTAGACCAAAAGATGTTCGCACCGAGAACTATGTAACAGGACGTTTTGGCTAAATCTTCCTAATACTGCCAAAAACTGGTTAACCAACTGTTCACCTAATTGTTGGCAAGCGTTTGGTATTAAACCCCATTGACTTAACCGGGTTTCAATACTTTTCCTCTTAGACAAACGTCTATTTAGTCCGAACAAGGGGAAAAATGAAACTTTCTAAATCAATCAAGGTTCTTGGTATAGCACTTGCTGTTGCCGTCCTTGCATCTCCAACTGCTTATGCAAATATTGCTCTAACTGGTGCGGGCGCAACATTCCCTGGCCCAATCATCGAAGCTTGCAAAGCTGGATACAACAAAGAAACCGGAAATACATTTACCTACGGCCTAGGCGGTTCTGGCGCAGGTCGCACAGCATCAGATAAGCAGACAGGTATCGTTAACTTTTCAGATACACCTCACCTTGCAGCACGCGCTGGAGTAATTCACCTTCCTATCGTTGCTGGTCCAATCGCTGTTATGTATAACATCGGAAACAGCAAGCCACTTTATCTTTCACCAGCAACTGTCGCTGGAATCTTCGGTGGAACAATCACTAAGTGGAACGATCCAAAGATTGTTGCGGACAACAACCGCTCAGTTAAAGAAGTTCTATACAGAACAGATGGAAAAGGAAACACAATAAAGGACAAGGCTGGACAGCCAGTAGTTCTCCGCGAAGTAACTCGTAAAATTCGCTACACACTGCCAAACAAGCCAATCAAGGTTGTCTATCGTTCTGATTCATCAGGAACAACTGGTGCATTCACTGCAGCGCTAAATGGTGCAGCTCCTGAAGTTTGGACAAAGGCTGGTAACAATGCTTTCGGTTCAACATTCCCAGGAAGCCTAAATGACAAGGCAAACCTTGGTCGCATTACTGGTGCATCAGGTTCAGCTGCAGTAGCAGCAGCGGCAGCGAAGACTCCATACTCAGTCACATATGCAGAATCTGCTTATGCAAAAGATAATGGACTTGCAATCGCAAACATCAAGAATGAAGCTGGTAATTTCCAAGCTCCTACATCTGGTGGAGTTTCAGCTTTCCTAGGTGCAGCTAAAATTGCTGATAACGGCATTGTGACCTTTGATTACAAGACAAAGGAACCAGGTTCTTATCTCTTCGGAACAACTTCATACGCACTTGTAGATACCAAGCAGAAGGATGCCGCAACCGCTAAGGCAGTTCGCGATCTTCTTACCTACTTCCTGGATCCAAAGTGCCCACAAACTGATCCATCACAAGACTTCACAGTTATCACTGGTCCACTCCGTGATATCAACTTGAAGTTAATTGCTCGGATCACCAACTAATCGCAATAGATTAAATAAGAAGCCCCGGGTGAATTCACTCGGGGCTTTTTTAATTAGCTAGTGGCGCGCCTGGCAGGAATCGAACCTGCGGCCTACCGCTTAGAAGGCGGTTGCTCTATCCGACTGAGCTACAGGCGCATTTGTTGAATTTCATGTGCGAGTCTACCGATTTGAACCGATAAGGTTTCGCACATGGCTGAGTTCATTTA
>CAMCPZ010000058.1 GCA_945876865.1 Bifidobacterium breve | reverse complement strand
CATTGCAGATGCCATCGCGAAGGTTAAGTAAACCCTCAGATGATTAAGAACAAGAGCAAGGGCGAAGAGAGTGGTTTGGCTCCAATCTGGAATTGGAAGATAACCGCTTTCGCTGCCGCCCTGCTCTTGTTCGTTGGAATTCTTGCAATAAGTTTCGGGCCAGTTTCCTTAAGCTTTCAAGAGATTATTCGAACTCTTCTGGGATTGCCTGGTGGTCTAACTGGCCAAGATCGCACTCTGCTAATTGATCTACGTTTACCAAGGGCCCTTCTTGCCGCAATCGTTGGAGCTGCACTTGCCACAAGTGGCGCTGTGTATCAAACAGTTTTCCGAAATCCACTGGCAGATCCATATCTACTTGGTGCGGCGGCAGGCGCTGGACTTGGCGCAACTATTGCATTGACAAGTGTTGGCGCCGATCTTCGTAGTTTGCTCCCTGTGTTTGCATTCTTCGGAGCCATATCTGCGGTTTTAGTTAGCTTCTTTATATCTGGCAAATTCTTCGCCGAACCAAACTCGCTCCTACTTTCAGGTATTGCAGTTGGCTCTTTTGCAACGGCGGTTCAAACTTATCTGCAGCAGCGAAATAGCGCCTCGCTTAGACCGGTTTACTCATGGATACTTGGCGAACTTACAGTTGCCAATTGGCAAGTAGTAACTTGGTCATCGATTTATATTCTTATTGCACTGATTATTTTATTTACAGTTTCCAAGCAATTAGATGGCCTGATGCTTACTGATGAAGAGGCCTACTCACTTGGGATAAACCCGAATAAATTGCGCGTAATTGCAGTCATAGCCGCGACCCTGGCAACAGCTACAGCGGTTTCGGCAAGTGGATTGATTGGCTTTGTGGGAATCGTCGTTCCACATCTGGTCCGAGGTTTAACTCATCGCGTCACAAATCGCGGCCTACTTACTATTGCATTAGTAGGAGCTAGCTTCCTTGTGCTCGCAGATCTCGGTGCAAGAACGCTTCTCTCACCAGCTGAACTTCCGATTGGCGTAATCACAGCCTTTGTTGGCGCACCGTTCTTCCTATTTGTTCTACGAAAGAAAAGGTTGGTAGCGCAGTGATTAATATTTCAGATTTAAGTGTTCGGCTTGGTCAGCGCAACATCCTCTCCGATATAAATATTGAGATTGAAGATGGAAAGTGGACTTGCCTAGTTGGTCCTAATGGTGCCGGAAAAACCACACTCCTTAAATCACTTCTGGGCTCACTCCCGTATTCCGGTTCAATTACTGATGACGGCGTTGAAGTATTTAGGAATCATGATCGCAATGTCGCTTTCGTTCCACAGCATCCACAAATCCCAATCGGTATGGGCGTGGGTGAATACGTAATGATGGGTAGGTCGAAACGTGACGGTTGGGGCAATGAGAGCAGCCATAGCCGCAAGATGGTTGCTGACATTCTTAAACTGACTGGTCTCTTTGGGATGCAGAGCCAACATGTGTCACTGCTCTCTGGTGGTGAGATGCAACGTGCACTTATTGCGCGTGCGCTCGTCCAAGAGCCAACGCTAATTTTGCTTGACGAACCGACCAGCGCTCTTGACCTACACCATCAAATTGCGGTCTTGAATAACATCGAAATTCTCAAAGAGCGTGGTGTAACAATTATTTCTACTATGCATGACATAACACTTGCCGCTATGTATGCCGAAAAAATTGTGGTCATGCAGGAAGGAAGAGTTCTTCTAAATGGAACTTCGGATTTTGTAATTCATTCACCAGAGCTAAAGAGCGCCTTTGAAAATCGAATCAATGTCTACACCTTGGATTCTGGGCGTCCAGTCATTGTCGCGAATAAAGATTTAACTAGTTAACGGACCCGTGGCTCGACAAATGGTGCCCGAACGATTGAAGAGCTACTTAACCGGCCACGAATATCTATTTGAACTTGGTCACCAACTTTAAATTCTGGACTTAACAAGGCAAGCGCTATGCCGACCTTGAGGGTTGGCGAAAAAGTTCCGCTAGTGACTTCACCTATTACTTTGCCCGAAGAATCTGAAACTGCCATACCAGCTCGGGGTATCCCACGATCGCTTGATTTCAGTGCTCGAAGAACTCGTGATGGCCCTTGGCTCTTCTCAATTTCTAGCGCCGACTTTCCACGAAATTCACTCTTTGCAAAAACAACCGCCCAACTAGCACTTGCTTGCACTGGAGAAATTTCAAGTGAAAGCTCATGTCCATGAAGCGGATATCCCATCTCAGTTCGCAAGGTATCTCGCGCGCCTAACCCGCAAACTCGACCATCGTATTTCGCTATTTTTTCAACCAGGACTTCCCAGACTTTGGTAGCGCTCTCCCATTTGGGGAGAAGTTCATAACCTAATTCCCCGCTGTAACCAGTTCGACAAATAATTATCTCGCCTAGATTTTCATGGCCGGGCAAAGTTATCTTTCCGAATGACATGTATTCCAAATTCAGATTGATTCCAAGATCAGCTAAAACTTTCGAGCTATCTGGACCCTGTAACGCAAGAACTGCATAATCCTGATGGATGTTTTTAACTGTGATACCAATTGGTGCAGCAGCACTTAGATCTGCTGCCACCTGTGAACAATTTGATGCATTCGGAATTATGAAAATCTCATCGGGTGCGAATTCATAAACGATCAAATCATCAATTACGCCACCTGCTTCATTGCAAAAAAAGTTGTACTGAGCTTGCCCAGAAGTGATGCGATTTAGATCATTGGTGACCATTGAATTTACAAAATCTTTTGCACCCTGACCCTTAACGCTTATTTTCCCTAAGTGTGAAACATCAAATATTCCAACGCGTTCCCGGACCGCTGCATGTTCAGCTAGTGTGCCGCCACTAAATCCTGCAATCCCCTTTGGATATTCAATTGGCATATCCCAACCACCAAAGTCTGCCAACTTTGCATCCATGGCGCCATGCCACTCATTTAACGGTGACTTCATGGGGCAAACTTATCTTAAACTTAGGCAATCCAAGGAAGTTGATTTATAGTTCGACTAACTTTAATTGAAGTTCATCAGGACATAAATAGGAGAATTATGAAGGCGTTGAAGTTAGCTTCCACTCTGGCAACTCCATACGCAGTTATTGGTTTATCTGCCGCCGCCGGAAAGTTGAATATTGAATCCGGAGCTGTCACTGTAAATGAGAAAGCCTTACTTGAAATTCTGAAAAATCTTGGCGCTACTGGAAAAAGTAATGAAATTATAAAAGTTCCCTATAGTAAGCCTCAAACTATTTACTTCACTGGTTTGGGCGAAACTTCTAAGAGCTATGATCCGGAAAATCTGCGTAGAGCTGCTGGTTCTGCCGCCCGCGAATTAGCCGGCCAGAGCACTGCAACTTTTGCGCTACCCGCATCCACCCTCGCCCAAATTTCTGCAGTTGCCGAAGGTGCTGCTCTTGGTGCGTATGCTTTCAATGAATTTAGATCGAGCACCATGTCAGATTTTAAAGAGCCACTCGAGCAAATTGTTATTGCCACAGAATCCACATCAGATGCTGCTGCAAAACGAGCCTTGGTCCGCGCTGAAATAATTGCACGCAATACTGCAATGGTTCGCGACCTGATTAATACTCCCCCAAGTCACTTAACGCCAGATTCTTTCTGCACTCGTATGAAAAAAATAGCCACACCGCTTGGGTTAAAGGTTGAAATCCTGAATGAAGCAACACTTAAGAATCAGGGTTACGGCGGAATCATTGGAGTAGGTCAAGGTTCTGCGAATCCCCCACGCCTGCTTCATATTTCTTACACGCCGAGCAAAGCCAGAGCTCGATACGCATTTGTTGGCAAGGGCATAACTTTCGATACTGGCGGTCTGGCGCTAAAACCTGCGAATGGCATGGAAGCAATGAAGAGCGACATGAGCGGCGCAGCTGCGGTTATTGGTGCGATCTTTGTAATAGCTGAATTGAAATTATCCGTTGCAATTGATGCCTGGGCGCCGTTAGCTGAGAACATGGTCAGCGAAAATGCAACTAGACCAAGTGACATCATAAGTATTTATGGTGGAAAAACCGTCGAGGTTTTAAATCCAGATGCTGAAGGTCGATTAGTTTTAGCTGATGCAATTGTTAGAGCACAGGAAGTTGCTAAGAAAGCTGGCGGGCTAGATGGCATCATCGATGTTGCAACTCTTACCGGCGCACAAGTTGTCGCGCTGGGAACTCGAACTAGTGCGGTCATGACAAATGATGTGGAATTTTCTCAACAATTTTTAGAAGCATCCGAGAAAGCTGGTGAAGCCTTCTGGCCAATGCCACTTCCCGAAGAACTCCGCGCATCACTTGATTCACCTGTCGCAGATCTTGCAAACATTGGTGACCGAATGGGCGGGATGTTGGTCGCTGGCCTCTTCTTGAAGGAATTTATTGAGCCTGATATTTCATGGCTTCATTTAGATATTGCAGGGCCTGCATATAACGAGGCCACTCCACATGGATATACGCCAGTTGGTGGCACCGGAATCGCCCTCCGATCCCTCGTAACCTTGGTCGAGTCGGCTTCATCACAAGCGCCGCGTTCAGCGTAAATCTTCAATCAACCTCGAATTAGGCTCTGGTGGAATTCGTGGCAAGATTGGGCTTAAGTTTCATCGGCTATTAGCGAAAGGCGTTCTGTGTCGCAATTTGATGTAGTGATTCTCGGTGGAGGCAGCGGCGGATACGCCTGCGCCCTACGTTCATCTCAACTAGGTTTATCAGTTGCTTTGATCGAGGAGAACAAGCTCGGTGGCACATGTTTACATCGCGGTTGTATCCCAACCAAGGCGCTACTTCATGCTGGCGAAGTTGCCGATAGCTCGCGCCACTCCGCTGATTTCGGGGTAAATACCCAATTCATCGGCATCGATATGTTGGCAGTAAATGCTTACAAAGATGGCGTTGTCTCAAAACTTCACAAGGGGCTGCAAGGTTTAGTTAAGTCTCGTAACGTTACCTACATTGAAGGCCACGGCCGTTTGGTTTCTAAGAACGAAGTTGAAGTAAACGGCGTTAAATACACTGGAAAAAACATCGTTCTAGCTACTGGTTCATATCCAAAGACGCTTCCTGGTCTGGATATTGATGGCACTCAAATAATTACTAGTGAGCAAGCCATTGCCATGGACCGCGTCCCAAAGAGCGTAATTGTTCTTGGTGGCGGAGTTATTGGTTGCGAATTTGCATCTGTCTGGAAATCCTTTGGTTCTGAAGTAACCATCATTGAAGGCCTGCCCCACTTGATTGCTCTTGAAGATGAATCTTCAAGCAAGGGCCTAGAGCGCGCATTTAGAAAACGTGGAATTAATTTTGAACTTGGAACACGCTTTAAGTCAGCAAGTAAAGATGCCAAGGGCGTAACCGTGACTCTTGAGGATGGCAAGACCTTTACTGCCGAAGTTCTACTTGTTGCAGTTGGTCGTGGCCCAGTTTCCGCAAACTTAGGTTATGAAGAAGCTGGCCTAAACATGGACCGTGGTTATGTTTTAGTTGACAACAAATGTCGCACAAATGTTCCGGGGATCTGGGCTGTTGGAGATCTAATTCCAACGCTGCAACTGGCGCATGTTGGATTCGGTGAAGGCATTTTGGTTGCTGAAGAAATCGGTGGCTTGAATCCGCGCCCAATTAATTACGACGGCGTTCCTCGTGTTACTTATTCTGAGCCAGAAGTTGCATCTGTTGGCCTTACTACTGCGCAGGCCAAAGAGCGCGGACATGATGTCGTTGAATTAAATTATGACTTAGCCGGAAATGGTAAGGCTCAAATCCTAAAGACCGCTGGCGCAATCAAGTTGGTTGCAGCGAAAAATGGACCAGTTCTAGGAATTCATATGGTCGGCGCTCGAGTTGGCGAACTTTTGGCTGAAGCACAATTAATATTCAACTGGGAAGCAGAAGCATCTGATGTTGCTGCTTTGATTCATGCTCACCCAACGCTTTCCGAAGCTGTTGGCGAAGCGCACTTAGCACTTGCTGGTAAACCACTACATGCACACGGGTAACGGGAGAAAATAAAATGACCTTTTCTGTAACGATGCCAGCACTTGGCGAATCGGTAACTGAAGGAACTGTT
>CAMCPZ010000057.1 GCA_945876865.1 Bifidobacterium breve | reverse complement strand
ATAGGTATGTTGTTGAAATTTACATTGATAAAAAGAATTCTGAATACTCAGAGTGGTCGCTTAGAACTGCAAAATTAGTTAGGAAAAACAACAAGAATGGAGGATGATACTTTTATGAAATTAAAGCCAACGAAAGTTAGAAGCGAATTGCAAATGCTTGCTGACGACAAAGCTGACCCGTATTTTCAAATGATGGAGTCAGGAATGACTATTGAAGAGATTTGCAAGAAGATGGGCTGGGAAGCTTTCCCAAACAAAATCGAAAACTAAGCGTCTTTAGATTGAAAGAACTTTATAAATAAGACAGCCCAAACAAGTGCGGCAACTGCAACGATGATTTGTTCAAGGCCTTCGGATGTTCTTGGAATTGCGATTGCACAGAGCGCGAAAAAAGCTGAAAGTCCCCATAGTGAAAAAGCT
The DNA here is from genome assembly GCA_945876865.1 of Bifidobacterium breve. Lineage (GTDB taxonomy): Bacteria > Actinomycetota > Actinomycetes > Nanopelagicales > Nanopelagicaceae > AAA044-D11. The sequence continues at coordinate 5,757 of CAMCPZ010000057.1, read as the reverse complement.
GCGGTGCGACGAGATAAGCCACCGCGGATAAGGCGATGAGATAAATGATCGTGGCCACCTTGGAATGGTGAGATACCGCGTTTGATTCTTGAGATTACTGCAACTGATGTGTCGAGAATTGGGACTGCAAGAAGTAGGACTGGGGTGGCAAGTGATGTCCACATAACTTCGGTATCTGGTTGTAGGCGAATAGTTAGGGTTGCAATTAGAACACCGAGAAAGAGTGCACCGGCATCGCCCATATAGATACGGGCTGGGCTTTTGTTCCAGAGTAGAAAACCAATTGTTGCGCCGGCTGTTACTGCGGAAAGTGCGGCGATCATAAATTGTTGGCCTTGGAAGCCAAGCACAAACAGTGCGCTAGAAGTGACTGCAACTGTGCCGGCAGCGCCACCATCGAGATTGTCGAAGAAGTTGATTGAGTTGCAGATACCAACGACCCAGATAGATGTGATTACCGCATCGATGATTGTGGAATTTGTTGGGTTGCCGATTGTGTCTTGTGAAATCAAGATCCATGCGGTGAAAAGACCAGCTGCACTTTGAATAAGAAGACGTGGGGCGGGGCGCAGATTTCGCATGTCATCCCACAAGCCGATTACGCCGAGAACAATTGCGGGAGCAAGGACAGATGTCATCAATAGATAATTTTTTGCGGTGAAGCCATCGACGATTGCGACGCCGTAAGAAACAAAGACAACACCAATAATTATTGCGACGCCGCCAAGATATGGGACAGGCTCTTTATGGGTTTTGTGTGCTGCAGTTGGTGCGTCGTAAATTTTCTTAGTGATTGCAACTTTGCGCATTACCGGGGTCAAGAAGCCTACAAATGCGAAGGTTAGGACAAAGAGTAGAGAATACTGAAAGTCTGAAATCGTCATTTGTTAAAGGTTGTTTGGAATTAGGTTTCGATTAACCAGCAGAACCTGATGGGCCAGATTTACGGCGGAACATCTTTGGTGCATTGGCACCGGCTGCCGCGTTAACTTTGGAACCAGATGCTGGTCCACCTTTGACGCCACTGTTGTTCTTGCCTTGCTTCTTGGCGAGCGCTTCTAACATCTTTGCCTTCGCGGCTGCCTGGGCATCTGCTTTGGCTTGATCTTTTGAATTATCTGATCCGCTCATTTGGTTGGCGCTTCTTTCTCTGGTTTAGCTTTTGTTGTGTAACTTGCTAGAAGTAATTTTACTTCTGATTCTTTATAACGATAGTGGCGACCTGCGGTTTTGATGATCGTAAGTTTGCCTTCAGTGGCCCAGCGGTTGATGGTCTTTGAGCCGACTCGAAAAAGTTTTGCGACCTCTGCTGCGGTCAATAGAACTTCTTGTTCGCCAATCATTTGGCAATCCTAACTCAATCAAGTTGCGGCTTCGAAGGCCGAAACCTTGCGCCACCTTGATATTAGGCGCTCATAACCAGACCCAGCTTTTGCACCATCGCCGGTAGATAGGCCAGCAAGTGATAATTGAATATCTTCGATTGATGTGTCGGCCTCTAAGCCGGCTTCGCCTTCTTCAATCAAGATTTTTTCTAAGTAACCAGCAAGGCCGCCGTAATCAACTTCAACAATTGATTCGGCATGGAAGAGCGACATCCATTCGAGTAGATCTGCGATCTCTTCTTCGATTGGGCCGTGGCCAAATGCAGAGACAACTGATTCGTGAGTAAACATGCAACGTGCTTTGGCATTTGCGATTGTGGTGCGCATGATTGTGAAAGGGCCATCATCATTTTGGCCGCGCATGCGATCTTCGGGAACGAAGAGTGAGAACCAACGAGGTGGCACCATCCAAGTTTCAGAGATGATGTGTGGGACTTTGTCTTCAAGGCTTTCGGAATTTGCGTTGATTGCTTCTTCGATGTTATCTGGGATAAAGAATTTTGAAACTGGAAGTGGGACGGAATCTTTAAATGCATCGAGTGCGGCCCAAACGCGGGCGGCGGTTGACCATGGGCAGACATAACGTTTGCCTTCCCATTCCAGAATGTGTGCACCGTCTGGGCGAAGTGCTGGTGGTTCGGTAATTATTGTGCGAGCAAGTGCGCGAGATTGTTCATCGCGTGATGTTGTTGCAGAAATTGGAATTGCTTGCCAGCGCAGTGCTTCGGCAGGAGAGAACGCGGTGATTGGTTCGTAGATGCGAAGTGATGCGACGTACGGCGTTGGTCTACGCACGCGCTATGTAGTTGCCCTCGGCATATGGATCGTCATCGTTTTCAGTTTCAACTTTAGATACTTCGCCGTGGAGCTCTTTAGATAAACGCTCTAAGTCCATTTCGGTATTTGAATATTTCAAATCGCGTGCGACTCGTGTGGCTTTTGCTTTTTGTCGGCCTCGCCCCATGCGCGTGACCTCCTTCTCGCTTTATAAGTTATGAATTCTTCAGACCCGAAGGTTATCGCGTGGCGAAGCTGGCTTCCAACGCAGCTGCGCCGTTTTGAGCGCTGCTGGCTGTGAGATTGGGCTGAATTTCGCCGGCAGCCCAGGCTTTCATTCCGCGTGCCGCAAGGCTTCGGATGGTCAAATCTGCGGCCTCTGGGGCGACGATGGCGGCCATTCCGATACCGCAGTTCCAGGTGCGCTCCATGTCGGCTTGGGGAACGCCACCGATTTGGGCCAGGTAGGCCATCTCGGTTGGCAGGGCCCAAGTCGATCTGTCGTAAACCGCTTTGAGGCCAGCCGGGATAACGCGCGCCGTGTTGTCGGCGATGCCACCGCCGGTGATGTGAGTGAATGCGTGCAAATCGTTTTTGATTCCTTTTATTAGTGCAAGGCAATCGAGTGAATAAATTTCAGTTGGGGTAAGTAGAACTTCGCCAAGGGTTTTTGTGAAATCTTGTGGGGTGTCATTTAGTTTTAAGTTTTTAGTTTTGAGAATGTGACGAACCAATGAAAAACCATTTGCGTGGATGCCACTTGCTGGCATTGCGATGATGATGTCGCCAGCTTTAATTTTTTCGGCGCCGAGAAGATTTTCATAATCAACTGCGCCAGTTGCTGCGCCTGCAATATCAAATTCATCTTCTTCTAGTAAGCCTGGGTGTTCGGCAGTTTCGCCGCCAACAAGTGCGGTGCCAGCTTTGGCACAACCTTTTGCAATACCTGAAACTATTTCGGCGATGCGTTCTGGAAAAACTTTCCCGACAGCGATGTAATCGGTCATGAAAAGTGGTTCAGCACCACAGACAACTAAATCATCGACAACCATTGCGACCAGATCTTCACCGATGGTGTCATATTTTCCGAGCTGTCTTGCGATTTCAGTTTTGGTGCCGACGCCATCTGTTGATGTTGCAAGAAGTGGGCGATTAAATTTTTTAAGTGCGCTGACATCAAAGAGACCTGCAAAGCCACCGATGTCGCCGATAACTTCTGGGCGACGAGCTTTTTTAAGATGTTCTTTCATTAATTGCACGGCTCGATCGCCGGCATCAATGTCTACTCCTGCTTGGCTATATGTACTCATTATTCGTAACGGTTTACTACTTCTAATAAATTTTTGCCGGCAGAAAGGTCAGCTGGGATTTGAATTGGATATTTACCGCTGAAACATGCAGTGCACAATTTATCTTCAGCAATTGTGGTTGCGGCGATAAGACCTTCCATCGAAACGTAACCAAGTGAATCGGCGCCGATAGATCTGCGGATTTCTTCGGTTTCTAAGCCAGCTGCAATGAGTTCGGCACGGGATGCGAAATCGATGCCGTAATAGCAAGGCCATTTAACTGGGGGTGAAGAGATGCGGACGTGGATTTCAAGGGCGCCAGCTTCGCGCAACATTCGGACCAATGCGCGTTGGGTATTGCCACGAACGATTGAATCATCGACAACAACGATTCGTTTGCCTTCGATAATTTCGCGCAGTGGATTTAATTTTAAACGGATACCAAGTTGGCGAATTGTCTGGCTTGGTTGAATAAATGTGCGACCAACATAAGAATTTTTGACAAGGCCCATTCCGTATGGAATACCAGATGCTTTTGCATAACCAATTGCGGCTGGTGTTCCGGATTCGGGAACCGGGATAACTAGATCAGCTGTTGCTGGGTGTTCTTTGGCAAGTTGTTCGCCAACTGCAACTCTTGTGGCGTGAACATTGCGGCCCGAGATTGATGTGTCAGGACGTGCGAGATAAACATATTCGAAGATGCAACCCTTTGGTTCGGGTGTTGCCCAGTGATGAGAGCGAAGACCATTTTGATCGATTGCAATAAATTCACCGGGTTCGACTTCGCGAACAAATGATGCACCGACAATGTCGAGAGCAGCAGATTCGGATGCGACAACCCAACCATGTTCTAGTTTGCCGATAACAAGTGGGCGCACACCGTGCAGATCGCGGGCGGCATACAAAGTGTGTTCGTCCATAAAGACAAGTGAAAATGCACCTTTAAGTTGTGGTAGAACTTCGAGCGCTGAAGATTCGAAATTCTTGCCATCTTGCGCTGCAATAAGCGCGGTCATGATTTCGGTATCAGTTGTTGCGTTTAAACCATCTTCACTGTTTGTGCCGACGATTTTTGAAAGTTTTTCGGCAAGGTCGCCGGTGTTGGTTAGATTTCCGTTGTGGGCAAGTGCCAGGGTGCCATGATTGGTTGCGCGCAGTGTTGGTTGGGCATTGTTCCAAGTTGAAGAACCGGTTGTGCTGTAGCGGCAGTGACCGATTGCAAGATTTCCAGTAAGTGTTGCAAGATCACTTTCAGTAAATACTTGTGAGACCAGACCCATATCTTTGTAAACAAAGATTCGCTCGCCATCACTTGTTGCAATGCCCGCTGATTCTTGGCCGCGATGTTGCAGCGCATAGAGCCCGTAAAACGTTAGCTTTGCGACTTCTTCGCCGGGGGCCCAAACCCCAAAGACTCCGCATTCATCTTGCGGCAGATATTCGCCATCGTAAAGCTCGAAAGTTAATTTTCCATCAGGACGGCGGGCCATGGCGTAATCCTATTCCGCTGCGCCGAGTTGTTGGAATAGTGGAGAAAGGTCCGAACGTTCACCAGATGCACTGATGCGACCATCTGCGATTGCACTTTGCCAAGTTATTTTTCCGGCTGAAATTTCGAAGAGAACTTCGGCGCTCATCTCGACAACATTTGGTGGTGTGCCACGTGTGTGTTTTGGGCCTTCGACGCATTGGATAGCTGAATACGGTGGGATACGAAGTTCGACGGCATGACCAGGTGCAAGTTTAGAAATCTTGGCAAGAATTTCTTTTACTTGGCTCATGATTTCGGGATCTCGCATCGGTTATCCAAATAACTTCGGAAAAGTTTCGGTGTGGGCTTTGGAAAGTTCTTCGATAGAAATAACGGTCTGATTGATTTCCAAGTCAGTGCCACCGGTTGTGCCAATTTTGTAGATAGGAATTTGATATTTGCCGGCTAGATTTACGATTTCATTTGTTGAACTATCTTTTATTGAAACTAGAACGCGGCCCGGGGTTTCGCTGAAAAGTGCATTTGCGACATCGTTTAATTCGATGCGGGCGCCAATTTTATTCTTTAGAACTGATTCGACGATTGTTGCAGCCAAACCACCATTTGAAACATCGTGTGCAGATTCGAAAATTGGTTGACCATCAAGCAAGAAGTTAACTAGGCGTTTCTCCATTTCAAGATCTGCGACTGGCGAAGCGTTTCCGATTTCGCCATGTAGATAAGCCCATTCGCTGCCAGATAAATTACCGTTGTATTTTCCGATTAAATAAAGATCAAGGTCAGCGGTTGGGATTCCCATTGGGGTGCGTTT
>CAMCPZ010000056.1 GCA_945876865.1 Bifidobacterium breve | reverse complement strand
TGGTATTTAATGACAAGCACTGCGATTGTGTAACCCGAGATCGCCATCATTCCTACATGGCCAAAATTCATGATCCCACCAACGCCATACTGAATTTGAAGCCCTAATGAGAAAACTCCGTAAATACCAGCTAAGGCTAAAACGAAAATCCAAAATCCTGGTTGTATAAATGCTTCCATGGCTTAGACCTTTCTCGCTCGGTAGCCAAATATTCCTTCAGGCTTGAAGAGCAGGACTAGAACCAGCGTTGCGAAGGCCACAACTGGCTTGTAATTACTTGGCACTCCGCCAAAGAAGATACTTAACTGTGAAAGTTCCATGATTAATCCCAGAAGCAATCCACCTGCTAGCGCTCCATAAGCATCACCAATAGTTCCAAGCACTACTGCGGCAAAGAAAGATAAAAGCAAAGTTTCGCCCATCGCATTATTGAATTGACCTTGAACAAGTCCTTGGAAAACACCAGCGAGTGAGCCCAATGCTCCAGAAATTAACCAAGTCGCAAGAACTACGCGATCTACATTGATTCCAGAAACTGAAGCAAGTCCAGGATTATTGGCATACGCACGCATATCTTTTCCGATTCGTGCTTTAGCGATGAAGAGAGCGATAGTTAAAATTGATGCTGAAGCGAAGATTAAAACCAGTAACTGGGTTTGTGGAATTCGGGCTCCGAAGAAATCATAAGTTTTTAGAATATCAATATTGAACTTACGTGTTTCTGTGCCAAATACAAATTGAATAATTGGTCGCAACATCAGCGCCACGCCAGTCGCGACTAAGAATAGAGCCAGAGTTCCTGCCTTATTGCGTCGCAAATTTCGCCATAGAACTAACTCTAAGAACCAACTTATTCCCATACCTGCAAGCATTGAAACAATTATTGAAAGAAAAAAATTTAGTTCTAAAGTAACACTTAAAAAATAAGTTATAAATGCTCCAAGTGTTAAGAAGTCACCAGCTGCAAAATTTACCAACCTGAGCACGCTGTAAAGAAGCGAAATTCCAACTGCAGCAATCGCAAATATGCAACCCACTACCAAGCCATTGAAAAAATATTGGATGAAATCTGACATTACTTAAATTTCACTCCTCGCTAGCTAGGTTAAGACGCAAATCTAGTTGCGACAAGGCTGGAAGGCTACCTTTTAGCCACGATTCTTTCAATGATTTTTCCCAAGAAATCTGCCAAAAAAGCACTTGTTAGGCTAGCGGTAGGATTATTTGACAGGGTTACCTTTGCGCGCCGCACGAGATAAGAAGAGCGCAAAGACAAGTGCCAGAACAATTCCAGTATTAACACCCATTTCAATTAAAGCTCGATTGAAGTATTCGGTTGTCTTCTCCTTCTCCATAGTAAGAGATGCGCCGACAGTAAGAATATGTCGCACTGCTGCAATCACACCGATGATCAAGAAACTATCTAATTGGAAGATTCCATCAGTGAAACGAACAATTACAGTTCGCATTATCTCCAGAATAATTACAACAAAGAGAATGTCATTTATTGCCTGAATCATCCCGAGTGGAAAGAATGGGCGAGTCTCAATTAAGCGCTGCAAACTGTAGCCAGCAGCAAGGATTGAAATAATAAAAAGGAGTATCCCGAGAAAGCCATGCAAGATATCTTCGAGCTTATCTATGAAAGAAACTGGGATAAGCGACTCATCATTTGTGAGTAAACCTTTGACCGATTTATACTTCACAACGCCCCTTTCATCGTTTGCAATTACTTAAGGGTAAGCGCGGGTTTGGGCCCGCGCAAGGTGAATCGCTAGCTAATTTCTCCGGTCTTACGGCGTCGAACGTTATCTCCCCAGACTGCAAGGACGATTACGATTCCTGTAATTACATACTGCCACTCTTGTTGGAGTTCGAGAATACGAAGACCATTGATAAGAACGGACATAATTAAGGCACCAATGATGGTTCCGCTGATTGTTCCCTTACCCCCAAGGAGTGAAGTTCCTCCAATGATTACTGCAGCGATAGCTTCAAGTTCGTATCCAAGACCTAGATCTGGACGGGCAGAACCAAGTCTTGAAGTAAGAACAACTGCAGCCATTCCAACATACAAACCACCAAGACCGTAGATTGCAACGATCCAGGCATTTACTTTTACGCCAGAAAGTTGAGTTGCTGCTTGGTTTGAGCCAATTGCAAATGTGTATCGACCGATAACGGTCTTATTGAGAATAATTGAGCCAATGATTGCGCCGACAAAGAGAATAAGAGCACCATTCGGGAAGTTCGGAATTATATTTCCGGTGGCAATCGCATCCCAGCCTTTAACATCTGCTGTGAACATAACTGGCTTTAAGTCAGAAATGATTAGCGCTAATCCTTGTGCTGCCTTCATTGTTGCAAGAGTTGCAATAAATGGCGGCAACTTTAAAATTGTAATTAAGAGACCATTAATTACACCGCAGATACCACCGATAAGAATTCCAACCAGGATTCCTGCCCAGACATTTAGACCTAAACCTTGAACAAGCTTGCCCACGATAACCGCAACTAGTGCGGTAGTTGTTCCAATTGAGAGATCGATACCACCTGTGATGATCACGAAGGTTGTTCCGATTGCCATGAGACCGATGACCACTGTGGACATCAAGATTCCGTCAGAAACGTTCTCCCATGAAGCAAAGACTGGACGCATTATTGTGAAGAAGACGAAAATTACGACGAGGCTTGCAAGTGCAAGAACTCGACCAATTTCACGTTTAGCGTAGGCAGCAATTTTATTCTCGCCCTTGGCTACTTTCACGGTATCGCTCATTTTTCTCTCTTTTCCTAGTCTTGTTGAAATTTATATCTAGTCGCGGAATTTCGTTGCATATTGCATGATCTTGTTCTGGTTTGCATCTTTATTGTCGATGATGCCAGTTAGCTTGCCTTCACACATCACGGCAATCCGATCTGACATTCGAAGGATTTCGGGAAGTTCAGATGAAATCATGATGATTGATTTACCTTCTGAGGCGAGCTTTGTTAACAATTTATAAATTTCATCCTTAGCACCAACATCAATGCCGCGAGTTGGTTCATCAAATATCAAAATATCGCAATCACGTGTTAGCCATTTAGAAATAACGACTTTCTGCTGGTTTCCGCCCGAAAGATTCTTTACATATTGATTCTCAGATGGTGTCCTGATTGAAAGCTGCTTAATAGCATCTCTTGTTATGGATCCCGCGGGTTTGGTTTTTAGGAAGCCAAACTTATTTGAGAATGCTGGGATTGAAGAGAGGATCGTATTGAAGGTTAAATTCTGAATTAAGAGAAGTCCGTACTTCTTTCGATCTTCAGATAAATACCCGATTCCAGACTTAACTGCATCTGACGGGCTTTTGATTTTGACCTCTTTGCCACGCAGGTAAATCTTGCCTGCTGTCTTTGGATCTGCTCCGATCAGCGCGCGTGCAAGTTCGGTGCGGCCTGCACCCATTAAACCCGCGAATCCTAGAATTTCGCCTTTGCGAAGTTCGAAAGAGACATCACTTAAAAGTCTTGAATCTGAAATTCCTTCAACCTTTAAGACAACTTCGTTGCTTAGTTCGCGACCAGTAGGACGCTGATCTTGATCCACCTTACGACCAACCATAAGTGCAATAACTTCTGGGATTGAGGTTTCAGGAGTATTCAAAGTTTTTACATATTCGCCATCTCGAATAACTGTAATTCGATCAGTAATTTGGCTTAGCTCTTCTAAGCGGTGCGAGATATAAACAACGCCTTTACCTGCGGCCTTTAGCGATCTAATGATCTTAAAGAGAGCTTGAGTTTCGGCTGGGGTAAGCGAAGATGTTGGTTCATCCATGATGATCACTTCACCGCGATATGAAACGGCTTTTGCAATTTCAACCATTTGTTGTTTAGCAATAGTGAGTTCGCCGACTTTTTGTTTTGGATCTAAGACTAAATCCAACTCTTCAAGCAGAGCTTTTGTTGCTTTATTTAGCTTTCGGTTGTCCAAGAAAATCCGACCTTTTCGGCGATCTTCACGACCAATGAAAATATTTTCGGCAACTGTTAAATCTGGCATCAAGTTAAGCTCTTGATGGATGATGCTAATTCCTAATTTTTGGGCTTCTAGAGGGCTAGAAACATTTACGCTCTTACCGAGATAAACGATATCTCCGGTGTCCTTCTTATATATTCCGGAGAGGATTTTCATCAACGTCGACTTGCCAGCACCATTTTCGCCAACAATTGCGTGAACCTCGCCCTTATCTAAATCAAAGTGCACATTTTTAAGTGCCTTTACTCCAGGGAACTCCTTGCTTACACCCGTTAGGGATAAGAGTTGAGTTGTTGCCATTGGTTCCCCCGTTGCTTTGTAAATCTGTAGCTAATCAATTTCAGAATCTTAAAGCATTATGGCCGGGATTGCTCCCGGCCATAATGAACTGCTTCTTACAAGTTATTCGAATTAAATCGAATTACTGGTAAAGGTTTCCCTTGATTTCTGGGTTATCGATGTTTGTAGCATCGTAGTAGTAGAAGCCTGTGTCAATGAGTGGCTTAGGAGTCTTCTTGTTGCGAACGAAGTTAACCAACGCTTCAACAGTCTTTGCTCCGATACCCAATGGGCTCTGTGTGATTGCACCTTGTTGTAGGCCGCTCTTGATGTTATCGATTTGTGCCTTACCTGAATCGTAACCAATTAGCTTAACTGAACCGTTAGCGATACCAGCTGCCTTGAATGCTTGACCAGCACCAATTGCAACACCTTCGTTAGTTCCGAAGATACCCTTTAGATCTTTGTTAGCAACTAGAGCTGCAGCAACAACATCTTGTGCCTTAGCTTGGTCGCCACCTTCTGCATATTGAACAGGAAGTAGTGTGATCTTTGGATACTTAGCCTTGATACGGTTTACGAAACCATCGCGACGATCAGTACCTGTTTGGTTTGTTTGTGTGTGACCAACAACTAGAACTTTTCCACCATCTGGAAGAAGTGCAGCCATCTTGTCAGCTGCTAGAGATGCTGACTTCTTGCTGTTTGTGTAAGCAACGCCTAGAGCACACTTTGACTTAGGTCCAAGCTTGCCTTCGCACTTTGCAGCTGTATCGAACATGTATACAGGAATGCCCTTTGCCTTTGCCTTTGCAAGGCGTGAAACAGACTCTGTTGTTCCTAGAGCTGCGTAACCGATTGCATCTGGCTTAGTGGCAATTGCACCATCAAGCATTGAAAGTTGCACATCGATCATTGTTTCAGTTGCAGGACCTTGGAAGCGAACAGTTACGTTGCCCATCTTCTTAGCTTGGTCTTCTGCACCCTTCTTAACTGCCTGCCAGAATTCTGCAGTTTCTCCCTTTGAGATTAATTCAATCTTTATTGCCTTCTTGTGGTTAGCAGCGTTAACTGCAGACCCTGTTCCGACAACTAGCGCCATTGCTGATGCAACAGCAACGACAGTTAGAACTTTCTTCATATGTTTCCTTTCGAAAGCAGCGGAATCGCTGTGGCAGAACCCTATTAAGGATGGGGTGCCCGCGTCCATGTGGGAAACCCAAATCTCAGGCTTAGGTGACCTTTGTTATCAAATCGTTACCTATGTATCTGCGGTATTAAGCAAGGCGGTAGGCGGCAGCCGCAGTTTTATGCCAGAAGAATTCGGCCTCACTTGGACTAAGTCCAGAAGTTAGGGCTTCGGCCAATTCAACAATTTGAGAGTACGTTCCACCTAAATTTGCAACTGGCCAATCTGAACCAAACATTAATCTTTGTGGCGTAAAGATTTCAATTACATGATCAATGTATGGTTTGAAATCATTTACATCCCAAGTTTTCCAATTTGCTTCTGTTACTAATCCTGAAACTTTGCAGAGAACATTTGGAAGAGTTGCAAGTTCACTCATCAAAGTTCGCCAAGGTTCTAATTCTCTCTTTGCAATGTATGGTTTCGAAATATGATCCATAACAAATTGCACATCTGGGCAGGCCCGAACTAATTTAATTGCCGCGGCTAATTCTGGTGTCTTGGTTAGCAAATCAAAAGTGATTCCAAGTTCTCCGAGCTTCTTTACATTTGCAATCGTCTCGGGCTTGGCCAAGTAATTTGGGTCCGGATGATCTTGGGCAATATCTCGGATACCTTTTAAATAAGTTGCGCCAGGTAAATCTAGGTATTGGTGCAGGTGTGCGATGGCATCCGGAGCGTCAATTTGTAACCAACCCACAACTGCTCCGACAAGTTGTTCGGATTGCGCAATTGTTAGAAG
>CAMCPZ010000055.1 GCA_945876865.1 Bifidobacterium breve | reverse complement strand
AGGTGTTGCCATTACTTAGTAGGCAGTGCAGCTAGTTGCGCAGTAATACTTTCAATATCTGCACTAGTTTGTGTTAGGCGCTCTCTAATTTCCTGGACAACTTCGATTGGCGCTTTGGCCATGAAGCCTTCATTCTCTAATTTAACTTTCGCAGTTGCTCGATCCTTCTCTGCCGTAGCCAAATCTTTTGTGAGTCTTGCGCGCTCGGCCACAACATCAATTGCACCGGTCAGGTCAAACTCGATTTTTACTTTACCAACTTCAATTGCAGCGCTGGCGCTACCTGTAATTGGTTCAATTCGGCAGACTTGACGAAGTGAAGCCTCAAACTCTGAGAGTGAATCTAAACCAATAAAGTTTGCTCCGACTTTGGCTGAGGTCTTAATGCCTTGATCATTTCTAAATCTTCGAATCTCGGTAGTTAAATCCTGCAATTGTTCAACAATCAACTTTGAAGCTTCGCTGCGATTTGCTGAGTCAGATTTTGGCCAGTTTGCTGTTACTAGCGTTTCGCCACCGGTAAATGAACACCAGAGTTCTTCAGTAATAAATGGCATCATCGGGTGCATCAAGCGAAGAAGTTGATCTAAAACTTCCCCCAAAACTCGTTTAGAAATTTCGGCCTTATCGCCACCAGCAGCGAAAGTTGCCTTTGAAAGTTCTAGATACCAGTCACATAAATCATCCCAAGCGAAGTGGTAGATAATTTCGCAGGCCTTAGCGAATTCAAATTTCTCTAATAATTGATCTACTGACTCCACAGTCTCATCTAGCCGTGTCAAAATCCACTGATCAATCGCATTCAAAGAGTCAAATGCTGCAACTTCGCCATCAGTGTTTGCGCCATTCATAATTGCAAAACGTGATGCATTCCAAAGCTTTGTGGCAAAGTTTCGAGAACCACCAATCCATTCTTCGGCAATTGCTTGATCGGTTCCGGGATTTGCTCCGCGGGCAAGAGTAAAGCGCAGCGCATCTGAACCATATTTGTCCATAAACTCAATTGGATCAACAGTGTTTCCGCGAGACTTACTCATCTTCTTTCCAAAGCGATCTCGAACTAATCCATGTAACGCGATTGTGTGGAATGGCGCAACGCCATCAGTAACAAAGAGGCCAAGTAGAACCATGCGTGCAACCCAGAAAAAGAGAATGTCATATCCGGTAACAAGAACGCTGGTCGGGAAAAACTTTGCAAGATCATCAGATTTTTCTGGCCAACCTAAAGTTGAAAATGGCCACAAGCCGGATGAGAACCAAGTATCTAGAACATCGGGATCTTGAACATATCCTGCTGGTGGAACATCGTCAGGACCGCATACAACTACTTCGCCATTGGGACCGTAATAAACCGGAATCTGATGTCCCCACCAAAGTTGGCGAGAGATACACCAGTCGTGCATGTTATCGATCCAGTCAAAATATCTTGGCGCTAATTCTTCTGGTTCGATTTTGATTCGACCATCGCGAACTGCATCACCGGCAGCTTTTGCAAGTGGTGCAACTTTCACAAACCATTGCTTAGATAGACGCGGTTCAACTGTTGTGTCACAGCGTTGGCAATGCCCAACAGCATGAATATATGGACGCTTCTCGGAAACTATTCGACCCAACTTGCGAAGTTCTTCTACAACTTCTTTTCGCGCTTCGAATCTATCCATTCCATCAAATCTAGTTCCGGAATTTGCCATAACTGCATGTTCGTTCATGATTACTGGCATTTCAATTCCGTGGCGCATTGCCATCTCAAAGTCATTTGGATCATGTGCACCAGTAACTTTCACGGCGCCAGTTCCGAATTCTGGATCAACTAATTCATCAGCAATGATTGGAATCATTCGATTTACTAAAGGCAGTAGAACTTTCTTTCCGACTAAATCTTTATATCTTGGATCATCAGGATGAACTGCGACTGCGCCATCCCCCATCATGGTTTCCGCACGTGTTGTAGCAACAACTATTGAAACTTCGTCGTCCCCGTATCTAACCTGGACAAATTCGCCTGAATCATCACTATGTTCAACTTCGATATCCGAAAGTGCAGTTAAGCATCTTGGGCACCAGTTGATAATTCTTTCGGCACGATAAATTAATTCTGCATCATACAAGCGCTTAAAGATTTCAAGAACAGCTTTAGAAAGTCCAGCATCCATTGTAAATCGCTCGCGAGACCAGTCGACCGAATCACCTAAGCGCTTCATCTGATCCAGAATTAAGCCGCCAGATTCCTCTTTCCATTCCCAAACTTTTGCAACAAATGCCTCGCGTCCAAGATCGTGTCTTGATAAACCTTTTGCAGCGAGTTGTTTCTCAACAACATTCTGGGTAGCAATTCCTGCGTGATCCATTCCGGGAAGCCAGAGCGCTTCGAAACCTTTCATTCGCTTCATGCGGATTAAAACATCCTGAAGTGTGTGATCGAGTGCGTGACCAATATGCAAACTTCCGGTGACATTTGGTGGCGGAATAACAATTGTGAATGGAGGCTTTGTAGATTTGGAATCTGCAGTGAAATAACCAGCTAGCAACCATTTTTGATAGAGCGGTGCTTCGATATCAGCTGGCGTGAAACTTGCCGCTAACTCTTTCTGATTAGATTTATTGCCATCGCTCATAGGAGATGAGTCTAGATTAAGCGCTCTTCTCTTCTGAACTCTTATCGCCCTTCTCGGGCTTGCTCTGGCGCTTTGGACCACCAGCTGGGCGATTTACCAATGTTGGAGCTGCCTCTTTGAGAACAACTTGTGGCGTAATTATCACCTTGGCTACTTCTGGTTTAGATGGAATTTCATACATCACGCCAAGCAAAGTTTCTTCCATAATTGCACGAAGCCCTCGAGCACCGGTTCCACGTTTGATTGCAAGATCAGCAACTACTTCTAGTGCCTCGGGTGAGAATTCAAGTTCTACTTCATCTAATTCAAATAGCTTCTGATATTGCTTAACCAATGCATTCTTTGGTTCAGTCAGAATTTCCATAAGTGCTGGACGATCAAGATTCTCAACACTGGTAAGAATTGGAAGACGCCCAATAAATTCTGGAATCATTCCAAACTTTAATAAATCTTCAGGCATAACATCTCTGAAGAAATCTTTTGTGGCATTTTCTTCTGCGCTTTGAAGAGTTGCATTAAAGCCAACACCAGCTTTTCCTTTTCGGCCTTCAATAATTTTCTCTAAGCCAGCAAAGGCACCACCAACAATAAAGAGAATATTGGTTGTATCGATTTGCAAGAATTCTTGGTGGGGGTGTTTACGGCCACCTTGAGGTGGAACTGCGGCAGTTGTGCCCTCCAGAATTTTAAGAAGTGCCTGTTGAACACCCTCGCCAGAAACATCGCGAGTAATTGATGGGTTCTCGCTCTTGCGTGCGACTTTATCAATTTCATCAATGTAAATAATTCCAGTTTCAGCTTTTTTAACATCATAATCAGCGGCTTGAATTAACTTAAGCAGAATATTTTCTACATCTTCACCAACATAGCCAGCTTCAGTTAAAGCTGTTGCATCTGCAATTGCAAATGGCACATTAAGCATGCGGGCTAAAGTTTGGGCAAGTAGAGTTTTACCACAACCAGTTGGTCCTAAAATTAAAATATTTGACTTAGATAATTCAATTGATTCTTCACGCTTTGATTCACCTGATTGGACGCGCTTGTAGTGGTTGTAGACGGCAACAGATAAAGATTTTTTCGCGCGATCTTGGCCAACAACATATTGATCTAGAAATTCATAAATCTCTTGCGGCTTTGGAAGTTCAGCAAGCCCAAGCGTGCTGGTCTCTTCGAGTTCTTCAATAATGATTTCATTACAAAGTTCGATACATTCATCGCAGATATAAACGCCTGGACCGGCAATTAACTTCTTAACCTGCTTCTGGGTCTTTCCGCAGAAAGAACATTTCAAGAGATCGCCAGATTCACCAATGCGCGTATTCATAAGAGAAGGCTAGGACTTCGCCCCGATTCTTGCGGGCAAATCCCAGCCTAACTCTGTTCGCTTATAGGCGAATTTTTATTTCGCAGATGCCTTACGGCTCACCATAACCTGGTCGATAAGTCCGTATTCAACAGCTTCTGCTGCGGTAAGGATCTTGTCGCGTTCGATATCTTTTGTGATTTCCTCTGCGCTCTTTACGGAGTGCTTAACCAACATCTCTTCTAGCAAGGCGCGCATGCGCATAATTTCGCGGGCTTGGATTTCAATATCTGAACCTTGTCCGCCACCTTCGCTATATGGCTGGTGAATCAAGATGCGTGCATGTTCTAGGGCGTAACGCTTTCCCTTTGCGCCACCCGCAAGCAGAATTGCTGCTGCTGATGCCGCTTGTCCCAAACAAATTGTCATTACATCTGGGCGAACGAATTGCATCGTGTCATAAATTGCAGTCAGTGCAGTGAAAGAACCGCCTGGTGAATTTATATACATCATGATGTCGCGATCTGGATCCATGGATTCCAGAGTTAAAAGTTGGGCCATAACATCGTTTGCAACGGTGTCATCAATAGCTTGACCTAAGAAAATAATGCGCTCTTCAAAGAGTTTTGTATATGGATCTAAACGCTTATAGCCATATGAAGTTTTCTCTTCAATTGTTGGAAGTATGTAACGGTTATTTATCATTTGGCTGTTCCTCCGCTTCCAGATACTTGCCCTGCTGAACGCACGACGTGATCTACAAAGCCATATTCTTTAGCGTCTTCTGCGGTAAACCAGCGATCGCGATCAGAGTCAGCCTCGATGGTTTCAGCCTTCTGTCCAGTGTGGAAAGAGATTAGCTCTGCCATCTTCTTCTTAGTAAATGACATTTGCTCTGCTTGAATTTTGATATCTGATGCAGTTCCACCGATGCCGCCAGAAGGTTGATGCATCATAATTCTCGCGTGTGGAAGTGCGTAGCGCTTTCCTGGTGCTCCTGCGCAAAGCAAGAACTGACCCATGGATGCAGCAAGTCCCATTGCAACGGTTGCAACATCATTCTTGATGTATTGCATCGTGTCATAAATTGCCATACCGGCCGAAATTGAACCGCCTGGCGAATTTATATAAAGGAAAATATCTTTATCTGGATCTTCTGCAGCAAGTAAGAGCAACTGCGCAGAGATTGCGTTAGCCATCGAATCTTCAACAACTGAACCTAAAAAGATGATGCGCTCTTTTAGAAGACGGTTATAAACCTGGTCATCTAATCCACCACTTGGTGCCGAACCCGCTAGACGCGGCGTAATGAGATCCACAACTTCCTCCAGATAGTTTGTTTAACTTTTTAATTCCTAGTAATGACACTAACAATGTTTCGGGCCAAATGCTTCCGCAAATTGGCAAAAACCTTGCCTGGGCTGTTCGCCTAGAGAGAAAGGGCCTGTTGGTAGCGAGATTATTCGGCGGCTGGCGCAGCAGCTTGCTTTGGTGCCAACTCTTCAAGGTTCACTTCTTTGCCAGAAGTTGTAACAACCTTGACACGAGATAAGACGCCTGCAAGAGCTTTGGCTCTAGAAACTTCAGCGACCATAGTTGTGATTTGGCCAGCATCTGAAACTTCCTTCATAAATTGCTCTGGGGACATGCCATATCGCTGGGATGCACGAATCAAATACTCGGTTAATTCATTCTCATTAACTGAAACGCTCTCAGCAGAAACTATGCTGTCGAAGAGGATTTCTTGAGTCAGCGACTTAGTAACTTCTTCAGTAACTTCCTTGCGATGCTCGGCATCTTCAAGGCGGCCCTCTTTATCCAAGTGATCATTTACTTCATCTTCAATTATGTTAGCTGGAAGTGGGATTTCAACTTCAGCAATTAACTTCTCAACGAGCAGATCTCTTGCTTGAGCACCTTGCTCGAGATGCTTAACGCGCTCTAGGCGAGTCTGGATATCGGCGCGAAGCTCGGCCAAAGTTTCAAACTCAGAACCCAATTTTGCAAACTCATCATTTAACTCTGGAAGATCGCGATGCTTAACTGCTTTCACAGTTGCATCCACTGCACCTTTCTCGTCATCTTTCTGGCCAACAAGTTGGGTATCAAATCGCTTTGACTCCCCGGCCTTCAAACCAATCAAGGCCTCATCTAAGCCATCAACCATGCGGTTGGTGCCAACTTCATATGAAAGATCGTTTGCAGTTCCGCCCTCAACTGCTTCGCCATTTATTGTTGCAATTAAATCAAGTGAGACAAAGTCACCGTTTTCGACGGCCTTCTCAACTGTGGTTAAAGTTCCAAAACGTGCACGAAGTGCATCAACTTGCTCTGCTACTTCTGCATCCGAAACGACAACGTCATCTACAGTCAAGGTTATCTTTGAAAAATCTGGAAGCTTCAGCTCTGGACGAACATCTACTTCAGCGGTAAATGAAAACTTCTCACGATCAACCAATTCAGTAACTTCGATATTTGGTCGACCAATTACAAAAACATTCTGCT
>CAMCPZ010000054.1 GCA_945876865.1 Bifidobacterium breve | reverse complement strand
AAGGCGATGGAAGATAACTTCCCAAAGACCAACCCAGTTTGGATGATGGTCTACTCCGGTGCACGTGGAAACATGATGCAAGTTCGTCAGATCGCAGGTATGCGTGGTCTGGTAGCGAATCCGAAGGGCGAAATTATTCCGCGTCCGATCAAGTCAAACTTCCGTGAAGGTCTTTCAGTTCTTGAATACTTCATTGCAACTCACGGTGCGCGTAAGGGTCTTGCAGATACTGCGCTTCGTACCGCTGACTCTGGTTACCTAACACGTCGTCTTTGCGACGTTGCCCAAGATGTAATCATTCGTGAAGAAGATTGCGGAACTGATCGCGGCCTGACTCTAAAGATTGCTGCAGTTGATTCAACAGGTGCACTTGTTCGCGATGACCATGTTGAAACTTCAATGTTCGGCCGCAACTTGGCTGAGGATGCAGTTCAAAATGGCAAGGTAATTCTTACCGCAGGAACAGATCTTGGCGATAAGAACATCAACACCTTGGTTGAAGCTGGTATCGCAGAAGTTAAAATCCGCTCAGTCCTTACTTGCGACAGCAAGGTCGGACAATGCGCAATGTGTTATGGCCGTTCAATGGCATCTGGCAAGTTAGTAGATGTCGGCGAAGCTGTTGGAATTATTGCTGCTCAATCAATTGGTGAGCCAGGAACTCAGCTAACAATGCGTACTTTCCACACCGGAGGTATTGCAGGAGATGACATCACACACGGTCTACCTCGTATTGTTGAACTCTTCGAAGCTCGCACACCTAAGGGTGTTGCGCCAATCGCAGAAACTGCTGGTGTTGTCAGCTTCCTAGAAGATGCAAAGGGCAAGAAGATCATCGTTACGCCAGAAGATGGCAGCGAAGCGATTGCTTACCCAATTACACGTCGTCAGAAGCTAAAGGTTGAAGATGGCATGCGCGTTAGCGTTGGACAACAAATGGTTGTTGGCGCGATCGATCCAAAGCAAGTTCTTCGTATCCTTGGACCTCGTCAAACCCAGGTTCACTTAGTGAATGAAATCCAAGAGGTTTACCGTTCGCAAGGTGTATCAATTCACGATAAGCACATCGAAATTATTGTTCGCCAAATGTTGAAGCGCATCACAGTGCTTGAACCAGGCGATGCTGATCTGCTTCCAGGTGAATTAGTAGAACGTGGCCGTTTCGAAACTGAGAACCGTCGCGTTGTATCAACCGGTGGCAAGGCTGCATCTGGTCGCCCAGAACTTATGGGTATTACCAAGGCATCACTTGCAACTGAATCATGGTTGTCAGCCGCTTCATTCCAAGAGACCACAAAGGTTCTTACAGATGCTGCGTTATCCGAGAAGAGCGATCCATTGCTCGGACTTAAGGAGAACGTAATCATCGGTAAGTTAATCCCAGCTGGTACAGGTCTTGCTCGTTACCGCAACGTTCGAGTCGAACCTACCGAAGAAGCGAAGGCCGCGGTCTACGCTGCTTACGATGAATATGACTTCACACCATTTGAATCACAAGGTTCAGGTGAAGCAGTTCGTTTGGATGAGTTCGAAACTCGCTAAACAAATAAAATTAAGAGCCCTGGTGTTTATTGCACCGGGGCTCTTTTAATTGGAGTTGGAATAACTCTCAGTTAAATACATTAAATCTGAAATCTCAGTAACTGCGGAACAGTCGCCCTTATCTTCATAAATACAATCTTGTGGACCGCTAACAGTTAAAACTGATTTATCATCGCTCCATTTTTCATAGCCATAATCAGGGGCTTCATTAGGGTTATATATTTCTTGCCAATCTTGGATATCCCAGAGATAGTAATTAACCAGCCCAGTCCATTCGCCTTTACTTGTCTTAAACATCAAGGAAGTGATTGTGATTGGAATGCGGTCAGCAAAGGTAAATTCACTTGGATCTAGTGAAGTTATGCGAAGTTTTGGCAATAGGTGCAGTGGCAATTGAGTGCTTACTGGAATTAAGCCAAGCCCCTGCGGATATTTGATTGCTTTGCAATCTGCTGCTTCAACATACTTAAACCCTTCGGAATCAAGGGTATTACCGCTCTTATTGAAGATTACTTCGCGATCAGAGAGTTGGCCTTCAGAATAAAAACTATACGTTGCTGTTATTTGATTATTTAAAAATCTACCTTTAAATGTGCCATAAGCACTATCTTTCGCAAAGTGTTGTTGAATTAAGTTTCCAGAGACTCCAACACCATCATTCTTAAGAATTTCAAGAATTGCATTATCGGTAGAAACTTGGGCGTGATAACACGGAGCCAGAGCTAAAGCTTTGCTGCTATTTCTTGAGATGATTCCGCCACCAGATGTAATCAAGATAAAAGCTATAATTGCAGCAACAACAATTAGCGAACGCTTCATTTATTTAGATAGACAACCAAGACTGCACCTACGAAGTGTGAAACAAATGCCGCAGCAGTAAGTGCGTGAAATAATTCATGAAAGCCGAACCAATTGATTGAAATATTTGGTTTCTTGATTGCATAAATAATTCCGCCAGCGGTATAAAAAATTCCGCCAAGTAAAATTAATAAGAAGACTACGACGCCACCTGATTGCCAGAAGGATGGTAAGAAAAATACGGCGGCCCAGCCAAGAGCGATATAAAGCGGAACGTAAACCCAGCGTGGGGCGCCAAGCCAGAGTATTCGGATCAGGGCGGTGAGAATGGCCCCGCCCCAGACGCAGGAGAGCAGAATGATTGCTTGATTCTTATTTAATAGGTATACCGAAAATGGGGTGTAGGTGCCGGCAATCAAAATTGGGATATTTGCATGGTCGATTCGGCGCCAAAGGGCCCGGTATTTCTCCTGCCACTTGACCCGGTGGTAGAGGGCGCTGCAGGTAAAGAGAGTTACGGCTGTAAGTGTGAAGATTCCGAGGGTAATCCGGCCCTGAAGTCGATCGGCCGCAGTTATAAGGACTAGTCCAGCTACTAGAGAAACCGGGGACATGACTAAGTGGATCAGACCCCGCCCTTTGGGCTTCGGGGCGGTCAGCTTTTCGGCCAATTTCATAGGTCAACCATAGGGCGAAGGGCCCCGAATAGCCTCGGCGTGTCGGATTTGGGATTTCCCGGCCTTTTTGGGGTCGGAGGAGTAAAACCCGTTTTGACCACACGCGGGGCGCGAGGTTACTATTCGCGTCTGCTCTTTTCTGAATTGAGCGCTTGTAACCGTGTGCAATAACTTGAAAAAGTAATTGACGAAATTTGCGAAGTTGGGTCAACACACCCGACCGCGTGGGTCGAGAAACAAACGGAAATAAGTGCACAAATCAAAATTGAAACGCAGTAATGAACGGAGAAGAAGTGCCAACAATTCAGCAGCTGGTCCGGAAGGGTCGCGCAGAAAAGACAACCAAGACAAGCACGCCTGCATTAAAAGGTAGTCCGCAACGTCGTGGTGTTTGTACTCGTGTTTACACAACAACTCCTAAGAAGCCAAACTCTGCGCTTCGTAAAGTTGCACGTGTACGTCTAACAAGTGGCATGGAAGTAACTGCATACATTCCTGGTGAAGGACATAACTTGCAAGAGCACTCAATCGTTCTAGTTCGCGGTGGTCGTGTAAAAGATCTTCCAGGTGTTCGTTACAAAATTATTCGCGGATCTTTAGATACCCAAGGTGTTAAAGATCGTAAGCAATCACGTAGCCGTTATGGTGCAAAGAGAGAGAAGAAGTAATGCCACGTAAAGGTCCCGTCACTAAGCGCCCAGTTGTTGCAGATCCTGTTTACAACTCACCTGTTGTTACTGCGCTAATTAATAAAATTTTATTACACGGCAAGCGTTCAACTGCTGAAGCAATTGTTTATCAAGCACTTGAAGGTTGCCGCGAGAAGACTGGTGGAACTGACCCAGTAATTACTTTGAAGCGTGCACTAGATAACATCCGCCCAACACTTGAAGTTAAGTCTCGCCGCGTTGGTGGAGCTACCTACCAAGTGCCGATGGAAGTTAAAGCCGGACGCGCAACAACACTTGCACTTCGCTGGGTAATCGATTACTCACGTCAACGTCGCGAAAAGTCAATGGCAGAGCGTTTACAGAACGAATTACTTGATGCATCAAATGGCCTAGGCGCAGCAGTTAAGAAGCGCGAAGACACTCACAAGATGGCAGAAGCTAACAAGGCTTTCGCTCACTACCGCTGGTAATCCAGAAACCAATTAAAGAATTAATTAAAAGAAACTAAAAGGAGACTCGACAAGTGGCCGTAGAGACAGCAATCGACCTAGCCAAGGTTCGCAATATCGGAATCATGGCGCACATCGACGCGGGTAAAACCACGACTACTGAGCGAATCCTTTTCTACACCGGTATCAACTACAAGATCGGTGAAGTTCATGATGGCGGCGCCACTATGGACTGGATGGAACAAGAGCAAGAGCGTGGAATCACAATCACATCAGCAGCAACAACATGTGTTTGGAAAGACCACCTAATTAACATTATTGATACCCCAGGTCACGTGGACTTCACTGTTGAAGTAGAGCGTTCACTCCGTGTTCTCGATGGCGCAGTCTGCGTATTCGACGGTGTTGCTGGCGTAGAACCACAATCAGAAACAGTTTGGCGTCAAGCAGATCGTTACAACGTTCCACGTATCTGTTTTGTAAATAAGTTAGACCGCACCGGTGCTTCATTCCAACGTTGCGTTGACATGATCGGTACTCGCTTAAATGCTGTTGCACTAGTTCTACAACTTCCAATTGGTTCCGAAGGTGACTTCAGTGGAGTTATCGACCTAATCGCGATGAAGGCCCTTGTCTGGCCTGGCGAAACCAAAAAGGGTGAAGATTATTTAATTGAAGAAATTCCAGCAGGTATGTTGGAAGAAGCAAAGACAGCTCGTCATAACATGATGGAAACTCTTGCAGATGCTGATGACGCTGTTATGGAGAAGTACCTCGAAGGTATTGAACTTTCAGATGAAGAAATCATTGCTGGTATTCGTCGCGCGACTCTTGCTGACAAGCTGACACCAGTTCTTACTGGTTCTGCATTTAAGAACAAGGGCGTTCAACCAATGCTCGATGCAGTTAACCGCTACCTTCCAAGCCCACTAGATATCAAGGCAATCGTTGGTCACAAGATGGGCGATCCAGAAGTAGAAGTAGAACGTCAACCTGCAGATTCCGAACCATTCTCAGCACTTGCATTCAAGATCATGTCAGATCCACACCTTGGAAAATTAACTTTCGTCCGTATTTACTCTGGTCGTCTAGATACCGGAACTGCAATCCTTAACTCAACAAAGGATGGCAAAGAACGTATCGGAAAGATTTACCAGATGCACGCAAATAAGCGTGAAGAGAAAGATTCAGCTGGCGCCGGAATGATCATCGCAGTTATGGGTCTAAAGAACACCACAACCGGCGACACACTCTGCGATCCAGATAAGCCAGTAATTCTTGAATCAATGGATTTCCCAGCACCAGTTATCTCGGTTGCTATCGAACCCAAGACAAAGGCTGACCAAGAAAAACTTGGTATTGCGATTCAACGTCTTGCTGAAGAAGATCCAACATTCCACGTTAAGTCAGATGAAGAGACCGGCCAAACAATCATCTCTGGTATGGGCGAACTTCACCTTGAAATTCTTGTAGACCGCATGCGCCGCGAATTCAAAGTGGAAGCAAACGTTGGTAAGCCACAAGTTGCTTACCGTGAAACTCTCCGCAAGCCAGTTGATCGTTATGACTACACACACAAGAAGCAATCTGGTGGTTCTGGTCAATTCGCAAAGGTTCAAATTGCAATCGAGCCACTTCCAACCGGCAGCGAACATTCATACGAATTCGTAAACAAGATCACCGGTGGTCGCATCCCTAAGGAATACATTCCTTCAGTTGATGTCGGCTGTAAAGAAGGGATGCAGAACGGTCCACTAGCTGGCTATCCACTAGTTGATGTTCGCGTAACACTTCTAGACGGTGCTTACCACGACGTTGACTCATCAGAACTTGCATTCAAAATTGCAGGACTACAAGCATTTAGAGAAGCATCTCGACTAGCCGGACCAGTAATTCTGGAGCCAGTTATGTCAGTTGAAGTAATCACACCAGAAGATTTCATGGGCGATGTCATCGGCGATCTCAACTCTCGTCGGGGACAAATTCAATCCATGGATGAGCGTTCAGGCGCTCGTATCGTAAAAGCAATCGTTCCGCTATCAGAGATGTTCGGCTATGTCGGAGATCTACGAAGCAGAACTCAAGGTCGCGCAAGCTACAGCATGCAATTTGATTCGTATGCCGAGGTTCCAGCCGCGGTCGCGAAGGAAATCATCGCAAAGGTTCGCGGCGAGTAATCGCTTCGAGTTATTGCGAATCGGCAAACGAAAACAACCAAACTAACAAACTAAAAGAACCAACAGGAGGAAAAAGTGGCAAAGGCAAAGTTCGAGCGGAATAAGCCGCACGTAAACATTGGCACAATCGGTCACATCGATCACGGTAAGACCACTCTTAC
>CAMCPZ010000053.1 GCA_945876865.1 Bifidobacterium breve | reverse complement strand
TCTACAACAACTAGTTGGGAAGCTAGTTCTTGATTTAGTTCGACGCCAAGTCCAGGCTTCTTTGATATTGCAAGATATCCATCCTTGGCCTCTGGATATCCAGTAAACAAATTCCAGAACAGTTCGTTACCGGTATCTGGCAGAACATTTGGGAAGTATTCAACAACTGGGCAAACTGCTGCACTCTGAGAAAAAATGATTGCAGTGTTATGTGCCTCGTTGGAGTGAGGGAATACTGGAAGTCCGGCAGTCTCTGCGAGCGCACAGATCTTGCGCGCCTCAGTTAGGCCACCAGCTCGATTGAAATCTGGTTGCAGAATGTCTGATGCAGATTTTCGGATCAACTCTTCAAAGTCCCATTTCGTGTAACTATGTTCGCCATGACTCCAGCGTTGTCCTGGAGTGGTCTTGCGTAGTTCTGCATAACGATCGACCAACTGAGGCATGAGCGCCTCTTCAATCCAGGATAAGTTAAATTCACGAAGACGCTTATACATCTCTATTGCATACCCATAGTCCCAGCCCATGTATGCATCTGCTGCAAGTTCAATATCTGGTCCTACTGCATTTCG
This sequence comes from Bifidobacterium breve, assembly GCA_945876865.1. Taxonomy (GTDB): domain Bacteria; phylum Actinomycetota; class Actinomycetes; order Nanopelagicales; family Nanopelagicaceae; genus AAA044-D11. The sequence goes on along the minus strand of CAMCPZ010000053.1, from coordinate 6,029 downwards.
AACCGCTCGAACTAACTCCACATTTCGGCGCATTCCTTCATAACCATCTTGTGGGCCAAATCCAAAGCGCTGCTTAAGTCTGGTGAATCCTTGTTTCACATAACCCCGGGCCTCATCTGCAAGCTCGTCTAGATCTTCCATAGCGTAAAGCCGGCTTACATAACATGGAACTCTGCTTTGAACATTGCCACCAAGAAGTTCGGTTACTGGGACTCCGAGCTCTTTTGCGTGGGCATCCCACATTGCAATGTCGATCGCCGAAAGCGCAGATACTGCAGCGCCGCTTCTGCCGAAACGAATCAGGGTGCGATAAATGCGTTGCCAATTTCCTTCATGATTCTCGACATCTTGGCCCTTTAAAAGATCCAAAATATACATATCTATTATTCCCTTGGCAGCGCCATTAAAAGCGCCTGCAGTTGCGGTTCCGATTACACCCTTCTCGGTCTCAATTTCGACAACCGTGCAGAAACCCGGCCCAAACCAGCCACCCTCTTTAGTATGGAAATCCTCGAATACTGAAGCATTTGTAATTAGATTTCGACGAAGCGTTGACGGAGCCTGCGAATATCCAATTACTCTTGATCTAACTCTCACGATTTTACTCATTTGATTTCCCCGATCTTTTCATTGGTTTTCACTTTAACGATGCTATTTGTTGCTGCAGATTCATATGCGGCTTCCAAGAATTCAACTGCCCACGCGGCCTGCAATCCCGGTGCCAAGTTAATCTCAGCTTTTCCGGTGATTAGATCAACTAGATGACGTGCGGTTTCAAGAGCTGGATATGTATCACCGATATCATTTCCAGTAATTTCATATTGTTTGCCCTTGTCATTTCGAACAAGTAGCTGGCCATCTCGCATGTCATGGAGAATGTAACCTTTAGTTCCGTAATACCTAAACTCTTGCTGGTGCTTATCGCCATCGCGAAGATTCCCAGTCGAGCCCAGATTCCCAATTGTGTTTGCTTCACAAGTAAATGCCATTGCATCAACTAAATCGACATTTAAATCCCGATTCTCCATAAACGCCGCAACTTGCGTAGCTCTTTGATTGATTGCATGCAGGATTATTCCGATCGCATGTGAGACCTGAGTTTGACCTTGTCCGCCACCCGCAAGTTTTGGATCAGAAAATGTCTGCGGATCTGGACCAGTAATTGCCCACTTAAAAATACCTTTGTATTGTTCCGGCACGCCTCGGTAATACGCTTCGGCCATGCTCGCAAAGAGACCATTGACTAGAAGAATTTCACCAATCTCTTGATTATCTAAGGCCTGTTTAAGCGCCTTTGCCGCGTTTGTGTGCTGGAAGGTATAACCAACTGTTAAATGAAGAGATTTGGATTTTGCTAAATTTACTAATTCATAGGCATCGGAGGCAATTGTTGTAAATGGTTTTTCAACCATTACATGAACTCCATTTTCTAACAACTCTTTTGCTACTGGGTAATGCAGCGCAGAAGGTGTTGCAACAATTGCACCATCAAGTTTTATCTCAGCCAGGGCCTCAGAAACGCTGGCATAGCCGGATGGAATTTCAAACATATCCTGGGCTTTTTTCCGCTTTTCATCGTTGGGATCAATTAAAGCAACTAGCTCACAATCTGGATACTTTTTTAATGAAGGTATATGAAACTCTGTTGACCACCAACCAGTGCCTACTACGGCGATTCTAGGTTTTGTGCTCATCAAACTCTCACACCTTCTAGCTCCTTTAGCCCAATTTCCGCAAGAAGAAGATTTAGGTAATCAATGCGCTCAGAACTTATTGGTATGTGCGGCTCGCGACAGTAAGAAGTTGAGAATATCTGCAGATGTTTGAGTAAGAGTTTTTGGATTTCAATAAATGTATCGAGGCTTGTTAGCTGGAATGTTAAAAGTGGTAGAACTAGCTGATAGAGAGTCCTGGCTTTTTCGACATTCCCTGATTTGAATAAGTCATTGATCTCAACAAATATTCCGGGCAAACTGCAACCTGGCATAAAGCCATCTATCCCTGCAGTTAAATCCTCCATCAAATGAATTGCACCATATCCAGCGATTATTTTGAAGCCCTCGGACTTAAGTAACTTGGCTTTATCTCCAATGGGAGGAGATTCGAGTTTTATGTAACAAACATTTGGCTGCTCTTTAATTATTCTAGATAAGAGCGAGACTGGAAGTGGCACGCCGGTCCAGGCCGGTGCATCTTGGATAATTATTGGAATCTTGACCGCTGAACCAACTTCTTTAAAGTACGAGAGAACATTGGCCTCATCAGGTTTTATAAATGTTGGTGGATAGAGCATCAGTGCGCTGGCCCCAAGTTTTTCAGCTTCAATACTTCTTGCAACTGCGGCCAAAGTCCCGCTGTGTTCGGTGCCAACAATTACTGGAACTCTCGAATTCACAGATGAAATGACTTTCTCCAGGATTTGAATTCGCTCGCTGTCATTTAGTTTATAGAGTTCGCTGGCTAATCCAAATATAACAACTCCATTTGCTTTGTTGTTGATGCAGTGTTCAACAAGTTTTGGAATTGAATCCAGATCTAGACTTCCATCTCTCTTAAATGGAACTGCTAAAACTGGAAGCACACCTGAAATTTCATTCATCTTGACTAATCACAACCCGGTTGTAATCAAAGTTGCCGTCGTGCAATTTCTCAAACATCTCCGGTGCTTTGCTCATGGGCGTAACATCAGAGATAAAAGGCTCAACCAATTTGTGATTAGAACCCAACCAGTTAGCGGTATCTGCAAACTCTTCATTTGTGTAGCAATAGCTTCCAAGAATTGATCTCTCATCAGCGCTTACCTCATAGCTTGGAATCGCTAGATCCGGGGTATCCATGCCGACCAGGACAATTCTTGCTGCCACATCGGAGTGCTTAAACGCATCACCAAAACTATGGGCGCTGCCTACAGCATCGAATACAACCGATGGCTTAGCGCTAGTTTCGTAGATACTTTGTAGCTCTTTCGGCGAGACACTTTCGAAACCAAATTTAGAAATAAATTTCCGCTTCGATTCGGAAGGCTCGCTGAATAAAACATTGCTTACTCCGATTCGGGCGCAAGCAAGTCCAATAGCCTGACCAATCGGACCACCCCCGAGAATTAAGACTCTCTCATTTGGTCTGACATCTGCCCGAATTACAGCATGGTAGCCAACTGCCAAAGGTTCGACCGCGGTTGCAAGAATTGGTGAAACCTCTTCACTGATTAAAGCTAAATTTCTTACCGGCACGATTACATACTGAGCAAACGCACCGTCAACTCCCTTTGTCACTCCCAGAACTTTGCGCGATCGACAGACATATTCTTTTCCAGCCAAACAGAGTTCACATTGTTGGCAAGAAATCACTGGGTTGATGACTACTCTTTTACCGATTAATTCCGCACTTGCTTGCGCAGATACTTTTTCAACGACGCCACAGGTTTCATGCCCCATGACTTGATCCGGAAATCTGCGCCCTGTGGAGCCATTCGATCCGTGAATGTCCGAGCCACAGATAGCAGTAGCAAGGATTCTTACAATTGCATTATCACCCGTTAGTTCTGCAAGAGAACGTTCTCTGACTTCAAATTGATTGAAGTTTGTAAGAACTAAGCTTTGGTGGCTCATATAATCTATTTCGCCGCATCCTTATAGAAGTTGATTACATTCATTACAGCCTCTTTACGTAGTTCAGGCAAGGCTTGAATTGAACACCAAGATGAGTGCGGGGTAAGAAGTGCATTTGGTGAAGTACGAAGAATGTCATCCATAGGAAGTGGCTCGACCTCGTATACATCCAAACCAGCGCCGGACAGGACGCCGCTTTTCAACGCCCTGTCGACTGCTGAGGGATCAATTAGTCCACCGCGACTTGTATTTATCAAAATAGGTTTCTTAGATGTAGAAGCTAAGAATTCATCATTTATCAAATACTTATTCTCTGAAGTTAGTGGACAGTGCAGAGAGATTAGATCTGATTCCGCTGCGATTCTCGCAAGATCAACACTCTCAAACCCATGACCTTTTGCATAAGGATCAAAGGCAATTACTTTCGCACCGAATCCAGAGAAATATTTTCCGACTAGTGAACCAATACGGCCAGTTCCAATTAAACCTATTGTGGATTCTGAAATTTTCTTAATTGAACTTGCATGGGAAGCTGCCGCCCATTTGCCAGAACGCATCTCAGCATCGAGTTGAGGCAGTTTGCGCCATAGTGCCAGCCCCAGAGAAACCGCGTGTGTGGCGACTTCCTCGGTGCAATAGTGGGGGACGTTCTTCACTGGAATGCCAGCCTTAGCGGCAGCTTCCAGGTCAATCATGTCCATCCCAATACCGATTCGGGAAATTATCTTGACATTGGCCATGAGTGAAATAGCCTTGGCTTTAACCGGGGCCCATTGAACAATAACTGCATCGGGATTAAAATCAGATAACGATTTGATAACGTCATCTTCACTTTTGCACTTTGCAATTAAAACTTCTGCGTTCAAATGCTCTTTCAGTAAATTAGTTTCAAGCGCTCCATCGCCTAAATCATTATCGGTGATCAGAACTTTCATAACTAAACTCCTCTGACAAGTAGGTTTTTTGCGCAAAAGAAATCTAGCACTTTTCCTGTAAATTAAAAGTTTTTTCTTTTTATCCTTGACAACTGTCTTACAAGTGAGTTTTCTAGTGTCTTAAGACCATTCGAAAATGGATCAGTCAGTGCGGATTGGGAGGATTCACCATTAACGTTTTGGAATGTAAGTCCGTATCCAAGTGGTACGGCGATGCTGCAGTTCTTAAGAGCGTTGATTTTGATCTTGCTCAAAACGAAATTCATGCAATCGTTGGCGAAAATGGCGCTGGGAAAAGCACGCTGGTCAAAATTATTTCTGGATTAGTTCCTGTGGATGTCGGAACAATTAAATTTGAAGGTAGTGACCGAACATTTTCAAACATTCGCGAGATTCAAAATTCGGGTGTTGCACTTATTCATCAAGAGCCTAGATTATTTCCAGATTTATCAGTATTAGAGAATGTTTGCGTCGATTACCAAGTTCGAGATGGGAAAAGTAAGAGATTCAATTGGAAGAAAGCGGAAGAGGAGACCAAGGAGCTACTGGCACAGCTTGGTTGTTCATTCAGCGTCCATTCGCCGGTGAAGGCGCTCTCGGTAGCAGATCAGCAGATGGTTGATATGGTTTCCGCACTTCGCAAGAAGTTGAAGTTGCTTATTGTCGATGAGCCAACTGCATCTCTAACACCTTCGGAGGTTGCAAGACTTTTCGAAACTATCCGTAAATTAAATGCAAGTGGTGTGGCAATTATTTTTATCGGGCACCGTCTTGAAGAAGTTCTCCAATTATCAGACCGAATTACTGTCTTGAAGGATGGCGAAGTGGTTGCTGTTAAGAAAACTTCTGAGACCACTGAAGATGAATTGATTAGATTAATGGTTGGCCGAAACATTGCTGCTTCTTCGACTGATTCAAAAACCTCTGGCGGCCAGACCTCTCTAAAGGTCTCAAATCTTGAGAGTCCTGGCTATGTTGCTGATGTGTCATTTGAAGTTAATCGTGGTGAAATTCTCGGAATCGGTGGCCTTGTTGGTGCTGGTCGTAGTGAGTTATTAGAAACTATTTTTGGGTTGCGTAAGCGCTCTGCGGGTGAAGTTATTTCGACGAAGCATGGAAGTATCAAAAAAGTGAAACAAGCTATTTCATCTGGGATTGCTTTGGTCCCTGAAGATCGTGCGCACAACGGCTTGTTCTTGAATCGCTCAATCAATGAGAATTTAGTTATAACAAATTTGAAACTCACATCCCGAGGTGGAAAACGTAACTTTGGAAGAGAGAGGGAAATCGGCCAGGAGCTAATTGAAAAGTTCCGTGTCAAACTTTCTAGCGCTACTCAGTTAGTTCGGGAATTAAGTGGTGGAAATCAGCAGAAAGTTAGTTTGGCAAAGTGGTTGAAGCAAGAAGTTGAAATTCTTCTAATTGATGAACCATCTCGTGGCGTAGATGTTGGTTCAAAATCAGAAATTCACCAATTCCTTAA
>CAMCPZ010000052.1 GCA_945876865.1 Bifidobacterium breve | reverse complement strand
CGAAGCGCCCTGACACCATGTAAACCCTCGGCCAAGATAAGTGGCGTTCCGGCTTCGATCCAATCAACACCCGCCCTAATTGCAGTGTGTGCCATTTCTAGCGCTTCTTTAATATCGGTAAGGTCTAGTGATACTTGAACGATTGGTTTCATGTTTGAAGTTTAGTTCAAATTCGCGAAAGTTGACCTTTCTTTCGTGCAAGATTATTGGTTAGATACTCACACTATGAAAGCCTTTGTTGTTACTGCACCCAAGACCTTTGAAATTCAAGATGTTGCAGAACCCAAGGCCAGTGCCGGCGAGATTGTTGCGCAAGTTGAACGCGTAGGTGTCTGCGGAACCGATGTTGAATTCTTTGATGGCGTCATGCCGTATTTACATGATGGCCAAGCAGAACTTCCAATGCGACTTGGTCACGAATGGTCGGGCACAGTTATTGAAGTTGGCGAGGGCGTTGATAAATCTTTTCTAGGCAAGAAAGTTACCAGCGATGTAATGATGGGTTGCGGTAATTGCAAACGCTGCAACGATGGCCGCCAACATACTTGCGCCGATAGATACGAACTCGGAATCCGAAATGGTTTTAATGGCGCACTTGCAAATAAGTTATTGATTCCTGCGCGCTTTGCCCACATACTTCCGGACAGTTTTGATTTCGAACTTGGCGCACTCGTCGAACCTGCAGCGAATGCTTGGCGAGTTGCTGATGCGGCAAAAGCTGCCCCCGGAAAGCAAATTTTAATTTGGGGGACCGGCACCGTTGGCTTGTTGAGTGCGCAGTTCTGCATGGCAATGGGCGCATCAGTTCATATGGTCGGCATCGATCCAAAGACAATTGGGTTGGCCCTGGAATTTGGTGTTACGAGTGCCGGAACTGAAGTTAAGAAAATTGATGGCGGTTATCACTCAGTTGTTGACGCCACATTCGATGCTTCTATTCCTGCGAAGTTGGTGGATATTGTCGAACCAGGTGGCCGAATAGTTTTAATCGGGGTCGACAACCATGCCGCACAAATTGATTCACGCAAATTAGTTTTTCGTGACATCACTGTCGTTGGAATTCTCTCTGGTTCGCCAGGATTTAAAGAATCAATTCGATTTATTGCCGAAGGAAAAGTAGATGTGAAAAAGATTTTAGGTGGAACAGTTGGGCTAAATGAAGCAGGAAATATCTTTCTCGGCAATCGCCCAGCGGGCCTAGGTTTCGAGCCGAAGATCTTGGTGAACCCAAATGCTTAATAACTTTGATTTGGTTGCTGGCTAGCCAAATGGGATTCTTCAACGATTTATTTGGTGATCCGAAGGGCAAGAAAGCAAAGCTCGAAGTTGCGCGCCTGCATAAAGAGTGGACGGAAGATGTTGCAACCCTCGCTAAGTTAAAAGAGGCATTCATTGCAGTGCAAGATGGTGAAGATTCTGAAACCCACACCATAATTACTAAAGCTGGTGAATATGTCATCTGGGCTGGCATCGGTCAATATCACGAGGCCGGCAGAACTGCAGGACAGTATGTTGGAACAAGTCAGGGCCTTAGCATCCCGATTGGGGCCGGAATTCGTTATCGAGTCGGTGCCCAACGTGGAACATTTGTTCCTGGCGAAGAAGTTCAAGTGTATAAAGATGTTGGCAATGTTTATTTAACAACTAGCCGCGTAATTTTTAATGGTGGCACAAATACTGCGGAATGGAAATTCGATAAGTGGATAGGCGCTGGTGCTAGTCCCGATGGTGCAGATTTCATCTTCCATGTTTCTAATCGAAAGAAATCTTCAGGAATTTTATTTGAGAAAGATGTTGGCGAAGAGTTCAATCGTTTTCTTGCATTTGCTCTTATTCACCTTAACGATGGAATCGAACGTGTGATGAAAGAGATCGCCGGTTTGGAGAAGAGAATTCCAACTGAAGAACCTAAATTGCAGAGAGAGATCGAAGCTCCAAAGGCCGAATAAGTCACTTAAAGTAGTTAGTCATTTCTTCGAATTTTCCAGTTTAACTTCTTCTAGTTGCGGTAATCTTTCGCCAGATGGTCCGGGAATTTCTTCCCGAGCCACCTACCCTGGTTAGAGGGATTTTGTACTGCTCACTCTCATCGTTTCTTACGATGAGCGATTAGCCAACTTATGACCGCAATCATAATGTTGGCGATAATCGCAGAAACTGCGATTGCATTTCCAAAATCCATAACGTCCTCCCTTCTCGGAATCCCCTGTGGTTTACAGGGAAAACAAGTGAGACGAACGCTGGCGGGCGCGCTCACTTGCTTCGAGAAAGAAACGGGCAGGCGAAAACTAACCTGAGAGAAAATAAGGAAAAGTTTTAGTGCCTGCGATTGTGGAAACATTAAGGTTGTTAATCATTTATTCTTAACCATGGCCAAAATTAAGAGTTATTTAATCGCTTGTCACTTCGGCCCAACTCTGCTCGTAACAGCAGTTACTTTCTTGCTTGCCACCAGTCTTTGGTGGGAAGGCCCAGCCTTCATCATCGCGTTCGGTATTTTCCTCGGCCAATTAATTGTGGGCTGGACCAATGATCTCTATGACTTTCGTGATGACCTAAAACATAATCGCGTCAAGAAGCCACTTGTAGCTGGTGATCTAAAACCAGCAGAGTTAAAGCGTGCAATCTTCATAGCTCTCCCCATAGCAATAATCGTCAACCTCTTTGGACCTCTAGGATTCAAAGCTGGCGCTATTTCAATTCTTGGTATCGGTATTGGTGTTTCATACAACTTCTACCTAAAACCAACCGCATTTTCACCAATTCCTTACGCACTCGCCTTCGGACTTCTGCCAGTCGCTCTCGTTGTATCCACTGATCGCACACCACCGCTCTGGATGTTCTGGGCCGGTGCTTTATTAGGTATGTCCGCCCACTTTGCCAACGTCTTAAAAGATTTTCGAGAAGATAAAGAGAGTGGCATCGAAAGTCTGCCAATCAGACTCGGTCGAATTCCATCAAGACTTATCACTGCAACATTTCTTATTGCAGCAACACTTGTATTAAATAGCGTCAACCCCAATACGGCTATTCTTGTGATTGGAATTATTGCTTCAACCTTAAGCATTTTTGCTCCGAGATTTATCTTGTTCAAATTGTTGATGCTTGTAGCGCTACTCGATGTAGTTTTATTGGTAAATGCCGCAGGAGAGTTAATCGGTTCTCGAACTGTTTAACTTAAAGTAGTTTTAAATTATTTGGTATTTTCGAATCAATTGAACGCTTCTTGGTATACGCTTTCACCAGATGGTCCGGGAATTTCTTCCCGAGCCACCTACCCTTAGTTAGAGGGATTTTGGTAATGGGCCTACCAGTTCGCGCTAGTAGGCCGATCGCCAGTGCAAGATAGCTAGTATCAAGTTGGCGATGATCACAATAAATGCAATCCATTTAGTTGTTCTGATTCATTACTAGGTAAAATTCGGACAAGTTCCAGTCCCCAGAAATGCCACCTTCATCAATTGATTGATAAGTCAGGTTCGTTAAATGAACCTTGCCCTTAACTCCAATTGGCTCATTAATCGCAAGCCGCACCTTGGTAAATTCAAATTCACCTTCGGCACAATCTGGATCGCAATCATTAGCGAAATACTCACCGACTCCAATCGCACCCACAGCTTCCCACGAGCTCCACTCAATCTTTCCGATACCAGTATTGCCATCAGCACAGGCAAAATAAATTAGCTCTGGCTTCTGCTGATTCGGAATCTCGCAGACAAATGTGTAAACATCTTCAGATAAAACACCATCGATTGAAATCGGATCACCTGAAGGAACAACAAAATCTGAATCCTGATTAACGGTATTCGACTGTTCTACACCAGCCCCGGTAATCCCAGCAATACCTGATAGCAAGGCGCCACCGAGCATCACCACGACCAAACCAAGAGCAACTTTCTTCACGCGGTTATTCTTCACCCTCATCGAAGACAACTTCAGCCAATGAAGCGATGCGTCGCTCGATTTCTTGCGCCTCAGTAACTCGCCCCTTAGTCACAAGGATCGATGCCACCTGACGTTCCAATTTGATTATCGCCTGCCAATTTGGAAACTCGGCCCGCACCATCCGCGACTTCGCATCGGCAAATAATTCCAGAGCCTCGTCGTACTCTTCCAAAACTTTCTTCGCCAACGCCATCCGAGCCGTCGACCACATCTTATGAAATTCATCCTCGGCAGTATCAGCAAAATCCATCGCAAGTTGGGCATGGCGCAAAGCCTCCATGCCATTGCCCAGCCAGTAATAACACAATGCAATCTCTTCATCGCAGTGCACAATTTCACTCGGCAGCTTCAACGTTTTATAAATTGCCCGCGCCGCTAAGAAATTTATCAACGCCTCGCTCCAGCGCTTTAACTTAATTAGCGCACTTCCCGCATTTGCATAATTAATCGCAACTTCGCGATCGGCAACATCCGGATTCGCCTCATTTATCGCAGCAACATAAGTCTCATGCGCCTTCTCGTATTCCTTCGCGTCATACCAAGAATCACCTTCACATCGAAGCTGCACAATCGCCTCGGTCGATCCAATCTCACGATACAAAACCACCGCACGATCCAAAGCAGCAGCAGCATCAGTGTGACGTCGCAATCTATTTAGTGAATACCCAATGCCGGTATAAATATGTGCCAAGGTCGAAGTATTTGCCTGCGCACCAAGTGCTTCATACAAATCCCGCGCAGTCTCACAGAGCGCCAAAGATTCGGCATGATCCCCACGATTAAATGAGCGATAACTCAATTGAATTAACGCATCAACTTTCTCTTCACCATCACACTTCAAAGCCAAATCCCAAAGCTCGGCCTCTAACTTCTCATCCTCGTTCTTCATCCGACCTCTTTCTTCTCGTAATTACTTATCAATCCCGTGACCAATAGAACTTCCCATCGCACTTCATTATCTTTATGCACATCGCATCCAACGAGATCGCTCCGTTGTATTGCTCACCTGTCTGTGACCAGGCATTTGTGCCAATTACATTTCCTTCATTATCAACAAGGGGCCCACCGCTATTTCCATTAGATATCGGAGCGGTAATCAAAACCTCGGTATCGGTCCTATTCAAAACGCTTCCAAAAGCAACAGATCCTTCATAACCATTCGGAGTTCCCGCAGCCATCACCCAATAACCTGGGTAGGGAATTGCTTGGGATAACGGCAGAGGCGCTGCTTTTGCATTCGACATTACAACTGCCAAATCATTCTTCTTATCCCACCGATCAACTTGTGCCAAATAATCTTTTCCAAAATAAGTTTTAACTCTCACCTGCCCACTTTCTTTCAAACAATCTTCAATAACATGATGATTAGTGATTGCAACTGATGAAAACTTCTTCTTATCTTTAATCGGTAAATCAATTGCCCAGCCACTTCCTTGCGAAAACTTCTTGGGCCCGGCATCACATGTGATGGTTAAAGTTGATTCCAAAACCCGATTAACCAGGTTCTGAATCCCACGTGGTTGAACATATCCATCAAATTCAGGATCCGTATTTATGTAATTCAAATATGGCCCGATACCTAAATACACACCACCCCCACCAAGTAATAGAGCAACGATTGCTATCGCCCCAGCAAATCTCTTTGTCATTCGGTTGAAAACCGAGAAGGGGATGCGTATCAAGCGCAGAACTTTCTTAAACTTAGATTCTCCTTTCGGCTCGACCACTTCAATCATCTCGCCCGTGTACGAATCTCGAATCCCACGCCATCCACATTCAGAGCAACCAACATTTGGCGATTCATCGCTGACCAAACATCCACCAACAATGTCCTTCTCGAAATCAAAATCCACACTGGGCATTCCATAAACAATCTCTTGAAGTGTTCCAGTCTCGCCGCATCTAGGACAGGCAACCTTCTTCAATTCTGAAGCTAATCCCATCAAGCACCTCAATCTCTAGACAACTTCCCCAGGACCCCTAAACCTATTCATCTCCACTGACATCCGGCCGAAGCCGGGGAGGCTAATCCCCGGGCTCAGGCACCAGGCTCAAATGAGCCCTAAAGCCATTCCCGTCTTTCCCGTCATCCTCATAGTCATCATTCACTTCACTACTGATCGCCATGTTGTAGACCAACTCATTTAAATCATAATCGGCGAGAATTTCTCTCGTTCGCTCCATTATGTATTCAAAAGAAGTCTGACCTGGCGGGATATCTTCTTCTCTAATCGTTACTGGAAACTCTGTCTTCAGCTCAATCAAATAACTCTTTATCCCCATATTTTCTCCTTCGCTCGTTACTTCGCTCATTAGATCCTTCTTTTAATACTTCTTTAGAAACTTCTTTAGCTAAAAACCCACCAACCCCTAAAGAAGGTCGCTAAATTCTTTAACGCCGTAATAGTTCTTTAAAGCCGCTAAAGAAGTTTCGCGACTGCTTTTAAACTTCTTTTGCCAATCTTCTAAAGAAACTACCTTCAGGGGTTCCCACTCCGGCACGGATTCAAACAATTGCCGCGCTCGCAAAATTCCCCAATCCGACAAGGTCACCGAGAAGTTCGCGAAGTTAAGCAAATCCACAACTCGTTGATCATCCGCCGTAATCTTTTCCCGCAATGGAATCGAGATCCCATTCATTATTGAATGTCGCCCCAGTGCCAAACTGAAGCCAAACTTCTTTTGCGTCCCAGAATTAGCACTTAGACAAAAGTTGCACGCCTCCCAAGACCAACGACTCGTGCCACCAACTTTCGTTCTCGCGCAGATATAACACAAGTGAAATCCACTCGGGCAATCCAGCGAAACATCTTTCCGCGACACCTGCTCTTCGCAGCTACATCTCTGCGGGCCTCTGTGCAGCCCTCTTGTTGGTGCAGCACTTAACCAATAACAAGTTGTGCAAACTACATATGACATGACAAACCAGTCCTTAATGGACCTTACATTTAGAAGATCCGCTCTTCTGGCGGTGTCTTTCATCGCCAGCAGGTCTTCCATCGGAACCACCGTGCGCGGTTAGCGCGGTTGGTATCAAGC
>CAMCPZ010000051.1 GCA_945876865.1 Bifidobacterium breve | reverse complement strand
GGCAGACGGACTGCTTGACTCTTAATTGTGATTCCGCGTTCGCGTTCGATATCCATGCGGTCTAGATATTGGGCGCGCATATTGCGCTGTTCGACAACTTCGGTGATTCCGAGCATGCGATCGGCAAGTGTTGATTTGCCGTGATCGATATGGGCGATGATGCAGAAATTACGAATCTGCGCGGGATTGGTAGAAGCTGGTTGTGGCGCTTTGGCTAAATCAATGGCAGGCATTTATCCCCCGAGATTATTCGCCGAAACTTATTTGAAAATAGATTTGGGTAAAACAAGAATTACTTAGCGCCAGCTTTGTTAGCTTGCTTAGCCATCGCCGACTTTCTGTTTGCTGCTGCGTTTGCATGCATTACGCCGCTGCTTACTGCAACATCAAGCGTCTTTGAAGCTAGACGAAGTTCTTCTGCAATTACCTTGCTGTCTCCGGCAGTGACTGCATCACGGAAACGACGGATCGCGGTCTTGATCGCTGAACGAGCAGACTTGTTACGAATTTGAGCCTTTTCGTTTGTGCGAATTCTCTTGATCTGCGACTTGATATTTGCCACTTCGAACTACCTTCTAATCTCTTGAAATCTAAGCCTTGGCTTCTGCCAGGCAGACGCGCAGATTACCAGCGAAGGGGTCTACTACTCAAACTCGAGATGTGATGGCAATAATCGCACGCTCTAGCGAGTGGATTGGATCGACAGCGGCGCCCTTGATGTCGGCATCGGCTTGAGCCACGGCTACTACCGCCCCGGCCAAGGTTGCGGGCGTCCATTTCGAAAGTTGTCTGCGAGCTTTATCAATCTGCCATGGTGCAAGGCCTAAGGGCCCAGCTAAATCAAAAGATTTCACGCCTCTAGATGCACCAGAAACTTTTGCCAGAGTTCGAAGCGAACCGGCAAGTGCACTGGTGATGAGAACTGGATCGGTTCCGGTTGCGAGGGCATTACGTAGAGAAATTAGCGCGACATCACGATTTCCATCTAGCGCGGCATCTGCGACATCAAAGCCAGTTGTTTCGACTCTTCCATTCTGGAATTTCATTACATCAGTTTCATCAATCATTTTTCCGGCAGTTACATCTGCTGCTAATTGTGAGCAAGCACCACCAAGTTCGCGAAGGTCACTTCCCAGCGCATCAATTAAAGCTTGGACCGCTTCGGTGGAAATCGGTCGGCCAAGTCGTTTGAATTCGGCGCGGATAAAGTCAGATTTTTCGCCATCTTTTTTGATTACATCACAAGGTATGACTGTTGGCTTTGCTTTCTTGATTTTCTCTAAGAGCGCTTTTCCTTTTACGCCACCTTTGTGCCAGAGAACTAATTCCACACTCTCATCTTGTGCTTCCAGGTATGCAGTAATTTCTTCACCGAGTTCGGCTGGTAGATCCTGGATTTCTTTAATAACAATTATTCGGGAGTCTCCAAATAGCGAAGGCGCGAGAGCATCGGTGATTCCACCAAGTTCTAATTCACTGGCATCAAATGCGATTACAGTTGCGCCTTTAAATTTTGCAATCACTTGAGATATCGCGCGGTCGGCAAGCAATGATTCGCCGCCCTGCAACAACGTTATCCCCACGAGATATTCCACCAATCGTTTCTCTTAGTTCTGATCTTAAGGGCCCCGTCAACCGAGATGGCTCCATCTTGATCGGTTCGCAAGGTTTTTGCACCCAGGGCTTCAAGCGCATTGACTGTGCTTGGCGCTGGATGGCCATAACTATTTCCAGCCCCAACGCTAATGAGGGCAATTTTAGGTTGAAGCGCTGACATCAGTGGCAGAAATTGAAACGATGAACCGTGGTGAGAAACTTTGTAGATATCAATCGGTTCTATCTTGGTCAGCGCCAAGAGGGCTTCTTGAGCCGGAGGTTCTAGATCTCCGGCTGTAAAGATTCGCAGGTTGCCTACGGTTATTAGAAGCGAAATACTCGAATTGTTGATAGCCGACCCATCGCCGGGTAAAGCTTCAAAGTTTGATTGTAATTTTGTGGGCCAGAGAACTTCAATTTTTACTGGACCTTTAGCGCTCTTGAATTCGATGGTTTCACCCGCTGTTGCCTGATGTATTGGTGTAGCTCCAAGTAATAGGTAGGCGGTATCTCGATCGCTCTTTGGTTGATCAAGATTTGAGACCCAGACATTTGCAATATCCCTGCCAAGTAGCGCGCCATCTAAACCGTGCACGTGATCCGCGTGAAAATGTGAAATCACCAAGAGCGGAATCTTTTTTACGGCCAAATCTTTTAAACACTCATCTATAAGTTTTGCATCAGGTCCCACATCAATTACCAGAGCTTCGTTATTGCCTAGATTGATGGCCAATCCATCGCCTTGCCCAATATTGCAATTTGCTACTGCCCAATTAGATCCCGGCCAGCCTCCGGGCAGAACAATGATCAGAGTCGCAATGATTAGGAGCAAAAAGAGCGCAAGCCATTTCTTAAACCTGATCAGTGCAATTACAAAAATGGCGATAAGCGCACCCAGATAACTCTTTGGCAGCATCAGAACCGGAAGGCCAGAGGCGGTATTTGAGACCCCAACAATAAATTGTGCGAGTGGCTTAATGAGCAAAAGCAGAAGGAAGGAAATGCCAGGAATTATTGGTGAGAGTAAAGCGGCTATAAATCCAATAATTGTTATCGGGGCGACTACCGGAGCGACTAAGACATTAGCTGGAATTGATACCAGCGAAAACAGACCCGAAATTGCCAGAATGATTGGCGTGCACATAAGCGTCGCCGAAAGTGGAATTGCGATAACTTGCGCAAGTTTTTCACGGCCATACTTCTCAGTTAGCCAAATTTCAATCTTGGGCGCTAATAGCAAAATTCCCGCTGTCGCTGATACTGAAAGTGCAAAACCTGGATCAATTGCCTGAAATGGATCCATCAAAATCAAGAATGCAATTGCGAGACCAAGTGAGGGCACCGAATCTGCTCTTACACCCCGGGCCTTAGCAATCAAAATAACTGCGCACATAACACTGGCTCGCAATACTGATGGTGAAGGGCGAACAAGAAAGATAAATCCGATCAGAACAATGCTGGTGAGAATTAGCCGGGCCTTAACTCCCCTAAAAATCCATTGGGAAAGCCAGAGTAGAAATGCCGCAATGATTGCAAAATTAGCGCCACTAACTGCAGTTAGGTGCGAGAGGCCAACTCTTCGCATTTCAATTATGAAGTCTGGTTCCTCCAGTGAGGTATCCCCGATTACCAATCCTGGGATAAGTGCGCCACCGGCACCGCCAACTGATTTAGCAGTTTCGCGGAAGGAATTTCTAATCTCTGCTGAAAGGCGTTGCAGGTAATTTGCCTGCGAAAGTCTTTTAAAATCTCCGGTCGTAGCAATAAGCGCTGCTACCCGACGCTCTGCAGTTGGAAATGCAACCCCACTTACCGAGAACTTTTCACCAGGAATCAGATCTATGTATTTAGAACTTGTAATTCGAACTGGCAACCTTATTGATTTAACTTCACCATCAATATTTACGCTCGAGACCGAGGCAAGAGCGGTCATTGATTTACTGCGAAATCTCGACCCAATTACTTTGGGCTTACCCCAATTAGGGTCGGTCTTTAAAGTTCCAATAATTTCAACGCTGGGTTTGTTAACTAGAGATTTGGCCAGAAAATTTTGAGTCAGTCCGATCTGCCTAATTGCGCTGCCAGCGCTTCCAGTTAAGAGCGCAGCGATAAGTATCAGAGCCAAACTTCGTTTGAGTCCTGCAAGAAATAAGCAAATAAGAATTGCCAGATAACTCCATGGTGCATTTAGGATTCCGGCGATTCCAGCACCAAGCCAAATTGCTAAGCCAATTGCTAGAAGTCGAAAGTCATATTCTCTTAGATTCGGACCAACTTCGATATTTCCGCGAATGTGGCATCACCAATCCCGGAAACCTTCTTTAAATCATCAATCAAAGTAAATGGGCCATTTAACTTCCGGTAAGCAAAAATCCGATTCGCCATAACTGGCCCAATGCCAGGCAAGGTATCTAATTGCGCAAGCGTTGCTGAATTTAAGCTAAGTGGCGATGCCACTGTCGGTGCCTTTGCTTTCGGTGCACTCCTTGAACCTGATGAGTAAGTAACTCGAGGTGCGCCAACAATTATCTGTTCACCATCAAACAAGATGTGAGCCAAGTTAATGTCACTCAAATTAACTCCAGGAAGCGCACCGCCTGCAAGATTTATCGCATCAATTGCCCGAGAACCCTTATCGAGTGAATACACACCCGGCTTTCGCACTCGCCCTGAAACATCAACGATTAATACTTCAGCTATAGCTGGAATTGTTGGAGTAATAATTTCCGGTATTACAGCCTCGACAGGTTCGGAACCTCGCCCTTGTGCCAGAGTGAAGAAGAGAAATGCAAGTGCTATGAATGCGGCAAAGACGATTAATACCGCCTTGCGCTGCTCGTCGGTAAAACCAAAGTCTAAATACTTGTCCCGAATAGTTTCCTTGAGTTGATTTAACATCCCCAGAATCTAACTATGCGGAGAGCTTAGATTATGAGAGTCAATGTCCTCTGTGAATTAAAGAACGATGTTAACTAATTTTGGTGCGCGTGTAATAACTTTTGAAATTGTGGCACCAGCAATAGCTGCAGCGATTTCTGGGTTTGCCATCGCAAGCTTCTCTAATTCGGCATCAGAAATGTTTGGTGAAACTTCAATTCGATCTTTGATCTTGCCATTTACTTGCAGAATTGCAGTGACTGCATCTGCTTCGAGCAATTTCGGATCAACTTCTGGCCACCCAGCAAGTGCCACACCTGGTTTGTGTCCAAGGATTTCCCACATCTCTTCTGCGGTAAATGGGGCAACCAACGAGAGTGAAATCGCAATCGCTTCTGCCGCTTCCCGAACTGCTGGATCTGCAGGACCACACCCAGAATCAATTGCTTTGCGTGTTGCATTTACTAATTCCATTACCCGGGCCACAGCAACGTTGAACCTAAATGATTCAACTGCGAAACCAACATCGTGTAGCGCCTTATGTGTAACTTTGCGAAGCGCAAGATCGCCCTTTGAAAAATCTGTTCCAGCTGGGCTGGTTACATCGCCAGAGATACGCCAGGCGCGATTTAAGAATTTAACTGAACCAGATGGTGAAACATCTGACCAATCAACATCATCTTCTGGTGGTCCAGCAAAAACCATTGCAAGGCGGATTGCATCAACGCCATGGTTTGCAAGTTCATCAGAGAGGCGAACCAAGTTTCCGCGAGATTTAGACATCGCAGATCCATCCATCAGGACCATTCCTTGATTTAGCAATCTGGTAAATGGTTCAACAAAATTTAGATGGCCAAGATCGTGCAATACCTTTGTGAAGAATCGGGAATACAACAAGTGTAGAATCGCATGTGTTACACCACCAACATATTGGTCAACCGGCAACCAAGTTTCAACAGCCTTCTTATCAAATGCGACATCATGGCGATCTGTACTGGTGTAGCGAAGGAAATACCAAGATGAATCAAAGAAAGTATCCATGGTGTCGGCATCGCGTTTTGCTGGTGCCCCGCACTTAGGACAATCAACATTTACCCAATCTGATGCAGCGCCAAGTGGCGAGGTTCCTTTTGGCTTTAGATCTAAGCCAGCCGCAGATGGAAGTTCAACCGGCAATTGATTCTCTGGAACCGGGACTTCTCCACACTTATCGCAGTGAATAATCGGAATCGGAGTTCCCCAGAAACGTTGGCGCGAAATCAACCAATCACGCAGGCGATAATTCTTCGCAGCCTTACCAAGTTCTTTTGCTGCAAGCTCTTCAATAATCTTTGCAATGGCAGCGTCTTTTGAAAGCCCGTTTAACGAACCAGAGTTAACAAGCTTTCCATCACCTGTAGTTGCGATACCGGTTTCATTTGGATCGCCCTCTTCGCTGGAAACCACAACTTGAACTGGAAGTTTCATCGCTCTCGCGAAATCTAAATCTCGCTGATCGTGTGCCGGAACCGCCATGATTGCGCCGGTGCCGTAATCCGCAAGAACGTAATCACTTGCCCAGATTGGAAGTTTTGCACCATTAACTGGATTGATTGCATAGCGCTCTAAGAAGATTCCACTCTTTGGTCGATCAGTTGCAAGACGATCAATATCAGTCGCAGCCTTAACGCTCTCGAGATACTTGGTGAATTCGCCTTCAATCTTTGAGCCAGAAACTAATTCAGCAGCTAACGCAGAATCTGCCGCCACAACCATAAATGTTGCGCCATACAAGGTATCGGGGCGGGTTGTGTAAATGGTTACAGGTTCATCACGCCCTTCGATAACAAACTTAACTTCGGCGCCGATTGAACGTCCGATCCAGTTGCGCTGCATCATCAGAACTTTCTCAGGCCATTGGCCTTCGAGTTGTTGCATGTCATCTAATAAGCGGTCGGCATAATCCGTAATCTTTAAATACCACTGATTCAGTTTCTTCTTAGTAACGGCGGTATCGCAGCGCTCGCAAAGACCGGCGACAACTTGTTCGTTAGCTAAAACTGTCTGGCAACTTGGGCACCAGTTGACTGGTGAATCCTTGCGATATGCCAGGCCCTTCTTATACATCTCAAGAAATAGCCATTGATTCCATTTGTAATATTCGGGATCACATGTGTGTAGAACGCGATCCCAATCAAAGGAACAGGCGAATCTACGCATGGACGCTTTCTGCACTGCTATGTTCTCGTAGGTCCAAGCACGTGGATCTTCATTTCGCTTAATCGCAGCGTTCTCAGCTGGTAATCCAAAAGCATCCCAACCAATTGGGTGCATAACGTTGAAACCTTTTTGAATCCAATAACGAGCAATCACATCACCAAGTGCATAAGCCTCGGCATGTCCCATATGTAAATCACCTGAAGGATAAGGAAACATATCCAAGACATATTTCTTTGGACGATTGTCATCGCTGCGGCCAGATTTAAATGGTTCTAGCTTGTCCCAAATGGGCAACCATTTCTCTTGGACATATTGAATGTCATAGGCCTCATGCATAACGAGAATTCTCCCATGACCAAACGATCGAGATTTACCGAATCAGAATTTAAATTGAGTGGAGCTGAGGGGACTTGAACCCCTGACCCCCTGCATGCCATGCAGGTGCGCTACCAGCTGCGCCACAGCCCCAATTTTTATTTGAACTTTAACTTCGAGGGCAGACTTTATCTTAAAAGTTACGCCTCAGCCTCCAGAGATTCGTTGCCGAATACTGGCTCTGGAATGGATCCGGCATTGTGTTCAACCAGAGTCCAGCCAATTTTTGTGAAGGAATTCGGTTCTAGGACAGACCAGGAAGCATTTGAAAGCCCGCCAAGAGTCGCCCATTTATCAAATGGCATATCCAATATTGAACCAAGCAATGCGCGCGATGTGCCGCCATGCGTTACAAAAATAATTGTTCCAGTCGCTTCAGCAATTCCACGTTCAATTGCACTGCGTGCACGCTTTGCAACTTCCGATCTGGATTCTCCAATTTCGCCAG
>CAMCPZ010000050.1 GCA_945876865.1 Bifidobacterium breve | reverse complement strand
GTTTTCTGTATTCCGGCCGCACAAGGTGTTGCAAATGATCCAGGTTCGCTGGGAATTGTTCTTGGTGGTTCTGGAAATGGCGAACAAATGGCGGCAAATAAGGTTAAAGGAATTCGTGCAGCGTTGGTCTGGTCGCTGGAGACTGCAGTTCTTGCGCGTGAACACAACAATGCGAATGTAATTTCTATCGGTGGCCGAATGCACTCTGAAGAATTCTGTTTAGAACTTGTTGATAAATTCATCGCTACCCCATTTCCGGGTGACGAGCGACATGTTCGCAGAATTAATCTAATGGCTGAGTATGAAGAAACTGGAAAGATTTAAGCTTTCACATATTTTAAGTCTGTAACAATATGGCCTTTGCCTAAACCTTTACCTTCAAATCTTGTAAGTGGCCGAAAGTCTGGTTTGGGAATTACTCCCCCAGTAAATCTGGAATCTGAACCAAATTTCTCTTGGGACCAATCGGCATATGCGACCCAATCTGTAGCAATGTGGATGTGGCCACCTGGCTTAAGTTTTCGATAAATCAAATCTACAAAGTCAACCTGAACTATTCGCCGCTTCCAATGTTTCTTCTTATGCCAAGGATCTGGGAAATAAAGATGAACTGCATCCAGACATTCGTCTGGCATATTTTCACTTAAGACAATTCGGGCATCTTCATTAATTAAGCGCAGGTTCTTTAATTCGAACTCATTTATTCGAGCAAGTAGTGAACCAATTCCAGGGCGGTGGACTTCTAGTGCTAAGAATCCGGTGTCGGGAAAATTGCGGGCTATTTCTGCTGTGGCCTCGCCCATGCCAGTTCCGATTTCCATAATTACTTTTTTGCTTTCTGGAAAAATCTCGGATGGAACGATTGGGTGATCGGGGACGATTCCGAATTTCTCCCAAAACATTTCAGTGGCCTTTGCCTGGGCTTCGGTGATTCGAGTTCCGCGCAGCCGAAATGACCTATTACTTAGGTTGTAAAGGCTGCTCTTCTCCGGAGAACTCATGTGGGTATCTTAGATAAGGATAGATAAGGTTGGCTCATGCCGGGATTAAATATTTCAAGAGCCGAAGCACGCGAACGCAGCAGTCATCTAGCAGTTACTTCATATGTTGTGACTATTGATGTTTGCCAGGGACCAGAGAACTTCATCGCTACTTCCACCGTGAAGTTCAGTTGCAATAAGCCTGGATATGACACATTTATCGATGCCGTGGGAAAGAAAATTATTTTAGCAAGGCTAAATGGCACCGATGTTGATGTTTCGAATTACGATGGCGAGAGCGTTTTCCTTAAAGGTCTCGCAGCGGATAATGAATTAGTAATTGAGATCTTGGGCGATTATTCAAAGACTGGCGAAGGCCTGCAATATTCAGTGGATCCAGCCGATAAGGAAGTTTATTTATATTCTCAAGGTGAGACTGCATATATCCGCAAGATGTATCCGTGCTTTGATCAACCAGATTTAAAGGCCACATTCCAATTCACCGTGACCGCGCCTGCGCATTGGGAAGTTATTTCCAATTCACCGGTTAAAGCCAAGAATTCAATTTCTGGCGATAAGAACGTTTGGGAATTTTTGCCAACCCCAAGGATTTCAACTTACATAACTGCCTTAATCGCGGGTCCCTATTATCACGTGCATGACGAATACATCGGCCAGAAAACTGTTCCACTCGGAATTTACTGCCGTAAATCCTTGGCAGAATCTTTGGATCCAGAAGATATTTTCTTGGTTACCAAACAGGGCTTTGCATATTTTGAGAAAGTATTTGGACTTGCCTATCCATTTGAGAAATATGATCAGATCGCAGTTGTCGATTTCAACTGGGGTGCGATGGAGAATTCTGGCGCCGTAACTTTCCTGGAAAACTTACTTGTATTTCGCAGCAAAGTAACTGAGCGCATGTATGACGCACGTGCAAACACAATTCTTCACGAAATGGCCCACATGTGGTTTGGAAATATGGTCACGATGCAGTGGTGGGATGACTTGTGGCTTAATGAATCCTTTGCTGAATGGTCTTCACACTTAGCCTCTGCTGAAGGAACTCGCTTTGTAAATGCTTGGACCGGATTTAACTCAGAGCGCAAGAACTGGGCTTACCGCCAAGATCAACTATCTTCAACGCATCCGATTGTTTCGGACATGATTGATATCGAAACGGTTAACGCTAACTTTGATGGAATTACTTACGCAAAAGGTGCCTCTGTTCTTCAACAACTAGTAGCTCATGTTGGTCGCGATAACTTCATAGCCGGGTTGCAGAAATACTTTGCAAAGCACGCATTTGCCAACACAACTCTCGATGATTTGCTGATAGAGCTCACCGCTACAAGTGGTCGCGATTTAAAGCCTTGGGTTTCAACCTGGTTGCAGACAGCTGGCGTAAACACACTGCGCCCTAAGTTGGAGATCGCAGACGATAAATATTCGAGGATTGAAATCCTGCAAGAAGCTCCCCTTGTTCCTGCTGGTTCGAAAGAACTTCGCCCACATCGTTTGGCTGTTGGTCTTTACGATGTTAAAGGCAAGGACGTGGTTCTGCGTAAATCTGTAGAGCTAGATGTTGCTGGTGCCAGCACAACCGTTGCAGAACTTGCTGGTGAAAAAATTGCCGACTTGTTATTGATTAATGATCGCGATTTATCTTATGCAAAGGTCCGTTTAGATGAGCGTTCAATTGCGACCCTCAAATCACATTTGGGCAATATCTCTGATGGATTGACTCGCGCTATGTGTTGGGCGATTTCTTGGGATATGTTGCGCGATGCTGAAATCAGCGCAACTGACTTTATAGAGATCGCACTCTCTGGCCTGCCTGGTGAAAGCGATATTACGGTTGTTACCGTGATCGGAAATCAATTAACTACTGCGGTAGAACTTTATGCAAACCCAGCAAATCGCGATGTACTTCGAATAAAAGTTGCTGATGGAATTGCAAACTTGCTGGCATCTGCCAAGGCCGAAAGCGATCACCAACTTCAATACGCAAGAGTTTTTGCGGGTCTTGCAGTTACTGAAGGCCACGGAAAACAATTACGGGCACTTCTGGATGGAAAACTTGCTGGATTGAAAGTCGATGCTGATCTACGTTGGACCTTTGTTCTTGCCCTTTGCGAACGTGGTTTATTTACACGCACTGAACTCGATGCCGAACTCGAGCGAGATAACACAATTAACGGTCAACTTGGTCACGCAACTTGTGTTGCGGCATTTCCTACAGCAGAAGCAAAAGCCGATGCCTGGAGAGCAATTACTAAGGATGAACTAACGAGTTCAGTCCGCGCAGCAATCCATCGTGGATTTATGAGATCCGGACAGCGCGACTTACTGGCCGCCTACGTTGATCCATATTTTGATTCACTTCTGACAATGTGGGATAACGCTTCTTTCGATATCGGAAGCTCATTTGTTGAATTGTGTTATCCAACCTACATAACCAATCAAGCAACTTTAGATAAGACCATTAACTGGCTTGATACAACCGGTAAGAATTCCGCAGCCGGCCTTCGCAGATTAGTTTCAGAGAATCGAGATGCGCTTTTGCGCGCACTTAAAGCACAGGCAAAGGATGCTTAGAATTATTCGATTCGAGTAAGTGATGAACTCTTGTTCTTTCTGCGATCCACTGTTGCAAGCGCAGTTAATGCAGAAATTACGATAAACATAATGGTTGGAATCACTAGGAAATAAACTATTCCAAGAAATGTTCCAAGCGGTTCGCCCGGAAGCGAGCCATCTTCTTGATTAATTCGATTTAAGACACCAGTGAAAAATTGCATATCCGTATCTTAGGCAACGCCGTGTTCAGCGCCAAATGGGCGGAGATATGAAATCCATCTCGTATCCGGCTTGCCGGTTCCCAGAATTCGCCAAGCTGCGCCTGCTGGTTCGCGTGGCAGCGTCTTTAATTTCCAACCAATTTCTTTAAGTGTGCGATCTGCTTTTTGATGGTTGCATTTGTGGCAAGCAGATACAACATTCTCCCAATTATGTGAACCTCCGCGACTGCGTGGAATCACGTGGTCAATCGAAGTTGCCGGTGCTGCGCAGTAAACGCAACGACCACCATCGCGCGCAAAGAGTGCGCGTCTAGAAAGTGGGACCGCATGGCGATAAGGAATTCGAACAAATTTAACTAATTTAATAACTGCTGGAAGTGTTATTGCGCCACCTGAATAATGGAGAACTGTGTCTGACTCTTCAATCGTTGTGGCTCGTTGATTTAAGACGAGGATCAACGCTCGTCTCTCTGATACGACACCTAGTGGCTCATAAGTGGCGTTCAGTACCAATGTCTGTGGCACTTGAATAGCTCCCTTTTTGTGGATCTTGCTCCAGCGCGTGGCTCGCGTTGTTGGGTAAATAGTGCCGTAAGTCAGGCGGAAAATCGCGCATTTCTGATGGCGAATCTCGTGAATAGAAGGTTTATTCTTCCAACATGACCCTAAGCGACAATGCCCAAGAGATTTATGACTGGTTTATCGGTGCGCCGTTCCACATAATTTTGATCCTGGTAATCGCCCTGTTCTTTCAGAAGGTTGGCGCTCGCGCAGTGGCCAAGGCGATAAATCGCATTGCTGATGCCGATTTCGTTCCGGGTCCAAAGCGTGGGATGGATAGACAACGCGAACGTGCGCGCACTGCTGGTTCAGTTCTCAAATCTGCACTAAACGGAATTATCTGGTTGATCACTTTAACCATGATTTTAAGCGAACTCGGATTCAACCTAGGACCTCTAGTTGCTTCAGCTGGTGTAATCGGTGTTGCACTTGGACTTGGCGCACAAACCTTAGTGCGCGATGTGCTTGCAGGATTATTTATGTTAGTTGAAGATCAATATGGCGTTGGCGATCAAATCGAAACTATGGAAGTTTCGGGAGTAGTCGAATCTGTTGGACTTCGCATAACAACTGTTAGATCTTTAGATGGAACTCTCTGGTATTTACGAAATGGCGAGATCCTAAAAATTGGAAATAAGTCTCAACCTAAAGCTAATTAATTATCTGGCTGATTCTTCATCGAATGAGCTGCATATTGGAAATAAGTCCAGAGCTCTTCTTTAAGTTCTTCGGCAATCTCTAGATCAATTACTGCCGCATGCATACATTGCAGCCAAGCATCGTGTTCTGGGGTTGCGATATGAAATGGCGCATGTCGCATGCGAAGCCTTGGATGGCCACGCTGGTCAGAATATGTGGATGGCCCGCCCCAATATTGTTCGAGAAATAGTGCAAGACGCTCTTCGGCCCCGGCCATATCGTCTTCCGGATACATCGGCTTCAAGATCGGATTCGTTGCAACCCGTTGATAGAAACGCTTAGTTAGTTCCTTAAACGTTGCCGCCCCACCGGCACGTTCATAAAAAGTTGCCTCACTCATGCTCAAGATATTGCGTTAAAAGCTCGCGTTCTTCGGCGTTTATTGCACGGGAACGCTTGGTTTCCATATCAACTGCTACCTGAACAGTCCGAGCTTTGGCATGAACGCCTGCCTTCGATGTTAATTCATATTCAAGTATGAATGATGAATTCCCAATCTTTGAGACCCAGATTGCGATATCAATTTCAAAGCCACCTTCAGTGATTGGCTCTAGATAATCAATCTCGGCTCGCGCAACGACCATTTCCGAAAACATTGGCTTTAAACCTTTTGCAATTCTTGAATACCAGGTGAAGTCAGCACGCACTTCTTGGATAAATGTTAAGTAATTTGCATTGTTGATATGTCCAAATGCATCGAGATCATTCCAGCGAACATAAGTTTTTCCGTGGTGGCGCATCAACGAGTTAACTTTCGGTAAGTAACTCGATGTGGCCTTGAAGCCTCGACACCGAGTCTGGCGATTTTATTCTCTTCGTAAGATTCAAAGTTTCCTTCAAACCAGAACCATTGCGAATCTCCCTCGTAAGCCAAGATATGTGTTGCTACCCGGTCCAAGAACCAGCGATCGTGAGAAATAACAACTGCGCAACCAGGAAATTCAAGCAGCGCGTTTTCTAATGAGCCAAGGGTTTCAACATCAAGATCGTTTGTTGGCTCATCCAGCAGCAATAAATTCCCGCCCATTTTTAAAGTTAGTGCAAGATTCAAACGATTTCGCTCGCCACCAGATAGAACTCCGGCAGCTTTCTGTTGATCTGGACCTTTAAATCCAAATGCCGAAACATATGCACGCGATGGCATTTCTACTTGTCCAACTTTTATGTAATCCAAACCATCAGAAACAACTTCCCACAAACTCTTCTTTGGGTCGATGCCACCACGGGACTGATCTACATATGAAATCTTTACAGTTTCACCGATTTTCACAGTGCCGCTATCTGGTTGTTCCATTCCCAGAATTGTTTTAAATAGTGTGGTTTTACCAGCGCCGTTAGGTCCGATTACTCCAACAATTCCGTTACGTGGCAGGGTAAATGAAAGATCATCAATCAGAAGTCGATCTCCAAAGCCCTTCTTCAAATTCTCTACCTCAACAACAACGTTTCCAAGTCTTGGTCCCATTGGTATTTGAATCTCTTCGAAATCTAATTTGCGAGTCTTCTCAGCTTCAGAGGCCATCTCTTCATAGCGTGCCAGACGGGCCTTAGATTTAACTTGGCGCCCCTTGGCATTCATCCGAACCCATTCAAGTTCTTCAGTCAGACGCTTTGCGCGCTTGGCATCTTTCTGGCCTTCGATCTTTAAACGTGTTGATTTGGTATCCAAGTAGGTTGAATAGTTTCCTTCATAAGGGAAGGCGCGACCACGATCGAGTTCCAGAATCCACTGCGCAACATTGTCCAAGAAATATCTATCGTGAGTAATTGCTACAACGGTGCCTGGATATTTACTTAGATGTTGTTCAAGCCACAAAACAGATTCCGCATCTAAGTGGTTTGTTGGTTCATCTAGAAGCAGAAGATCTGGTTGTTGCAATAGCAATTTACAGAGTGCAACGCGACGACGTTCTCCGCCAGATAGAACTGTTACATCGGCATCACCTGGTGGACAGCGAAGTGCATCCATCGCCTGTTCCAATTGGGAATCTAAATCCCAAGCATTTCGGTGGTCTAATTGTTCTTGCAGGGTTCCCATCTCGGCCAACAACTTGTCGTAGTCGGCATCTGGGTTGGCCATCTCATCACTTATTTGATTGAAGCGAGCAAGTAATCCAATTGTTTCAGCAACGCCTTCTTGAACATTCTCTAAAACTGTTTTGGTTTCATCTAGTGGTGGCTCTTGTAGCAAAATTCCGACTGTGTATCCTGGTGATAAGAAAGCTTCACCATTTGAAGGTTGTTGTAGTCCGGCCATAATTTGCAGGACCGTTGACTTACCGGATCCGTTAGGACCAACAACGCCAATCTTTGCCCCCGGCAAAAACATCAAGGTCACATCATCTAGAATTACCTTGTCACCATGCGCTTTTCGCGCCTTTTTCATCGTATAAATGAACTCAGCCATGTGCGAAACCTTATCGGTTCAAATCGGTAGACTCGCACATGAAATTCAACAAATGCGCCTGTAGCTCAGTCGGATAGAGCAACCGCCTTCTAAGCGGTAGGCCGCAGGTTCGATTCCTGCCAGGCGCGCCAC
>CAMCPZ010000049.1 GCA_945876865.1 Bifidobacterium breve | reverse complement strand
AAAATTTGTTTTGTTGCGTGCGACAGAAGTGGCACGGTTGCGTATTCGTATTTATCCATTAGTTTCCTCCGGTAAGTGCTGCTTTAACTAAACCTGAAACAGTTCCGCCATCTGCTTTGCCGGCAACTTTAGGTTGAATTGCTTTCATTACTAGCCCCATTCCCGATGGACCAGATGCTCCAGTTTCGGCAATTGCGTCAGCAATAATTTTCTTAATATCATCTTCAGATAATTGTTCTGGTAAATATTCAGTGATTACTCTGCCTTCATTAGTTTCACGTTCGCTGCGATCAGCATGTCCAGCATCTCTAAATGCATCTGCTGCTTCGCGACGCTTCTTTGCTTCACGTGAAAGCACAGTGATGATTTCGGCGTCATTTAAGACGCGTGCGCTTTTGCCAGAAACTTCTTCATTAGTAATCGCAGTTAAAACCATGCGGATAGTTCCGGAGCGAAGCTCATCTCTTGAACGGATAGCCTCGGTTAAATCGCTCTGAAGTCGTTCTTTTAGTCCCATAGCGGTATCTTCTCACGCCTATGAGCTATCAACTACGCGAAGTCACGGTGCCGGTCCTGCCTGCGGGCCACCGTTCGATTCGGGTGCTGCATTTTTCGGATCTGCACTTAACTCCGAAGCGCAAAGTTGAAATTGCAGATATTAAATCCTTCGCTGATCTGAAGCCAGACCTTGTCATAAGCACCGGAGATTTCTTGGCTCATAAAGATGCAGTCCCAGTTGTTCTAGATGCGCTGCATCCGCTCTTTGATATTCCTGGGTTATTTGTCTTTGGTTCTAATGATTACTTTGGTCCAAAGCCAAAGAATCCGTTCTCGTATTTATTTAAAGATAATGGCAAGCGAAAGTTGGGGCCGGATTTAGATTGGGAAGGTTTACAGAAATCTTTAACTGGAATTGGCTGGTTGGATTTAAATCATTCTCGCGAAATTATAAAGATTAATGACACAACAATTGAAGCCCGCGGAACTGATGATGCGCATTTGAATTTTGATAATTACAGTGAAGTTGCGGGTCTGCCAGATAAGAAAGCTGATCTTGCAATTGGTGTAACGCATGCACCATATTTGCGAATACTGGATGCGATGAGTAAAGATAATTTAGATTTAATTTTTGCTGGTCACACACATGGTGGGCAGGTTCGACTTCCGTGGTTTGGTGAGAGCAAAGCACTTACAACTAATTGTGATTTGCCGACTTGGCGCGCACGTGGATTGACTCGCGAACCAAATGAACCGTGGTTGCATGTTTCTGCCGGAATGGGAACAAGTCCCTTCGCAAGAATTCGAGTGGCATCGCCACCAGAAGTTTCGCTACTTACTTTAGAAGCAGCTTTTTAGAATTCTTTAGCAACAAGTTCTGCAATCTGCGCAGTATTTAAAGCCGCACCTTTGCGTAAATTATCGCCACACAAGAAGAGATCAAGTGCGTGCTTGTCATCAAGGCTGCGACGAACACGGCCAACCCAAGTTGGATCTGTTCCTACAACTTCAGCAGGCGTTGGGAATTCGTAATTTTCAGGGTTGTCTACAAGCTTTACACCAGCTGCATTTCGCAGAATTTCTTGGGCATCTTTGCGAGAAACCTTCTTCTTAAAGATTGCATGCACAGCCAAAGAGTGAGTTGTTAACACTGGAACTCGAACACAAGTAGCTGAAACCTTTAGATCAGGCATTCCAAGAATTTTGCGAGATTCGTTGCGAACCTTAAGTTCTTCAGAGGAATAACCCTCTTCTTTAAGTGATCCAGCCCAAGGAATAACATTCAGCGCTAGTGGCTTTGGAAATGGGCCGTTGTTTTTAATGTGTGCTTTTGAATCATTTGCGACATCACCAGAATTTGTTCCGGCAACTGCCGAAATTTGTTCGCGCAAGGTATCGATACCAGATTGGCCAGCACCAGATGCGGCTTGGTAAGAAGCAACAACAAGTTCTTGAAGTTTGTATTCTTTATTTAGCGCACCCATCGCAACAATCATCGAAAGTGTTGTGCAGTTTGGATTTGAGATAATTCCCTTTGGACGCTTCTTTGCAGCTTTTGGATTTACTTCAGGAACAACAAGTGGAACCTCTGGATCCATGCGAAATGCACCAGAGTTATCGACTACTACTGCGCCACGTGATGCCGCAATCGGTGCCCACTCGGCAGAGATCTCATCTGGAACATCGAACATTGCAATATCGATTCCATCAAATGCTTCTGGTGAAAGTGCAACGACAGTGAGTTCTTCGCCGCGGCACATCAATTTTTTGCCAGCGCTTCTTGCAGATGCGATTAAACGAATTTCGCCATAAACATTTTCGCGCTTGCTCAAGATATCGAGCATTACGGTGCCGACTGCGCCAGTTGCGCCAACGACTGCAAGAGATGGTTTTTTACTCATCGACCAGTTCCTCCGTAAACAACTGCTTCGATTTGAGCAGCATCTAATTCGAATGCAGTGTGTGCTGCGCGAACGCCATTCTCTAAATCAGATGCGCGGCAGATGATTGAAATCCGAATTTCAGAAGTTGAAATCATTTCAATATTCACGCCGGCTTCAGCTAGGCAAGCAAAAAATGTTGCGGTTACGCCAGGGTGTGAACGCATACCGGCACCGATTAGTGAAAGCTTTCCGATTTGATCATCGTATTGAATTGATTGAAAACCAATTTCACCTTGAATACGTTGCAAAATAGCAGTTGTGGCTGCGCCTTCGGTCTTTGGCAGGGTAAATGAAATATCAGTCAAACCAGTCGCGGCAGCAGAAACATTCTGCACAATCATGTCGATGTTGATATCTGCATCTGCGATTGCTTGGAAGATTCGGGCAGCTGTTCCGGTGCGATCAGGAACTCCAACCACAGTTATCTTTGCCTCGCTCTTGTCATGGGCGATGCCCGCGATGATTGCTTGTTCCATATCGGTTCCTCCTTCAGGATGATCTTTGACCACCCAGGTTCCTTCGTTATTTGAAAATGATGAACGTACGTGAATAGGCATGTCATAACGGCGCGCGTATTCAACACAACGCAAGTGCAGAACTTTTGCGCCAGATGCTGCAAGTTCTAACATCTCGTCATATGTAACTGTCTTTAATTTTTTCGCTGCCGGAACAACTCGTGGATCAGCAGAGAAAATTCCATCAACATCGGTATAAATCTCGCAGACATCTGCATCAAGTGCGGCTGCGAGCGCTACTGCAGTTGTGTCAGATCCACCGCGACCAAGTGTTGTTACATCTTTTGTATCTTGGCTAATTCCTTGGAAGCCCGCGACAATTGCAATTGCGCCTTCATCAAGTGCTTCAGTAATTCGAGACGGTGTCACATCGATAATGCGAGCGCGACCGTGTGCAGAAGTTGTTATGACTCCCGCTTGTGATCCTGTGAAAGAACGAGCTTCATTTCCAAGATTTCCGATTGCCATTGCAAGCAGCGCCATTGAAATTCGCTCGCCAGCAGTAAGCAGCATGTCGAGTTCGCGGCCATTAGGAAGCGGTGAAACTTGATTTGCGAGATCGATCAGCTCATCAGTCGTATCGCCCATTGCCGAAACAACGACAACGACTTGGTGGCCAGCTCGTTTAGTGGCCACGATTCGATTGGCGACCCGCTTCAGCCCTTCGGCATCAGCAACGGAGGAGCCGCCGTATTTTTGAACAATCAATCCCATGGCTTAAATATCCACCATCTAATTGAGTTCCGGAAAGCAATATCGGGTTTATCTCAAATAATGAAACGCCTGGGCGTATCAAATAATGAGAAATAACTAGAAGTTAGTTCTCTACCGTTCTGCGACCTTCAAATGCGCGGCCAAGAGTTACTTCATCGGCATATTCCAAGTCCCCACCAACTGGCAGGCCTGATGCCAAGCGACTGACCTTCATTCCAAGTGGCTTGAGCAACCTTGATAAATATGTAGCCGTTGCTTCGCCTTCGAGGTTTGGATCGGTCGCAATAATTATTTCTTGAATCTCGGTTGCAGCTAGGCGAACCATTAATTCGCGGATACGTAAGTTCTCGGGACCAATGCCATCGATAGGCGAGATTGCGCCACCAAGCACATGATATTTGCCGCGGAATTCGCGAGTCTTTTCAATTGCGATTACATCTTTACTCTCTTCAACAACACAGATAAGTGCGGGATCGCGTCTTGGGTCACGACAGATACGACAGAGTTCTTCCTCTGAAATATTGCCGCATTCGGTGCAGAACTTAACTTTCTCTTTAACTGTGCGCAGAACATCTGCAAGACGCGAGATATCTACGCGTTCGGATTGAATAATATGAAATGCAATTCGTTGCGCAGACTTTGGGCCAATGCCAGGCAGGCGACCGAGTTCGTCAATTAAATCTTGAATGGCGCCTTCATACATATTAAATTAATCCTTTTTGGTTTCGCTAATAATTTGCGCACCAAGTTCGCGCATCAATAACTCTTGGCCAGACATCTGGTCAGCATCACTTGGATCTTCAGATGTCCGAGCTGATGGCGCTGAAGAATTTGCACTGGTATCGACCACGCATTCAATCGTCAAATCTAGGCCAGTCACATCAACAAATGCCGCACGCAAAATCTCGTCGCTTCCAGAGCGAGTAAATGAATCCCGGGCGCCAGCATTAACAATTCCAATTGTGATTGCCTTATCGTCCACCGATAAAACGTGCGCACTAGAACTTAAAAGCGACCAAGTTAGTCGGCGGCGCTTTTTAACGTTTTCAATAACATCTGGCCAGAATCTGCGAAGTGCCGCAGCATCTATTGGCCCAGTTGGTTTATTTGCATTTGGGGTTGGCGCAGCTGCGCGAATTGGAGCCTTAACTTCCTCTTTAACAACTTCTTTCGCGCTCTCTTTTACTGGTGCAGTTTTTGGCGCTTCTACTTTTGCTGCAACAGGTTGTGCCACAGAAATATTTTCGCGAAGTTCTAGGCGTTCAATTCTTGAAATTAATCCAACATCGTCACTGCCTGGCAGAAGTATGCGGCCACAAATAAGTTCAAGCATTAAACGTGGGGCAGTAGCGCCACGCATTTGGGTTAAGCCAGTCGCGACAATATCTGCGCTACGAATCAAATTAGCAGTGCCGATAATCGATGCCTGTGCGCGCATTCGCTGTAATTGATCTTCCGGTATTTCGCGAAGAATCTGTGACGCACTCTCCTCAACTGCGCCAACAATAATTAGATCGCGCAGGCGTTCTAAGAAGTCTTGGGTAAAGCGACGCGGATCGTGGCCGGATTCAATAACTCGATCAATTGCTTTAAATAACGTTGCACCGTCACGGGCTGCCATCGCATCTATTGCTTCATCAAGCAACGCACCATCGGTGTATCCAAGTAATTGAATTGCAATTTCATATGTCACACCTGATTTACCAGCACCAGCAAGAAGTTGTCCAAGAACAGATAACGCATCTCGAACTGAACCACCAGAGGCCCGAACCACAAGTGGAATAACGCCCTTGGCTACTTTGATTCCTTCAGATTCGCAGACCTTTTCAAGATGGGTAGCGAGAATTCCAGGTGGAACTAAACGGAATGGATAATGGTGAGTACGGGATCTAATTGTTGAAATCAGTTTCTCTGGTTCAGTTGTTGCAAAGATAAACAGAACATGTGGTGGTGGCTCTTCAACAACTTTCAATAACGCATTTGCTGCGCCGGGTCCGAGTTGGTGGGCCTCGTCAATAATATAAATCTTGTAGCGAGAACTTACTGGCGCAAAGAATGCTTTATCGCGCAGATCGCGAGCATCATCAACTAAACCATGTGTTGCAGCATCTAATTCAATTACATCGATTGAACCTGGACCGTTAGCAACTAGATCTTTACATGATTGACATTGGCCACATGGATTTGGTGTTGGGCCTTTTTCGCAATTAAGTGAGCGCGCCATAATGCGAGCGCTAGAAGTTTTTCCACAACCACGTGGACCAGAAAACAAATATGCGTGATGAATTTTTCCGGATTCAAGTGCATTTGAAAGTGGTTCGGTTACATGTTCTTGACCGATAACTTCGCTGAAAGTTGAGGGGCGATATTTACGATACAAAGCTAGTGACATCGCGCTTCCTCTCTACTTTTCGTTTCCTAAATATAAATTTAATGGGACCCTTCGCACACCCGCCAGAGCGGACTTACCCTTGCTGCCTTCCAGCCCTGGGGGAGTTCAGTACGGTAACGCCGCACGAAGGATCTGCGGGCAATCATAGTAATTAGAGCCGATAGGCTCATCCCCTCGGGAGGATTCGCATAGCGGCCGAGTGCGCACGCTTGGAAAGCGTGTATAGGGCAACCTATCGAGGGTTCAAATCCCTCATCCTCCGCCAGATACAGGAACTTAGAAAACCTATTTGCAGTAGTCGCTCGTCTGTCCACTTTTGCTGCCATCACGAGAGGGCAGTGCTTTTACCACCAAGCTGTCAGCTTGAGGCAATGAATTAAGCCAACATATACCGTAAGAATCTGCTGGATACTGAGAATGAGCGCTAGCCCAAGCAGGATCTTTCGATGCTTCATTTTTCTGACGCATATCATAAACGCCAAAATCTACAGAAACATTTTTCAGGAAACCAACTTCTGTGGCGATCACTTCACCGACCTTAACAGCGACGGGTGGACTGACTAAGTCAGTTCGAGTGTCTTCCTTTATCGGAAACGCATTAACTATCGCTTCAAATTTCGGGGTTAATTTCCTTAAATGATCGAATCGGAACGATACTCCACAATCTCCATCAAACTCAAAGAGATACTGGATCTCTCCCATCTCTCTGTAACGAACAACACGGTTAACTTTGCCATTGAGTGGAATTGTCACCGTTACCAAATTATCGGTTGCATTATCAAAACCAAAACCACCATGCGCTTTGTAATTTCCACCTCGTTCCTGCCCCGGATAAAGAATCGATGTGACCTTTGAAAGGTCAACCGGCGTTTGAATAAGTGGAGTTGGACATGATGTCGTTGGAGTGGAACCAGAACTTGGAGATGAGGATGCTGGAGCGGTGGGTGAAGTGCTCTTGGTGCCAACTCCTTTACCCCAAACAAATTTCTTACCGCTCTTGATACAGGTGTACTTGATCCCTGCGGATGCACTGATCTGGCCAAGCTTTTTACAAGTAGTACCTGGTTTAACTGCTGCTGTTGCAGTTGAAAGGTTTAGCGTAAGAATCAAGCATCCAATCACTATGGTTGCAAACGCTCGCTTCATACTTCCAAGAATAACAATCAGATAGCTACGCGAACAGAGGTTTGGAAAGGGGAATTACCTAGGATTGAGAAGATAAATCCCTCATCCTCCGCCAGATTTAGCTGACTACCGAATCCTTACAAGGGTGAACGATTCATTCCCGTACACCGTCTGACCCGTCAACTCTTGAGGGTTAATCTCTTTGCCTCCATTATCAGGTGCCTTATCCCCTGAAGGCATAGAAGGTTTGGCTTTGTCATCATTTGAATCACTTGGAGGATTGAGAACATCCTCCTTCTTCTCTGACGTGCGATTCTCGACAAGAATAAAGACCGCGGAGTAAGAACTTAAATCCGCCGTTTCAAAATAGCTCTCCAAAACCACATCAGTTTCAAAGTGCCA
>CAMCPZ010000048.1 GCA_945876865.1 Bifidobacterium breve | reverse complement strand
CTCACTTCTTAATTGATCAGTGTGAGCTTTTGTAACTCTGCGAATTGCCTCTTCTAGCGCTAGCCTGACATCAGAATCTAGCGAATCGAGTGCAGATTTAATTTCAGTTATCGGAACTCGGATTGATTTTGGACGAACACCGTCAAACTTCATGCATAAATCTAAGAGTGTAGATTCTGAACCACTCTTAACGCTCTGCAGAATCGGATCGATACTTATTAGCGCCGCTTCGATATCTAGTTCTGCGCGAGGCAATTCTGTTCGGTATCCCAATTTCGATAAAGATCGCCCACGAAAATCAACAGTTCTAATGGCAGTGGGATTCACTCGCCAATTCTAATCTAAACCAGACAGTCGGGGCCGAGAATTGCCTTGAGGTCAGCGCTCAAACTTGGCGATGCGGTAACTCTCAAATCATCGCCGATTTTCATAACCAGGCTCTTGCGACCATCATCGAGTTTGAGATGGACTTCTCGTTTTCCGGGATGAGACCTGAGAATTTCTTTTATTCGGTCTACAACTGGTGGCGTGCAGCGAACCGTATCCATAGAAATTATTAGCGGTCCGGTTGGAGCAAGCGAGATATCGGGTGTAGATAAATCTAGAGCCATAATCTTGACCTGCTCTTCGCGCTTATCTACTCGTCCCCGAATTATCACGATTCGATCTTCCACGAGATTCATAGAGTGTTGAGTGTAGGAATTTGAGAAGAACATAACATCTACTGCGCCCTCGAGATCTTCGATAGTAACAATCGCCCACGAATCTCCACGTCTTGAAACCTTACGTTGAATCTGGGTGATTAATCCACCAATTGTGACGATCTGTTCGTGGCCAATTGATTCATCATTTACCTGGCTGATTGGCATATCTGTTGAAGAACGAAGTAAGTGCTCTACCCCTAATAGCGGATGATCCGAAACATAAAGTCCGAGCATCTCCCGTTCGTAACTCAGTAGCAGCGCTTTCTCCCACTCTTGATTTGGAATGTCAATCTCTACATTTGTAATTGAAGGAGATTGCGAAGACATCCCACTGCCGAATAGATCAAATTGTCCGATTGACTCAGCTCGCTTTGCCTCCATGACTGAATCAATTGCCTCGAGATAAATCAGCGTCAAACCCTTGCGAGGGTGGTTTAGCGAATCAAAAGCGCCACCTTTGATCAAAGATTCAATGGTCTTCTTATTGCAAACATTTGCGTCGACCTTGGTTAAGAAATCTCCGAAGGATTCGTAGCGACCAGAAGCTTCGCGATTTGCAACAATTGAAGCCACGACATTTTCCCCGACATTTCGGATGGCTGTTAACCCGAATCGAATGTCATTGCCCAGTGGTGTGTAATCAGATTGAGATTCATTTACATCCGGTGGCAATACTTTAATTCCCATCCGACGGCATTCATTCAAATAGAGAGCGCTCTTATCTTTATCATCTCGGACCGAAGTAAGAAGTGCGGCCATATATTCGGTTGGATAGTTTGCTTTCAAATATCCAGTCCAATACGAGACCATCCCATATCCTGCGCTATGTGCCCGGTTAAATGCGTAGTCCGAGAATGGAATAAGCGTTTCCCATAATTTATCGATGGCCGATTTCGAGAATCCGTTATCAGTCATACCCTTCTCAAAATTTACATACTCCTTATCAAGGATGTCCTTGTTCTTCTTACCCATCGCTTTTCGTAGAAGATCTGCGCGACCAAGACTAAATCCAGCAACCTTCTGTGCAATCGCCATAACCTGCTCTTGATAAACAATAAGCCCGTAAGTATCCCCCAATATTTCAGAGAGCGCATCCACTAATTCAGGATGAATCGGAACAACTACCTGTCTTTTATTTTTGCGATCTGCGTAATCATTGTGTGCATTTACGCCCATCGGTCCGGGGCGATATAGAGCAATAACTGCAGATATATCTTCGAAAGAATCCGGATTCATCTGTCGAAGCAGGGCTCGCATAGGCCCACCGTCGAGCTGGAATACCCCGAGTGTTTCACCGCGTCCAAGTAATTGATATGTCTTTGTGTCATCCAGTGTTAGCGTTGCAAGATCTAAATCAATTCCCTTATTTGCCTTTATATTTAATAAACAATCATCTAAGACTGAGAGATTTCGCAGTCCCAGGAAATCCATCTTCAACAGACCGATAGATTCACACGCGCCCATATCGAATTGCGTAATTATTGCGCCATCTGCTTCGCGACGATGAATTGGAATCACATCTAACAGAGGTTCTTTACTTAGAATCACGCCTGCAGCATGAACACCCCACTGGCGCTTCAAACCCTCTAGTCCACGAGCAGTATCAACGATTCGCTTTGAATCTGGATCTAAATCATATAAAGATCTGAATTCTCCGGCTTCACCATAGCGTTCATTCGTTGTATCGAATACTCCAGCAAGTGAAATATCTTTACCCATAACAGATGGTGGCAACGCTTTAGTTAATTTGTCGCCGATTGCATATGGATAACCAAGAACTCTGGTCGAATCCTTTAGAGCTTGCTTCGATTTAATTGTGCCGTAAGTAATGATTTGTGCAACCCGATCTTCACCATACTTCTGGGTTGCGTACGCAATCATTTCGGAGCGTCTTCTTTCATCGAAATCCAAATCAATATCTGGCATCGAAATACGTTCTGGATTTAGAAAACGCTCAAAGAGAAGTCCGTGCTTGATCGGATCTAGCGCTGTGATGCCAAGCGCATAAGAAACTAGCGAACCAGCCGCTGAACCGCGACCTGGGCCAACTCGAATGCCAACACTTCTGGCATGCGAACATAAGTCAGATACAACTAAGAAGTATCCAGGAAAACCCATCTTGATCATTACATCTAATTCATAATTTAAACGTTCTTGATATGCGGCATCCACCTTGCCATCTAATCTTGCAAGCAAACCCTTGTTCGCCTCTTTGCGCAACCAAGAATCTTCGGTCTCGCCAGCTGGGACTGAATACTGTGGCAAAAGATTTTCATTTTCGCGCATCTTTATATTGCAGCGCTCGGCTACAAGCAATGTGTTGTCGCAGGACTCGGGAATTTCGGTAAAGAGTTTTCGCATTTCGGCAGCACTCTTTAAATAGAACTCGTTATTATCAAATTTGAATCGCTTAGGATCTGCCAGCGTTGAGCCAGACTGAACGCAGAGCAGCGCCTCATGAGAAGCAGCATCCGCATGATGTGTATAGTGCAAATCATTTGTTGCAAGTAATGGCAATCCAAGTTCTTTGCCAAGTTTTAGTAAATCTGATTTAACTCTGGTTTCAATATCTATTCCGTGATCCATAACTTCCAGATAAAAATTCTCGGCACCGAAGATATCCCGAAATTCACTTGCGGCAGCTATCGCCTCTTTATATGCACCCATGCGAAGCCGAGTCTGAATTTCTCCACCAGGACAGCCTGTTGTTGCAATTAGGCCACTTGCATATTTTGAAAGTAAATCTCGATCCATTCGTGGTTTGTAGTAATAAC
Organism: Bifidobacterium breve; assembly: GCA_945876865.1. Classification (GTDB taxonomy): domain Bacteria; phylum Actinomycetota; class Actinomycetes; order Nanopelagicales; family Nanopelagicaceae; genus AAA044-D11. The sequence continues at coordinate 4,287 of CAMCPZ010000048.1, read as the reverse complement.
CTTCAAGGGAGGCGAGCGAAGAGAGTTTAAAAAGATTAGAAAGCCCAACGTTGTTCTCCGCAAGAATTGTCATATGGGTATATGCGCCACCGCCCGAGACATCATCTTCGCCGCCATCGGCCCACTTAACGCGCCTCTTTTCAAATCTTGATTCTGGAGCTACATAAGCTTCGATCCCAATGATTGGTTTTACGCCTGCAGCATTCGCCTTCTTGTTAAATTCATAGGCGCCGAAAACATTTCCGTGATCCGTAATCGCAATTGCTGGCATTCCCTCTTTTGCAACTTGCGAAACTAATTCATCAACCCGAGCCGCTCCATCGAGCATCGAATACTCGGTATGAACATGTAGGTGGACGAAGCCTGGCTCTGCGGACATTTAGGTGAGATTACTACTGCGCTTCAGGGAGTTGGCCCTTGGCCAATATTTCTAGGCAGCGTGTCAGGTCTGGCGGATATTCCGAGAAGAAAGCAATCTCAGAGCCCGAGGATGGGTGAATAAATTTCAACTCGCGGGCGTGAAGCCAAGGGCGAACAATTTCTAGGCGTTCTGCAATTGTGTGGTCTGCTCCGTAAGTCATGTCGCCAACCAATGGATGGCGAAGCGCTGAAAAGTGAACTCGAATCTGATGTGTGCGACCAGTCTCTAACTCAATCTCCAACAACGATACTGCTGGAAAGAATTCAAGTGCTTTGTAATGCGTAATGCTTGGTTTTCCATCTGCAACTACTGCAAATCGATAATCTTCTCTTGGATGGCGATCGATCGGCGCATCAATTGTTCCTTCAGTTGGATCCATATGACCTTGAACTAATGCGTGATAAACCTTAGTTACAGTTCGGTCGCGAAATTGCTGCTTCAAATTACTGTAAGAATTTTCATTCTTTGCAATCACCATCAGACCAGTAGTTCCAACATCTAATCGGTGAACAACTCCTTGGCGTTCAGCAGCTCCACTTGTAGACACTTGATATCCAGCTGCTACTACGCCACCAATCACGGTTGCACCACGCCAACCAGGACTTGGATGGGCTGCTACTCCAGCTGGTTTATCTACAACGATTACATCAGTGTCGTCATATACAACTTTGAAATTTTCGATTGGTGTCGGCGTCAATACTGGTTCACCGAGTATTGCAGGCATCTTAATTTCTAAATAATCATCGGTATTTACCCGATCCGATTTTGTAAGTGGCTTTCCCTTACGCGTTACTTCATTGTTCTCAATCAAGGTAACAACTGTTGATCGAGAGAGCCCCAAAAGTCTTGAGAGCGCAGCGTCTACCCGTTCTTGATGCAAACCCTCAGGTATTGAGACAAATCGAAGTTCACGGTCACTCATTTTTTCACTCACTTAGGCACCGATCTCGAAGGAATCTGGGCCCAGATAAGCCAGACAATAGTTGCTGAGCCAATAACGATTGAACTATCAGCAATATTAAAAGTTGGCCAATATGGCAGAGAGATCCAATCCACGACTGGACCCTGAAGTCCTCCAGGGTTTCGGAATATCCGATCAGTAAGGTTTCCAAAAATTCCACCCAAGACCAAGCCAAGTCCAATCGCCCACTTGCTTGAGTCAATTCGAGATGTGAAATAAAGAATTCCAGCCGCAACGATCATTGCAAAAACTGATAGAAAAAGCGTTTTGCTTGTGGCCAAACTGAAAGCTGCGCCGGTATTGAAGAACAGTTCAAATTTGACGAAGTCACCAATAATTTTAATTGGGCCGTCCGATAAAAACTCAACTGCTGCAAATTTCGTCAAGTAATCTGCGAGGAAAACTAGGAAAGCTGTCACTGCCAACTTTCGCCGGACAACTACATTCAGCGTCGTTCCTCTTTTTGTTTACATGACATACAAAGCGTGGCACGTGGAAATACTTGGAGTCGAGCCTTGCCAATAGAATTTTCACACTCTTCACAACGGCCGTAAGTTTTGTTGTCTATTCTTTCTAAAGCTCGCTCAGTTTGAATGACCATATCCCTGGCGTTATAGACAAGTGACATCTCGTGTTCGCGTTCGAAAGTTTTTGTTCCAGCATCTGCCTGATCATCGCCGGCTCCCATGCCTTCAGCGTTGATTAAATCTTCCATTCCACTTTCAACTTCTGCAAGTTCAGCGCGAAGTCTGATCAGATCTTTTGAAAGTTCGCTGCGCATTGATTTTAATTCGGTGGCGGTCCAATTTTCGATGCCATCAGAAATGATTAGTGGCGCCGGAGCGCTCTTGATTGGCTTTAAGCCAACTCCTTTTTTGACTGTCTTGTTTGGGCGTGGAGGTGGCAACATTGTTAAGCGACGCTCTTCGACCAATATCTCCGCCACTGCAACTTCGTTTGGAGTAACCGTAATAGTTGTTGAGTTTCCTTTTGTTGTGCTCTGAAGCTTCGCTGGAAAAGGCTTACCTACGACTTTCTTGGCACTCTTTGCAAGTGACGGTTTTACGATGTTTGGGGAACGCTTTGCTGGGGCTGCCTTTTTCGCAGGAACTTTCTTGGCGACGGCTTTTTTAGCGGGCGCTTTTTTAGCAGGTGCCTTCTTGGCTACCTTCTTTACAGCCTTCTTTGCTGGCGCCTTCTTGGTTGCTTTCTTAGCCACTTTTTTTGCTGCTGTTTTCTTTGGCACCGTTCCACCAGTCTGTTGTAAATCAATTGAATTTGCGAGATTTTGACACGCAAGGCGGACAGATTAGAACCTTAGGTGCTTAAACACCAACTTCGCCGCGCTAGAATTCCCCCTGACTCGGCAACAGGGCACAGATGAGGCCATCACCTCGGAGCCTGCAAGAAGAGCTGAATATGGAAGTATCGATATTCGGGGTAGAACTAGCGCTGAGTTGTATTGCAAAAAGTGGTGCGATTATTTCGCACAAGGCGGGTGGTACCGCGGTGGATTTCACACCGTCCCTCCAAGTTAACTAGCGGACAAGTGTTTGCTGGAATTAATTTGAGAGGCGCTACCTTTAATGTCAACGATTAAGTCACTCGTACCGCAGATAGATCTGCCTGCAGTTGAACATCAAATCCTCTCATTCTGGGAAACTCAAGAGATTTTCAAGAAAACAATTACCGCGCGCGATGGCCAACCAAATTGGACCTTCTACGAGGGTCCCCCAACTGCAAATGGAAAACCCGGAACCCACCACATTGAAGCTCGAGTTTTTAAAGACTTATTTCCGCGCTACCAAACCATGAAAGGCAACCAAGTAATCCGCAAAGCTGGATGGGATTGTCATGGCCTGCCAGTTGAGATTGCAGTTGAGAAACAACTTGGCTTTAGCGGCAAGGGCGATATTGAAAAATATGGAATCGCGAAATTCAATGAGCAGTGCCGAATATCCGTTCAGGAACATGTTGGTGAATTTACATCGATGACACGTCGGATGGGATTCTGGGTGGATTTTGATGAAGCGTACTGGACGATGTCTAGTGAATATGTAGAGAGCGTTTGGTGGTCACTGCAACAGATTTGGAAGAAGGGTCTACTTGTTCAAGATTATCGAGTTGCCCCATATTGCCCTCGTTGCGGAACTGGACTTTCAGATCACGAGCTTTCCCAAGGTTATGAAACTATTAAAGACCAATCTGTTTATGTTCGCTTCCCGGCAACTTCCGGGAAATTAGCTGAACTTAAAGCAAGTCTTCTAGTTTGGACTACAACTCCTTGGACGCTAGTTTCAAATACTGCAGTTGCGGTGAATCCCAAGATTGAATATCAAGTTATTGAGATAACGACTGATGAGAAGATTGAAAGATTAGTAGTCGCGAGCAATCTGGCCGCAGTCCTTGGTGACGAGCGCAAAGTTATTGCCACCTTTACTGGCGTTGAATTGGAACATACAAAATATGCACCACCTTTGGATCTGGTTGAGATTGCTGATGCGCACTACATTGTTTTGGCTGATTACGTAACCGTTGAAGATGGAACCGGTCTGGTCCACCAATCCCCTGCATTCGGCGCTGACGACTTTGCGGTCTGTCGTAAATATGGCCTTCCAGTAATTAACCCAATTGCTGCTGATGGACATTTCCTGCCGGATCTCAAAATAGTTGGTGGCGTATTTTTCAAGGATGCCGATAAGTTATTAATTAAAGAGCTTAAAATTAATGGGCTGCTATTCAAGCAACAGCAATACGAGCACTCCTACCCACATTGTTGGCGCTGCCATACGGCCCTGATGTATTACGCGCAACCATCTTGGTATATCCGAACAACCGAGATTAAAGCTGCGCTGCTTCGAGAGAATGCAAATACCGATTGGCACCCAGAAACCATTAAAACTGG
>CAMCPZ010000047.1 GCA_945876865.1 Bifidobacterium breve | reverse complement strand
AACCGAACCTTCATTCGGGCTACCAGTTCTAATGGGTCGAAGGGCTTAACCATGTAATCATCGGCGCCCGCTTCAAGGCCAGCAACTACATCTTGTTTGTCGCCTCTGGCAGACAACATAACAATCGGAACCATTGAAACTTCACGAATCAATTTGCAGACTTCGACACCGTTTAATCCGGGAAGCATCACATCAAGCAAGACTAAATCTGGAGCCTGCGCTGTAAAAAGCGGCATTACCTCATCGCCACGATTTACTAAATCCACTTCGTAACCGGCACCGGTCAGAACGATGCCAAGCATCTCTGCTAGATCTTGGTCGTCATCGACGACCATGATCGAAGTCATTAGCTACCGTGCTCCCAAGAGTTGAGGTAAAGCTCTTGAGCTGGAGTCAACTTATCAATCGTTGATCCCATGCTCTCCAATTTCAAGCGAGCAACTTCTTTATCAATCTCGGTTGGAACATCATGTAATCCAGCACCAAGAGTCGCGGCAGCCTTTAATAAATACTCTGCAGTTAGCGCCTGGTCAGAGAAAGACATATCCATAACTGAAGCTGGGTGACCTTCAGCTGCTCCAAGATTTACTAGACGTCCCTCTGCAAGTAGAAGAATGCGGCGACCATCAGCCATCACATATTCATCTGTTTGATGGCGCATCTTTGCATTCTTGCTCTTAGCATTCTGTTCGAGCCAGGCAACATCAATTTCAATATCGAAGTGACCGGCATTAGAAAGAATCGCACCATCTTTCATAACTTTGAAATGCTCTTCACGGAGCACATCTCGGTTACCTGTAACAGTTACATAGATATCGCCATACTTTGCAGCTTCTGTCATCGGCATAACGCGGTAGCCCTGCATAAGTGCATCAAGCGCCTTAGTTGGATCAATCTCAGTGATGATTACATCGGCGCCCATTCCCTTTGCGCGCTCGGCAACACCTTTGCCGCAATAACCAAAACCAGCTACGACGAAGGTCTTTCCAGCAACGAGTGAGTTTGTAGAGCGGAAAATTGCATCAAGAGTTGATTGTCCAGTTCCGAATCGGTTATCAAACATGTGCTTGGTATCGGTGTCATTGACAGCAATCATCGGGAATTTAAGTGCGCCATCTTTTGTCATCTGGCTTAAGCGAATTACTCCAGTAGTTGTCTCTTCACAGCCACCGATAATTCCATCAATCAATTCGGTGCGTGTTGTGTGGAGAGTATTTACTAAGTCGCAACCATCATCAAAAACTAAGTGAGGCTTGATATCAAGTGATGCATTGATATGTGAGTAGTAACCGTCGCGATCGACTGCATTGCGAGCAAAAACGCTGATGCCATATTCATGCACTAGCGCTGCTGCAGTGTCATCTTGAGTTGAAAGTGGATTTGAAGCACAGAGTGCAAGCTCTGCTCCGCCAGCTTTTAGGGCGCGCATTAGATTCGCGGTCTCAGTTGTCACGTGCATACATGCAGAGATTCGGATTCCCTTAAATGGTTGTTCCTTCTCAAAGCGTTCCCGAATTTGTGCCAATACCGGCATATTGCGTTCTGCCCATTCAATCTTCTTCTTACCTTCGGCAGCTAGCGCCGCATTTGCAATGTCGTGTTTTACAGCTGTTTGAACGTTCACTTATAACTCCTATTAAACCTTGAATGAGAGGCTTCTCAAATTTATATGTAGGAGCGTAGGTTATCGCTTAGCCCTGATGATTGCGAGCAGAGCATCGCGAGCCTTGATCATTTGAGCCTCAGTATCGCCTTCGACATTTAAACGTAGCAGCGGCTCAGTATTAGAGGCTCGGACATTGAACCAATACTTAGGGCCGGTCAAGGTTATGCCATCTAACTCATCTACTTCAAAACCTTTGTATTCAGCAAGAATGGCTTCGATTGCGGCCGGAACATCTGAAACTTCTGAATTTATCTCACCACTTGCAACATAGCGATTAAACGGCTTTAGAAGATTTGATAGCGAACTCTTTCCAGAAGCTAATTCAGTTAGTGCATAAAGCGCTGCTAGCATTCCAGAATCTGCTCGCCAAAAATCTGCAAAGTAAAAATGGCCAGAATGTTCACCACCAAAGATTGCACCAGAATCAGCCATCATCTTTTTAATAAATGAATGACCCACTCTAGAGCGAAGTGGTTTTCCGCCATTTTCTAGAATTACCTCTGGAACCGCTTTAGATGAAATTAAGTTATAGATAATTGTCGAGCCGGGCTTCCGCTTAAGTTCACGGACTGCAATTAGGGCAGTGAGAGCTGATGGATTAACTAATGAGCCTTTCTCGTCAATCAAGAAACAGCGATCAGCATCACCATCAAATGCAAGTCCGAGATCTGCCTTCTCTTTCAATACTCGCTTCTGCAAATCAACCAAGTTCTTGGGATCAATTGGATTCGCTTCATGATTTGGAAAATTTCCATCTAATTCGAAATACATTGGAATTATCTCAACATTCAAGCGCGACATAACCGCAGGCGCTGTGTGACCAGCCATGCCATTTCCGGCATCGATAACAACTTTCAATTTACGTTGCTTCGAATTCTCGCTCTCGATTTCAGGGAAAAGTCCAATTAAAAAATCCACATACTCTGCCAACAAATCTCGGTTGCTCTCTTTACCAACTGGGCGATTAGCTATTGGTAGACCTTCAAGAATTAATTGTTTGATTCGATGCAATCCTGAATCCTGTCCGATTGGAACCGCACCGCTCTTACATAATTTCACACCGTTATATGCAGCAGGATTGTGGCTTGCCGTAAACATCGCACCTGGCATATTTAATTTACCGGCGGCGAAATACAACATATCCGTGGATGCCAGCCCGATTCGAATTACATCTAGGCCTTGAGAAGTAGCGCCATCTGAAAATGCATCTGCAAGCATTGGCGAGGAAGGGCGCATATCTTCACCGATAATTATTGTTGAAGGTTCGCGCTCTTCTTGCAGAAAACGGGCATATGCACCGCCAAGAACAAATGCAAAATCTGGAGTTATCTGCGATTCAACCAGGCCACGAACGTCGTAAGCCTTAATAATTGAATTTAAGAACTCCGTATTAAACATGGCGCGCTAGATTAATTAGGAATTGCTCGAAGATGACCTCGGCGCCCCAATTCAAGCGGCGGAATTTCAATTCCTGAAATCTCACTCGCACTTGAGCTCTCTCGAGCTCCCGCTTCACGAACTGCATCTGCAATTGCCATTAAGTCATCGCTTGATGGACCCGCAGGTACTGCATCTGGTTCTGGTTTAATCACAGTCCAACCAACTGGCGCACTCATTCTTAAACTATGTTGATCGCAGAGATCATATGCATGTGGTTCGGAGAATGTTGCAAGTGGACCAAGAACTGCGGTCGAATCTGCATAAATATATGTAAGAGTTTTAGTCGCTAGATGCCGACAACCTACCCGAGAGCACAGGCGAGCTGCACGTGGTTGTGGCCTAGTCATACCTAAGAGATTAGCGTGAAGTTAGGTTAAAACTTGGGATTTACTAACGAGAAATAATGCGCGCGTCAAGAACTGGGATTGCCGAACTTTCTAATTGTGCTCCTGATTCCAGAGGTAGGTAACTCAATCCCCGTTTCTCTTTGAAGATTACTCCGCCATAGATCTCTTTATTTTTGGTAGTAAATCTTGCGCTTACAACTCCGCTCTTAGGTGACCAAGTTGCGACGTCATTATCGCTATTACCAACAATCGTCCTTTCATAAACTTTGCGATTCTTGCTGGTCCACTCCACATTTACCTCAAGATTCTTGCCTTGGAATACAACCTCTGGTCGTAGACCACCAAAATGCATGAACGTTTCTTGCAATTGTTCACTAGAGGTTGCCCAAGTAAATTCGTTATTGCCATCAAAGGTGCCAGAACTCTTAACTGCAGCAACAATTGGTTGGTCTGCGGTCAGAACTAATGAGAAATTCTTAGCCCCCAATACTGGCTTGAAGACTATGTCCTGAACAATCCCACTCTTTATGTTTATGTCATCCAATTCAATTGGAGCAAATGTGCCATCGCTAGCAACCAGCTCTGCCCGGACATTTGTATTTACTTTTCCTGGCGCCAAAATTCGCAACATCTGTGTGGTGCTACGTCCAGAGAGCGCCACATTGTTGATCGCTGGAATAACAACTCGTTTTGCCGGATTGGCACTTTGTGAGACAAAATCCGATCCTAAACTTTGCAGCCCACGCTGGCGTTGATCATGCAGAAACATTGTGACGCGACCAGATCTTGTAATTGCATGTATGACTACCGAACTCTCTCCTGGTGCTAGCGAATCCAGATAAATCTGCTTGCTCGAATTCTTTGAGATTCGAATTGAATTAACTGGCGAAACGGTGTTCGGTGTATAAATAAAGAGATCAACAACGGCAGTGCTTAAACCGCTATTAACTATTTGAATTGAAGATTTACTAACAACCGACCCAGAGCCACCAACGAACCACTGATCGCTCTCGTTAATTGCACAAATCACAGTTGCTAATGTGCCTGTTTGATTTCTAGAGACATTTATCGAAGTCTCACTACTTCCATCCACTAATAATGGTTTGGAAGATAGGTAAAAAGTAGTTTTAGCTTTGGATAGCGAGTTCTTTGAAGCAGGAATCTGTCGCACTAAAGTATTTGATGAAGGCAAGACTGAGGTTGATGTGCCACCACTCAGATTTCCTGGACAGACTGTTGCTGGATACGACTTAATTGTTGAAACTCCAGAGTTATTTGGATTGAAAAGAGCTATTGCTGAAATGATCAATAGAAACACCAACAATGCAACAATCACTCGGTGATCTAGTGACTTGAGGTTTAAAGCCTTAAGCGAAGTTACCCATCTTGGCGCTTTAATCATAAGAGGTTCTCCTTGGATAGCTCTCGGCGGCGGCGGCCGGCTGGCAATGCAAGGATTAGGACTACTAAGAGCGATATGAACTGCAGCGAGATTAGAGCGCGATGTTCGGTTCCATCATGAATTAACGAGATCGGACCTATCTCTGCTACATCAAAAAAAGGTAATCCAATCGGTGACTTCTGTAATTCAACACTTGTTCCATTTACGATTAGTTTCCAACCCTCATCAAATTTCTCGGCGATTGTTACGGTTCCTGGTGTCAAGAGATCATCGGTGGCGCCAATGTTTGATGAATTCAAAGTAGTAACAGCGCCGGTTGCATCAGTTACAGAGACCCGGGAATTGCTTCCGACAATCTGCCAAATAATTCCGGAATTTGTTGAAGAGCTACGTGTAAATCCACCAATACCATCGATGGTTCTAGCAATATTCTCATCCACTGGTTTCTTCAAAAATACATACTGAATTCCCTGAGCGCCTAAATCTTTGCTTGATGTAATTCCGGCACCACTAAGTAAATCAATTACTGCGCTATCTACAGCTTTTGGTATTTGATCCACTACATCGGGATCACCAATTTGTAAGTCTGAACCTCTGGTTATGAAGTAGTTCAATTGGTCCTCAGTTTTTCCAATTACCAAAGTCTTTGGTCTAATTGGGGTATCGCTGAGTGAAGCAATAAATGCCGGGACAACTTCGCTTCGCCCGCCAGCAACAGCTGAATTAGCGCCACTTGTAACAGCCCAAGTGCTCGTAGCAAGTAAGGAGAGAATTGCAAAAAATGTAGCGAACACGGAGGCGAAATGTCCTAGACCAAGCTTTGAATTCCTCAACTTTGGAATTAACTCTGATGCAACATGAAGTGTTGGCAAGAGAATAAGAACTTGAATAAAAATTATTATTGATCCAGTCCAAACTCTTCCACCACTGCCATGTCCTGAAACATATATCCGTGAGAGCAGCGCTGCTAATGTGAGTAAAGCGATTGATGCAGTAACTTCAATCGGAAACTTCTTTGAGAAAGAGAGTGCGACTAAGAAGATAATAAATGGTGCAACTATCCAAGCTGGCACTCCGGTTGCGCCACCAGGATTCAAAGTGAGAATTTCTAAAAGTGAACCACCAGAGAGCGCAAGTCCTGGTTCAAATAAGATCCGAGTTGGGTTGATAATCAACTTTGCCGACCACGGAAGCGTTAACAGCGCAGGTATAAGCGCGAAGGCAAAGAATCTGCGGATTCGCGAAAGTTCAGCTGTCATCACGAATTTAATTAGTCCAGTACTTCGAATCTCATCGCGACGATTGATAAGCGCAGAGAGAAATAATGCGATAAATGTGACTGTCCAAATTGCCAGGAAGAGTGAGGAGAAAGCTGCAAGAACTGCGGCCAATAAGGCGAGCGAATAGATCCGTCGCCAGCTCAGGCTTTCAAAATTAATTGTTCTTGGCAGCAGACCTAATAAAATTGGGGCGAGTATTGCGATTGCAAGGGTCCCGAGTCGGCCTTGATTAATGCTGTTCCAAATTACCGGTGATAGGCCGTAGAAGAGTCCACCGATAAGTGCTACCTGGGTTGATAAGCCGAATCTTCGTGCGCTTCGATACATCACAAAGAACGCAAGGGATGGCAAAAGTAAGAAGAAAATTGTTATGAAAAGCCAGACTTTCCCAAAAGTTAAAAGCGAGGCGATGGCGAGAATAACTATCCAAGGTGGGGAATATTCTGCGGATCCCATACCAATAATGTGCCAAGATTCAATATATTTTGAAATCAAATCCATTGCGCCACCTGGCGATGCTGGAAGTGCGCCACCACTTATTGAACCAAATCTATTTCGAGATGCAATCAATGAGATCAAAAAGGTTGCTGCAAGGCCGAACAGTAAAGGTCGGTTGCGGAGGGTATGCCAATTGGATTTACGAGATTTTAAGACAATGTCTTCGTCAAAATTCTCATCAATAACACCGATATCTGCATATGACATTGGTTGATCCGCTGCTTCATCTGCAACTTCATCTGCTGTTTGATTAGTCTTAAAAAACTTTCGCAGCGCATAACTCGCTTGCTCTATTGCAAGTCTGATTTGGCTTCCTGGTGGCGGAATATATTCTCGAATTATTCGAGGCGACAGCAACCTCTTTGATTTTCGAATCTTTCTAGCAGCAAGTAAATCCTGAGGCTTAATAATCAGTAATCCAACTGCAGCAATTTCATCTGCAGCATATCCAGGAAGCTTGGCTAATAAATATCCAATTGCGCGAATTGCAGCACTTCCAACTATTTGAAGTGTGATCCAAGGCAAAAGCCACCAAGATGCATTTGCAAGAAGAACATATGCCGCATTTTTACGATCTAAAAGTCTCGGTCTGTGCAGGAATGCTTCCTCGACATCTACACTTCGAAGTTCTGATGCGGCCGCTTCAACGTGATAAACCAGCGCTTGCGGAGCTGTTAAGACAGAGAAACCGGCAACTCTTGCCCGCCAACCTAAATCGACATCATCTCTAAAGAGCGCCAAGTTTGGATCTAATCCACCTAGATCTTCAAATACTTTTCTCCGGGCCAACATCGCTGCAGTGCTTACAGATAAAACCTCTTTAGGTAGATCGTATTGTCCTTGATCTTGTTCTCTCGGATCTAGCCCCGTCCATCTAGCGCCATTAACCGCAATGCTGATTCCAACTTCAAGTAAATGTCTGCGGTCATACCAACCAAGTAATTTGGGACCAACAAAAGCAACTTGTGGTTTATCTTCCAAGCCCGCAATTAAGTGTTCTAACGCTGATCTACTTGGCGCGCAATCATCGTGCAGAATCCAAATCAACTCTTCTTGATCATCAGACTTTAATTTTTTAGCTGAACCCAGTGCCAAAGCAATTGCGTCACCAAATCCAGCATCGCGATCAGTTTTCACAACCGTGATACCTGCATTTGCAATCATCTTTGCAGAGTTATCAATTGAACCGGTATCAACTGCAATGATGCGATCAATGCGTCTGGTCTGCGCAGAAATTGAAGCTATAGATTCTGGTAACCAGTCTTGACCATCATGCGAAACCAAAATCGCAGTAACGAAAAAATTGTCAGCCACAGCTGAATGGAAATTAAGGTTAGGCAGAACGGCGCTTTAGGCGGCGGCGCTCACGCTCGGAGAGGCCTCCCCAAATACCGA
>CAMCPZ010000046.1 GCA_945876865.1 Bifidobacterium breve | reverse complement strand
TCGACCTTGGCGACAATCCATAACGAGCGATTTATCGTGCGACTTGTCGAACGAATGCGCACCGAGATTGAGTCCGGTGATTTTCAAGAATTCAAAAAAGATTTCCTTGGTCGTTTCTACTCTCAAACAGATAAGTAGATGCTGATTCTGCTGCCGCCCAGTGAGGGCAAGAATCAACCAGCGGGTAAGTCAAAATTAAATCTCACGAAGTTAGCTTTCGCCGATCATTTGCTAGATGTCCGAACTCGCCTGGTAACAAAGCCCTTGACAACAGCTCCGGCCGCAAAGGCCATCGATGTTTACAGTGGCGTGCTTTACCAAGCCTTAGATTGGGGCTCGCTAAGTGCTTCTGCAAAGGCGCGGGGCGATAAATCTTTATTAATTGTCTCGGCTATTTTCGGAGTTCTAAGACCTAGCGATGTAATCCCCAATTACAAAGCAAAGATAAAGGGCAGTGATTGGAAATCTGTCCTAAAGCCAGTCCTGGATGGCTTAGATGCTGACCTGATTGTTGATTGCAGATCATCAACTTATGCCGGGGTCTGGCAATCTCCCCCAGACCGGACAGTTGCAGTGCGAGTGTTTAAAAAAGAGAGGGGCAAAATTTCAGTCATCACTCATCTATCGAAGAAATATCGGGGAGAACTGACTCGAGAATTATTGAAGTCTGGAAAATCTCCTAAGACGCCAGCAGAGTTACTCAAGATTGCCGAAAAGAAATTCGATTGTAAGTTGACGAAGGCCAAGGGAAATCTGCCTTGGTATTTAGATTTAATTATCAGCTAATTCGGGCTAATTCGAAGTATGCGCTGGCGGGCTAGATTTTGACTTGGTGATTCTGGACCCAGAAAGGCGCTAAAAACATTTAGCGCTCCCCTAGCAATTTTCAACCAAATTTTTGATTTTGCCTTTAGCCCCAAGATCTCTAGTTCATTCTGATCAAGAGTCGCAATGGCGGCATTTGCAATGATGCGATAGAAAAGTAATCCAGACTTTCCAAATGGTGGCTTCAGAATAAAACCAACAACTTCCAGAGTCTTATCACTTCTGGCCAGATCGCTCTTTCGAAAATCGTTTAGCGTCGCTTCAAGTTCAGCCAAAGATTTTGGTGCATCCGTAAGCCCAAGTGGAATGGCACTCTTTGCCCAATCGCGAATGTATTCATCGGCACCCTCTGGCAGCGGATAACCCAGAGCTAAATGCGATTTGATAAACGAGTCGGTAAATGCGCAGTGGACCCACAAGAGGAATCTTGAATCTTGGGCTCGATAATTTAAATGCTTACCCGATTTATCGATGTAATCACCTGAAACTTTCGAATGCATCGCATTGACTCGTTTTGCTTCGTGCTCGATTGTTTGCGTTGATCCAAAAGTTGTAATCGTCAGCCATCTTGTTGTCCCGGCCAAGCGCCCCATTGGATCTGATTCATATCTCGAATGCTGTGCCACCCCAGATAGCGGCGCTGGATGCGCGGCTTGCAACAAAAGTGCACGAACCCCGCCGACCAAGGTTCCGAGATTTCCATGCACCTTCCAAACCGCGCCATCAGCTTTGAATAAACCAGCATCATTGCCATTGGCAATTTCTCGGGCCCAGTCCGGCAAACCATCTTTGGATCCTGAAACATTCTTACGAAAGGCATCGGCCAATGGTTTGGTTAGAAAAAACTTATGAAACGCGGGCACCTGCGAAGAATAGGCTATGGCTATGTTGTTACGCTTTGAAAATGGATGAAAAGCATCACGGCCGCGGAGCAGTAGAACACATGCTTGAACGAGTAATGTTCGGAAGCCGGTGGCTCTTGGCACCGTTTTATCTTGGACTAACCTTCGCTCTAATTATTTTATTGATCAAATTCTTCCAAAAATTTTGGGGCTTTGCGACCGACGTAACTACAACTTCGACCGATGACATGGTCCTTGGTCTACTCGGCCTCCTCGACCTAACGCTTCTTGCAAATCTAATTTTGATTGTTATCTTTGCTGGCTACGAGACCTTCGTTTCTAAGATTGAAGTAGCAAAAGATAACGTAGACCGTCCAGAGTGGATGGGGAGCGTCGATTTCTCTGGCCTAAAACTTAAATTAATTGGTTCACTCGTTGCCATTTCAGTAATCGAACTCTTAAAAGATTTCATGAATGCCGCAAATGGCGTAGATGAGACCGAAGTGAAATGGCGAATTGCGATTCACTTAACCTTCGTTGTCTCCGGTTTAGCTTTCGCAATCATGGACTGGGTCGCTGATCTAAATAAGAAACCAAAAGGAAAGTAACTACTTAAGTATTCGGTGAACCTTATGTTGGGCCGCCTGTGCAAGTGGGCGCACAACCAATAGATCAATATTTATATGTGAGGGCAACATAACCGCCCAGCGAATCGTTTCGGCGATATCGGCATCAGTCAGTGGCTTTTCAACACCTTCATAAACTTTTGCCGCCTTATCTTTATCGCCACCAAATCTGGTTACCGCAAATTCATCGGTCTTAACCATTCCCGGCGCAATTTCAGTAACCCGAATTGGTTGGCCATTTAATTCAAGACGAAGTGTTCCGGCCACTGCAGCAACAGCATGTTTAGCTGCAACATAAGTGCCGCCATTTTCGTATGCAACCCGGCCTGCGGTTGAGGACAACAAAACAATATGGCCCGCGCCATGTTTCTTCATCAGCGGAATCATGGCCTTAGCCATGCGAACTGCGCCCGTGACATTTACTTCATAAGTCTTTGCCCAAATTTCTGGATCCGAATCTTCGATAGTTGCTGCATCAAAAGCACCGCCTGCATTGTTAATCAAAATCGACACTGGTTTACCGACAAGTTTGGCTGCAAGTGTCTCCACATTCCCTTGGTTTGTCACATCTAATTCAACAATCTCGATATTCGAATCACTCTTTGATAGCTCTTCTAGTCGATCCATGCGACGTGCAGCAGCAATTACATGGAAACCATTAGCCGCTAACAACTTTGCAGTGGCGGCACCGATACCGCTACTTGCCCCAGTAACAACTGCGTAATTTTTCATTTACCAAGCCTATACGCTTGCCCATGTGACCATTTCGGATTGGGTTCAGCAATATTTGGGGACCTCTGCCCCATTCTTTATTTATGTGTTGCTTGGGGCAATCGTATTTATTGAGACCGGAATACTCATTGCTTTCTTCATTCCAGGAGATTCGATCCTCTTCGCAGCTGGGTTTATAGCTGCTTCTCGCGATGATACAAATATCGTAATTCTCGTGACCGTAATCGTTGTCGCCGCCTTTTTCGGAGATCAAGTGGGCTTTGTCCTTGGTCGAAAATATGGTCGAAATTATTTAAGTAAAAGCGATCGACCAAGTATCCAGAAAATGATTAAGCGCGCAGAAGACTTCTATGAAAAATATGGTTGGACCGCGGTCGTGCTTGCCCGCTTCTATCCATGGATCAGAACATTTATGCCCCCAATAGCCGGGCTTGGAAAAATGAACTATTACAAGTTCTTAAGTGCAAATATTGTGGGCGCCTTACTTTGGGGCGCAGGAATAACAACGCTTGGATATTACGCAGCCTCGATTCCGGCTTTAGATAATTCTTCTAAACAGATTGCTGGCTTTTTCATCATCTTAACTATCGCAATCACGATCAAGAATTACCTAAAAGCAAAGCGTCGCTAAAGCGAATCAACTGCCGCTTTCAGCCACTCTGAACTATCTTCAATCGCTTTACCAAAAGATGAGCCAAGGCTTATCCAGAATCCATCAATTAAGAGATTGACCCGATACTGGTGAAACTCGTTTGTCGGTGATTGATCTCTCTGAAAGAAATAAGCTTCGCTCTCTGAAAGGTTTGGAATATCTATTTTTTGGAATCCCCCAGATATCCAACCTTCTACGCGGTTATTAAATAGCGAAGTTGCATCTCCAACCCAATCAACAGATATTCCAACTTCAGCGCTTTGGATGCCAAAAGTGCATGCGATTCCACCATTGTTCAGAAAATCAGCAAGTTCGGTTCCTGGTGCTGGCTCCCATGCATACTCTATAAATTGGGCCTGACGAACATCCTTTTGTAGTGCAGCAAGCACCTTGGTTGATAAGCAATCTTTAGGAACCGACAACGAAGTTGGCTTTACCGGTGTTGCTGATCCCGCTGTCGCCGAGTCGCTAATTACCCCAGTAGCCAAGAGCACCAGCACCAAAGTTCCAAGGCAGATTCGATAAATAATGAATGGCATAAAGCTCTTTGTTGTCACAAATTTAAGCAACCAGGCAATCACTAGATAACCAATGACAAAGGCAACAACTGTTGCAACTAAAGTCTCGGTCAGCGTAAAGACATTTGGACCATGTTTCTCTGAAAGCGCCTGCTTAAGTTCATAAAATCCGCTGCCAAAAACGGCTGGAATCGCAAGTAGAAATGAATATCTAAGCGCTGCTTCTCTGCGATATCCAAGCACTCTTCCCATTGCAATTGTCGCACCGGATCTAGAAACACCAGGGACCAGCGCCATAGCCTGCGCAAAGCCGTAAAGAATTCCGTGCGAATTGTTTAGGTCATTTAAATTCTTTTCGGACTTTCCATATCTGTCAGCGATTCCCAGAATGATGCCAAAAACAATCAAGACGATTGCAATAAGCCAGAGTGATCGAAACTTAGTTGTTATGGCTTCTTGGCCAAGATATCCAAGAACTGCAATCGGCAAGCTTCCAATAATTATCAACCAACCAATTCGGGCATCCGTAGCTTCTTCTATATGTAGATCTTTTCTAAAGATAACCTTTCGAAACCAGGCGGAGATGATTCGAGCAATATCTTTTCTAAAGAAAATTAAAACTGCTAGTTCGGTTCCAATCTGCATAATTGCAGTGAACTTTGCCCCAGGGTCTTCGGACATTCCTGAAAACTCACCAAAGATGCGAACGTGAGCGCTCGATGAGATCGGCAGAAATTCGGTAAGCCCTTGGATGATTCCAAAGAAAATTGCTTCAAGCATTGATTAACTTCCTCAATTTGATTCCGAGGCAGTCTTTAATCTAACCAAAGACTTTGCGACTGCCTTCTGCACCCAGGGGTAAGCATCGCGTATTTTCAGCCAGGATTTCGCGATTCTCGGACAATTAGATGCATCAAAAGTCTCTGTTACTAAAGTTAGATTCGGCCCAAGCGCTTTTAGCTCATAACGCCAATTCCACTTTCCTAGATGGCGCCAGGCAATCAACTCATTCTCCTTGAATTCAACAACCGTATTTGTAATTCGATACTTAATACCGAGTCGCATCTTCATCCCAAATTTTGATCCAAGTTCAAGTTTTGCTGGGCCCGAAATATTAGAAGCAATTGTTGAAGATCCATCAATCTCTTTATGTCTCTTGGGATCACTTAAGATTGCAAAAATAGTCGAAGGGCTGGCTGCAATTTCAATCCTTGCTGCCTTTATCTCTGGGTGGCCGGTATCGAAAATTTCTGATCGAATTGGATTTTCGCTCATGCGAAAACCTTACTTTAATCTGGTCATGAATATGAGAATTAAGCTTAAAAAAGCTAGATACTTAAAAGTTGTGTTCTACTCACGCCAAGTATTTGAACCCTAACGGTCCTTTCGGATACAAAATTGCCTAATTAGGACAATAACTGATTTAAAATTTTTGCAGTTGCAAATGACTAGCAATTTTACAAGTGGTTAGTTCTAAGTTATTTTACTCCCATGATTTTAATCAAGCGCAGAGTTATTGATTACTGTCGTATTACTTCAACAAGTTGCCGATTTTAAAAGCTTTTCACCAAACTTGTAATTAAATATCCTAAACAATTTAACCCTAATTTCAGAAATGGAAAATAATGATTAATTTAAAGAAAGCAGTTTCAGTAATTGCAATGGCAGTGCTTGCTGGATCTTTAGCAACCCCTCCAGTTAACGCAGCTCCAAAGAATCAAGTTCGTGCTGTTGTTCAAGCAGATTGGCTAGAGAAAAACATTGATGATCCTAAAGTTCGTATTATTGAAGTAAGCACCGAAGCCGGTCTTTACGAGCGCGGTCACATCAAAAATGCATTCAAGATAAATTGGTACACAGACCTTGTTGACACTGTAAAGCGTGACATCGTTCCAATCGGAAAGTTCAACACTTTGATTTCGAAAGCTGGAATCGATAAGGACACAACCGTAGTTTTCTACGGCGATAAGAACAACTGGTTCGCCGCTTGGGGAGCTTGGATTTTCAACCAATACGGTATTGAAGATGTTCGCTTGCTAGATGGCGGAAGAGTTAAGTGGGAAAAAGATGCCCGTGCATTTACAACTGCAGTTCCTACATTCAAAGCTGGTTCTTTCAGAGCGACCAAAGTTGATAGAAGTCTTCGTGCAAACTTAACTTACGACGTTCTACCAGTAGCAAAGGGAATCAAGAAGAACGTAAAACTAGTTGACATCCGCTCTGCAGATGAATACAGCGGAAAGATTTTTGCTCCAGCAGGATTCCAAGAACTAGCCGTTCGAGCTGGACATATCCCTGGTGCAGAAAATATTGCTTGGGGACTAAACGTGAACGCAGATGGCACATTTAAGACTGTCGTAGAGCTAAAGAAGCTATACGCAGATAAAGGAATTGATGGAACAAAGCCAATCATTACTTACTGCCGAATAGGCGAACGCTCTTCGCTGACCTGGTTCGTTCTAAGTGAAATCCTAGGATACAACGATGTGAAGAACTACGACGGGTCATGGACTGAGTATGGAAACTCAGTTGGTGCGCCAATCTCTAACCCAGCTGGAACTATCTGGGGCGCCCAGTAATTAACACTCAATCCAATCAAATCAGCAGTTCAGGCACAGGTCTGGCTGCTGATTTGTTGTGGACTAAAGCTGAGAAGTTAAAGACACTTTTTGCAGGCATCGTCATTATTGGCTTGCTTGCAACCGCATATTTTCTCTCCTCAAAAGAGAATCCGGGAAATGCACCTATCTCACTGATGATTGGTGTGAGTCTCGGTTTATTGCTCGAGCGTGGGCGATTCTGTTTTTTCTGTATCTATCGTGAAGGTATTGAAGATAAAAATACAACTCCATTTCTTTCAATTCTTGTGGCAATCGCAAGTGGATCGATTGGTTACGCAGTAATCTTTGGTCAATTTTTGCCTGATACTTCCAGAGACAGTCTTCCACCGGCTGCTCATATTGGCCCAGTTAGTTGGCCTTTAGTTGTTGCAGCACTTGCTTTTGGAATTGGAATGTCACTTTCAGGAGCCTGCATTAGCGGACACTTGTATCGAATCGGTCAAGGTTATTTGCGAGCAATACCTGCTCTAATCGGTGTTCTGACTGGATTTGTAATTGCATTCTTAACCTGGAACTGGCTATATCTACGAGCAATTGCAGATGCACCAACAATTTGGCTACCTCATACATTTGGATATGCCGGTTCGATTCTTATTACCTTTGTTGCTCTGATCGCAATTGCGGTATTCGCGATTAAGAAGGGCAAGAATTCTGAAGCCATTAGAAGTCAACCACTTCAAGTTTTAACGTTTAAGAGTATTTATAAAAAAGTTGTTTCAGAGCGCTGGAGTCCAATCACAACTGGTGCTCTCGTTGGAATCGTTGGAACTTTTGCATATCTGCGGGTCGAACCGCTTGGAGTTACTCGTCAACTTAGCACTACAGCAAGAACTTTCATGGAAGATAGAAATATCGGGCCAGATTCGATTCTTGGTCTAGATCGCATGGCCGGATGTATCGCTGTAGTTTCTGAAACGATAACTAACAACGGTTGGCTAGCAATCGGAATCATTGGTGCTTCTTTTGCGGCAGCACTGGCTGGCGGAAGATTTAAACTCTCAAAGCTAACCTTTAAGAACTCAATCGCTTCATTGCTTGGCGGAATTCTTCTTGGCTGGGGCTCGATGACAGCACTCGGTTGCACAATCGGGGTTCTACTTTCAGGAACCCAAGCCTTCGCTCTTTCGGGTTGGGTCTTCTTCCTATTTAGCTTTCTCGGAGTCTGGCTCGGAATTAAAGCCAAACTCCATAAAATCTAAATTTAGAAACGATC
>CAMCPZ010000045.1 GCA_945876865.1 Bifidobacterium breve | reverse complement strand
AGGCGCTTTCGACGGTGAAGATTCCGGTAGTGGTAATTTCAATTGATTCCGATCGACTCTTCTGGCCACGTTTGCAGGAAGAGATTGTGGAATTAACGCCAACCGCCCTGCCTTTGGTGACGATTTCCTCACCATTTGGCCACGACGGCTTCCTAATTGAGGTCGAATCAGTGGGAAGTGTGCTCCGAGATGCGCTCGCAATTGGGCTAAAAGGCAATTCCAGTAAATAAAGGCTGAAATACCTGCAAGGTCCAAGCGTTTTGCGATGTGCATAAATGCCTGTGGACAATTTATAATATAGCCAAGCAAGTTTCGCTGGTCCGAAGAGAGGCCAGGCAAACCAAAGGATAAATTGTGGCTGGAATTCGTGCGCAAAAAAATGGCGCTAGTAGTAAGAAGACAGTGAAGAAAGCCGCAACTAAAAAATTTGCTGCGAAAAAATCTGCTGTTAAAAAGACTACGAAGAAAGCTGCACCAAAGAAGTCAAAGAAAATTGTTAAGAAGTCTGCTGGACCTCGTCGCTTTCCAACTAAAGCCGAACTAGAGGCCATGAAATTAGCCGAAGCAAATAAGGGCGCAAAGAAATCAGCACCTGCTACTTCTGGCAAGAAATTATTTCCGACCAAGGCCGAACTTGAAGCTAAGCGCCTCGCTGCTCTAGGCGTTAAGCCAGTTGTCGAAGGTAAGCCAGGAAAACCAATCGTTACCAAGATTGATGGCGAAGAAGTCGAGCTAGAAGAGATTGAATTAGAAGATCTCGAAACCCTAGTTGAAGAAGTGAAAGAGATTATTGAAGAGGAAAAAGAGAGTGAAATTCGCGTTGTAAATGTCGCCGAAGAATCTCAGAACGAAGAGAACGCTTTCACTATCAAAGATTCTGAAGAAGATGACGCACCAGTTCAGACCGTTCTAACTGCAGGTGCTACTGCTGACCCAGTTAAGGATTATCTAAAGCTGATTGGCCGTGTGCCTCTTCTAAACGCTGAAATGGAAGTTGATCTTTCACTTCGCGTTGAAGCTGGTCTCTTTGCTGAAGAGATCATCAAGCACGAGAAGAAGATTGATAAGAAATACAAGCGCGAACTTGAGCAATTAGTTCTCGATGGTAAGCGCGCAAAGAATCACTTGCTTGAAGCAAACCTTCGTCTTGTGGTCTCTCTTGCTAAGCGTTACACCGGTCGTGGCATGTTGTTCTTGGATCTAATTCAAGAAGGAAACCTGGGTCTTATTCGTGCAGTTGAGAAGTTTGATTACACAAAGGGATACAAGTTCTCGACATATGCAACCTGGTGGATCCGCCAAGCGATTACTCGTGCGATGGCTGACCAGGCAAGAACAATTCGTATTCCGGTTCACATGGTTGAAGTCATTAACAAGCTTGCTCGTGTTCAACGACAGATGCTTCAAGATCTTGGTCGCGAACCGACACCGGAAGAACTCGCTAAAGAACTTGATATGACACCTGAAAAGGTTGTCGAAGTTCAGAAGTATGGTCGCGAACCAATCTCACTTCACACACCACTTGGCGAAGAAGGCGATTCAGAGTTCGGAGATTTAATCGAAGACTCCGAAGCAATCGTTCCTGCTGATGCAGTTTCATTCACATTGCTTCAAGAACAACTTCATTCAGTTCTTGGCACATTGTCCGAGCGCGAAGCCGGGGTAGTGAAGATGCGCTTTGGTCTGACTGATGGTCAACCAAAAACGTTGGATGAAATTGGCAAGGTTTACAGCGTCACACGTGAGCGGATCCGCCAAATTGAATCTAAGACGATGTCAAAACTCCGTCACCCATCGCGTTCGCAAGTTCTGCGCGATTATTTGGATTAAGAGTTAAATAACTAAATTAGTTATTGTTGGAAGAGACTGCGGTTAATTTCGCAGTTTCATCCTGAATTTCTTTTACAACCGGCTTTAGCTTTTCAGCATATTCTTTTGCGTGATGTCCGCAGAACAAGAGCTCTCCACCATTTAGCATTACTGCACGAACGTAAGCCTGGGCTCCGCAGCGATCGCAACGATCGACAGCATTGAGCGGTGTGGTTTCGAGGATCAGTTGCTCGGTCATTTCGCTCCTTATGTTGAAGTAAGTTTCTTGTTCTTGCTCTCGGTTAGGGGAACATCAAACCACGAATCGTTTATTCCCCGCTCGTTAAAATATCTATTTTTACGCTCGGGCGTGTCATAAATCGCAGATAATTTCCCGTAAATGCCCTGAATTTATATTTTCCTGCAAAGTGCTTGCAATCAACCGAGAAATTGTCTGTCGACAAGATAACCTTCATCTCCGTGGCTACCGACGATCTTGCATCAACAACAGACAATGGCTATAACGCCAAAGATCTCGCCGTATTAGAAGGCCTCGATGCAGTTCGCAAACGTCCAGGCATGTATATCGGAACTACAGATTCCCGCGGTCTTATGCACTGTCTCTGGGAAATTATTGATAACTCGGTAGATGAATCACTTGCTGGACATTGTAAAAATATTGAAATTAATTTGGAGTCCGACGGCTCGGTGGAAGTTCATGATGATGGTCGGGGAATTCCAGTAGATAAAGAGCCAAAGACTGGCCTCACTGGTGTTGAAGTTGTTATGACTAAGTTGCACGCCGGTGGAAAATTCGGTGGCGGGTCCTATGCAGCTTCTGGTGGATTGCACGGTGTTGGTGCATCAGTTGTAAATGCCCTGGCTTCACGACTTGATGTTGAAGTAGATCGCAATGGAAAAATTTATTGGATGTCATTCCAGCGCGGTAACGCAGGAATTTTCGATGGTGATGGACCGAAGGCGCCATTTACTGAAAGTTCTGGACTTCGTATAATCGGAAAAGTAAGCGCCAAAGTAACTGGTACAAGAATTAAGTGGTGGGCAGATCGCCAGATTTTCCTAAAAGAGGCCGAACTCGCGATTGAAGAGATTTACGCTCGCGCACGTCAAACTTCTTACTTGGTTCCTGGACTCACACTTATCGTCAATGACAATCGCACCAAGACAAAGACCACCGAGAAGTTCTTCCACAAAGGTGGAATCTCCGAATTCTGTTCCTTCCTTCGCCCCGATGATCCAATCGGAGAAGTTATTCGGTTAACCGGATCAGGTGAATACACCGAAACAGTTCCAGTCCTTGATGAAAAAGGACACATGATGCCAACTGAAGTTAATCGCGAAATGGACGTCGACATTGCGCTGCAATGGGGCAATGGTTATGACAACACTTTGTCTAGCTTTGTAAATATTATTTCAACACCCAAGGGCGGAACCCACGTCCAAGGCTTCGAACGCGCAATCACAAAGGCATTTAACGACGCACTTCGCGCGACCAAAACCTTAAAGAACAACGAGGCAGATGTCATCAAAGATGACGTTCTAGAGGGTCTTACATCTGTTGTAACAGTTCGAATGTCCGAACCACAATTTGAAGGCCAGACCAAGGAAGTTTTGGGAACCGCAGCCGCGACCAAGATTGTTGCAGCAGTGGTGGCAGAAGAGATGAAGAAGTTCTTTGCTACAACAAAGCGAATTGATAAAGCCACCGGAAAAATGATTCTTGAGAAGGTTGCTGGCGCATCTAGAACTCGTATTTCTGCTCGGGCCCACAAAGATATTCAACGTCGCAAAAATGCCCTCGAAAGTTCTTCGCTTCCAACAAAGCTTTCAGATTGCCGCTCTGATGACACTGATCGCACCGAGCTTTACATCGTCGAGGGCGACTCGGCACTTGGCACGGCAAAGGCCGCACGTAACTCAGAATTCCAGGCCATCTTGCCGATTCGTGGAAAGATTTTGAACGTTCAGAAAGCCTCACTTTCGCAGATGCTCGAGAACAATGAATGTGCGTCAATTATTCAAGTAATCGGTGCTGGCTCTGGCAGATCTTTTACTCTTGATGATGCCCGTTATGGTCGAATCATCCTGATGTCCGATGCTGATGTCGACGGTGCTCATATTCGCTGCTTACTTCTAACCTTGCTTTCACGTTATATGCGCCCACTAATTGAAGATGGCCGAGTATTTGCTGCTATGCCTCCGTTGCACCGCATCGAAGTTGTTGGGGGAAAGCGCGGAGAAGTTCATTACACATATTCAGATGATGAAATGAAGAAGATGACTGCAGATTTAACCAAAGCTGGCAAACGCTGGAAAGAACCAATTCAACGCTACAAAGGTCTGGGCGAGATGGATGCAGATCAACTTCGCGAGACCACAATGGACCCAGCACATCGCACCTTACGTCGAATCACAATGAAGGATGCCACCGCTGCAGAGGCGATGTTCGAACTGCTGATGGGCAATGAAGTTGCACCTCGTAAAGAATTTATTTCAACCGCAGATATCGCCCGCGATCGGATTGATGCTTAATCTCGTTATTTAGTTTCTGCAATTCTGGCTTTAACTATCGCTTGCAATAACTTCTCATCAACTTTCCAATCATTTGGGACGCTGATGGTCTTTTTCTTAACATCGAGGTCCTTCATCTTGGGCCTAAATTGCTCCAAAACCTCTTGGCTCCAGGGGGCGAATGAGATGTGGTTCTTTGCGGTAGAAAGTCCAAAAATATAGTGATCTCCAAGTTTTAGCATTGGTTGATTCCAGGCAATAACAATTTCAAGGTTGGGAAATTTCGAGGTTATAGCTTTGAAAATCGCCCGAACTTTTGTGGCCTGCTTTGGATCTAAAGTTTTAAAGTATTGGGCAGGTGTTTCATATCGTTTGGCAGAAACCGAACCACGAGAATACATAACTAGGGCGTTGGCATGGGCTTGCGAGAAACCATAATTTTCGCGAAGGTGCGCAATCTGTTCTGGATATTTCCTTCCCTCAAGTTTTGCCATAACCTTGAACCAATATGACATCTTCCCGCCATACTTCTTTTCGATGACAGGGAAGTGAGACTCGCGGCTTGAATCTTTTGGTGTTGCCATGGCCGAAGTTTAAGCGATATTTAAGCGATACGGGTGCGGCGTGGTGTTGCAAAGTTCTTTGAAACTTCATCAAGCTCAAGCGAAACCTGGGCTTTGATTGCTTCTTCAGATGCAAGTAGCGCCTTTAGTTTTGTCACAATCGCCTTAAGATCTTTCTGTTCTGTTTCTAGTTCTAGCTTGCTCAACTTAGTTAAGCGACGAAGTGGCATGTCCAAAATGTAGGTAGCTTGTTCGTCCGATAACTTGTAAGCCTTGATAAGTGCAGCCTTTGCTTCTGGTGCATCTTGCGCGGCACGAATTAATTTAATTACCTTATCGATATCGATAATTGCCTTTAGAAGTCCATCAACTAAGTTCAAGCGGCTCTCGGCCTTAGCCTTGCGGAATTCGGATCTGCGACGAATTACTTCGATTCGGTGATCGATAAAGACTTGTAGAAGCTCTTTAAGTCCAAGGGTTAGTGGCTTTCCGCCAACAAGTGCCACGGCATTAACCGAGAATTGATCTTCCATCGGAGTTAACTTAAAGAGATTTGCAAGAACATCTTCAGGTTCAAAGCCATTCTTGAGTTCGACTACAACCTTGGTGCCCTGCTGGCCATCAGATAAATCTACGATGTCAGATATACCTTGAATCTTCTTGGCTTTAACTAGGTCAGCAATCTTTTCAACAATCTTCTCTGGACCAATGTTGTAAGGAAGTTCAGTTATTACTAATCCCTGCTTTCTTGCAGTTACTTTCTCAATAGCAACAGTCGCACGAACCTTGAAAGAACCGCGGCCAGATTCGTAGGCTTCGACGAGGCCCTCTTTGCCAACGATTTCACCACCTGTTGGAAAATCTGGAGCAGGCACAAACTTCATCAAAGCCTTCAAAGTCGCCTTTGGGTTTTCGATCAAATGCTTTGTTGCAGCAATTACTTCACCTAAGTTGTGTGGTGCCATATTTGTGGCCATGCCAACAGCAATTCCAGTTGCGCCATTTACGAGCAAGTTTGGAAATGCTGCGGGGAGAACCTGGGGTTCCAATAATTGGCCGTCGTAGTTTGATCCAAAATCAACAGTATTTTCATCAGACTCATCCACCATCGCCATTGCTGCCGCAGCTAAACGAGATTCGGTGTAACGCATTGCAGCTGGGCCGGCATCTAGTGAACCAAAGTTTCCGTGACCATCAATTAGCGGAAGTCGCATTGAGAAACTTTGTGCCATACGAACCATGGCATCGTAAATCGCACCATCTCCGTGCGGATGCAACTTACCCATAACTTCACCAACAGCGCGAGCACACTTAACATGGCCTTTATCTGGGCGAAGTCCCATATCTGACATCTGATGCAAGATGCGGCGTTGCACTGGTTTCAAACCATCGCGAGCATCTGGAAGTGCGCGTGAATAAATTACGGAATATGCATATTCGAGAAATGATTCTGACATCTCTTGTGAGACATCGATATCAATTATTCGGCCTGGGTTCTCACCTGGTTTAGGGAGAACGGCTTTGGGTGTTTTTGCCATGGTGCGTATCTTGCCAATGAACTATCTATTTACTCGGTAGCGACTCGATTTACTCAAGCATCAAGTGCGATCAATTGGCCTGGCTCCGACAAGTGCAACACATTTGGCCGCAAATTCAATTCCAGATTCCAGCGCATCCAATAATTCACCATTCTTGGCCCAGACTGAAATGAAACCAGCGGCAAAGGCATCGCCGGCACCTGTTGTGTTAACCACAGTTGTTTTCTTCGCTTCAACTTGAACCAATTGACCACCTTGAGATTGTCCGAGTGCGCCATTTGAACCGCGTTTGATTGCAACAGTATTAACGCTCTTAAGTAATTCGCTCGCAGCTTCAATTGGATTTGTTTTACCAGTTAAAAAATGAGATTCCTCTTCATTTAAAAGAATACAATCTATAAATTGAAGCCAGCCATTTGCAGCTTCGACTCCGACTTCCATCAAAACTCCAACAGTTGCCGGATCTAAAATTATTGGAAGATTTGCGCTTTTTATCTTTGAAATAATCTCAAGAACGCCTTCGCGTGATTGTGGATTTATTAGGGAATAAGCCGAGAGATAAACGGCGCTAAATTGCCCTAGATCTGGCAGATCGCTTAGACCAAGCCCAGCATTTGCTCCGGAATCTGGAAACATGGTTCGCTCGCCTTCAGCCCCAACGATTACTACGACGACACCAGTATTCATATTTGGAATTAAATTATTTGAATGCTCAACACCGTAGGAATCAAGTTCGGCGAGCAGAGTTTGTCCTGCCGAATCAGATCCGACTCGAGTCACTAAATAAGCGGGGGTTTTATTGTATGAAAGCCAAGATGCCACATTCGCAGCAGCGCCTCCACCTTGGGTTGAAATCTTTGCCCGGGTTTCTAGACCTTCGACTATTGGCCGATTAAGTAAAACAGTTACATCTAACATTATGTCGCCGATACATAAGATTTTTTGATCAGCCATGTTGGATAACTTATCTAGAGTGCACAGGCGATTTGGGCCGCCAACTTTGAATTCGCCTTAATGATTTCAATATTGACTCTCAGGGATTCGCCCTTACTTGTTGTATGAAAATGTTCCAGCAGAAATGGGGTTACTGCTTTTCCGGTTATGTTTGCCTTTGTCGCCGCTGAAAGCCCAGCTTCTAAAATTTGGTCATGAAGATTCTTATCCATCTGATTGATCACTGGATTAGCAACAATTATCGCGGTGTCATCAGTATTTAAACTGTGGCGCAGACCCCAGATTTTCGCAATCTCATCCACACTCTCAACACGGTGTTCGAGTTTGAATCCTGAATCCGTTAAGTAGAAACCCGGAAACTTATTGGTCTGATATCCAAGAACTGGGATAGCGAGGGTTTCTAAACGTTCTAGTGTCGCTGCAACATCCAGTATGGATTTAACTCCCGCACAAACAATGATTACTTTGGTCTTTGCTAATTCAGTTAAGTCGGCAGATTCATCGTAAACATGACCACGGTGGACTCCGCCCAATCCGCCAGTTGCAAAAACTTCGACATCTGCAAGATGGGCAATATGCGATGTTGCAGCTACCGTCGTGGCTGCGCTCTTGCCATCTGCGCAAACTATTGCGAGATCTCGGGTCGAGGCCTTTACGATTTTTTCATCATTAGCAATTCGATACAACTGTTCATATTCAAG
>CAMCPZ010000044.1 GCA_945876865.1 Bifidobacterium breve | reverse complement strand
GTTCGTGTGCTGCCCCTCAGTGGAAACTGAGGGGTTTCGCATTTACCGAGAAGTTATACAGAAACTATTTGAGAGAGAAGGGAGATGAACATGAGCGATACAACAAAGATGACGGGGGCAAGCTCACTCGTCAAAGCGTTAGAAGCTTCAGGCGTTGATGTCATGTTCGGAATCCCAGGTGGTGCAATTCTTCCCGCCTACGATCCAATTTTTGATAGCAAAATTCGCCACATCTTAGTTAGACACGAACAAGGCGCGGGGCATGCAGCAACAGGTTATGCGCAAGCAACTGGCCGAGTTGGAGTTTGCATTGCAACATCAGGTCCAGGTGCTACCAACTTAGTTACACCACTCGCAGATGCCCAAATGGACTCAGTTCCAATTGTTGCAATCACTGGCCAAGTAGCTTCAGGTGCAATCGGAACCGATGCCTTTCAAGAAGCAGATATTCGCGGAATCACAATGCCAGTCACCAAGCATTCATTCCTTGTAACCAGAGCTGAAGATATCGCGCGCAGTGTTGCCGAAGCGTTTCACATTGCAAGCACTGGTCGCCCTGGCGCGGTCCTAGTTGATATTGCTAAAGATGCGCTGCAGATGCAGACTGAATTTAATTTCCCAAAGAGCATTGAACTTGGTGGTTACAATCCAAAGTTAGAAGCACCAGCAGAAGCGATACGTGATGCGGCTGCACTGATTGCACAATCAAAGGCACCAGTTCTATACATTGGTGGCGGTGCAATTAAAGCTGGCGCCCACAAAGAACTCTTAAAACTTGCTGAACTAACCGGCGCACCAGTTGTAACGACTCTGATGGCACGTGGTGCTTTCCCAGATTCGCATCCGCAACATCTTGGAATGCCTGGAATGCACGGAACAGTTGCGGCAGTAACAGCACTTCAAAAAGCAGATTTGCTAATAACACTTGGCGCAAGATTCGATGATCGTGTTACTGGAAAACTTTCTACATTTGCACCGGGTGCAAAGATTATTCATGCAGATATTGATCCTGCCGAAATTGGAAAAAATCGTCGCGCCGATGTTGGACTAGTGGGCGATTTGAAATTAACTATCGAAGCGCTTATTCCTGCACTAAAGAGTGAGTTTAAAAAGAACCAACCAGATATCTCTGCTTGGCTTTCACAAGCATATGGTTGGCGCACAAGATTCCCACTCGGTTATGACCACCCAACCGATGGCAGCGTTTCACCCCAATATGTAATTGAACGAATCGGAAAAATGTCAGGACCAGATGCAATTTATGTTGCAGGTGTTGGCCAGCATCAAATGTGGGCATCACAATTTATTTCATATGAGAAGCCTCGCACTTGGCTGAACTCTGGCGGTTTGGGAACTATGGGTTACGCAGTTCCTGCTGCTATGGGCGCAAAAGTTGGTGCACCAGATACAACCGTTTGGGCAATTGATGGCGATGGGTGCTTCCAGATGACAAATCAGGAGCTTGTTACTTGCGCACTAAATAACATTCCAATCAAGGTTGCTGTTATCAATAACGAAAGTTTAGGAATGGTTCGTCAATGGCAGACCCTGTTCTATAACGAGCGTTATTCAAATACCGAACTGCACTCAAAGCGGATCCCAGATTTTGCAAAGCTTGCAGATGCTATGGGCTGCGTTGGATTAACTTGTGACTCAACCAAGGATGTCGACAAGATAATCGCTCAAGCAATGGAGATCAACGATCGTCCAGTTGTTGTTGACTTCAGCGTTCACCGCGACGCAATGGTCTGGCCAATGGTTGCTGCCGGAACTTCTAACGATGACATTGTTAATGCGCGTTCACTTGCGCCAATCTGGGATTCACAGGAGCTCTAAATGACACAATCACATCCAGACGCACCATCGTCTTCAGTTTCGTTTTCAAAGACCCGCACGCTCTCAGTTTTAGTTGAGAATAGTCCTGGAGTTCTTGCACGAGTCTCTTCACTGTTTTCTCGTCGTGGCTACAACATCGATTCACTCGCAGTGGGACCAACCGAGAATCCAGATTTCTCAAGAATGACAATTGTAATTAATGTTGAAGATCATGCTCTCGAGCAAGTAATTGCACAGCTAGATAAGTTGATCAATGTAATTAGCATTACTGAATTAGATCCCGTGATTTCAGTCCAACGCGAACTTTTATTAGTAAAGGTATCGACTGATGAGAAGACTCGTTCTCAAGTGCTTGAGACTGTTCAACTTTTCCGCGCCAAAGTTGTTGATGTTGCACAAGATGCAGTGACAATCGAGGCCACCGGAAACACCGAGAAGATATCGGCCCTGCTTCGCGTCCTAGAGCCTTATGGCATCCTAGAACTGATCCAATCAGGCTTAGTTGCGATGTCTCGAGGCTTAAAACCAGGCTCGATTTCGGAAGATAAGAGATAAAACTTAGGCTTACCCCAGGATTTACAAACCCAGCAATCTACCAACAGAACAACTAACAGAAATAGGAAGGTCAAACAAGTGGCAACCCAGTATCACGACGAAGATGCCGATCTAACAATTATTCAATCTAAAAAGGTTGCAGTAATTGGATACGGCTCACAAGGACATGCACACGCTCTTTCACTTCGCGACAGCGGAGTAGATGTTCGAGTTGGTTTAGCAGAAGGTTCAAAGTCTCGCGCAAAGGCAGAATCAGAAGGACTTAGAGTTCTATCTGTTGCTGATGCTGTTAAAGAGGCAGATGTAATTATGTTGCTTGCACCAGATCACGTGCAGCGTCATATCTACAATGATTCAATTAAGCCAAACATCAAGCCAGGTTCCGCGCTTTTCTTCGGACATGGTTTCAACATTCGTTTTGGTTACATCAAGCCAGAAGCAAATATCGATGTTGCAATGGTTGCACCAAAGGGTCCTGGCCACTTAGTACGTCGTGAGTACACAGCAGGCCGTGGAGTTCCAGTTTTGGTTGCAGTAGAACAAGATTCAACAGGAAGCGCTTGGCCATTAACACTTTCATATGCCAAGGCACTCGGTGGACTTCGTGCCGGTGGAATTCTTACAACCTTCACCGAAGAGTGCGAGACCGACTTATTTGGTGAGCAAGCAGTTCTCTGCGGTGGTGCTTCACAACTAGTTCAATATGGTTTTGAAACACTTATCGAAGCTGGATACCAACCTGAAGTTGCATACTTCGAATGTCTGCACGAACTCAAGTTAATTGTTGACTTGATGTACGAAGGCGGAATTGCAAAGCAACGCTGGTCGGTATCTGATACCGCTGAATACGGCGATTACATTTCAGGTCCACGCGTTATTGATGCCAGCGTTAAGGCGAACATGAAGGCAGTTCTTGCTGATGTTCAAAGTGGAGCATTTGCTAAGCGCTTCATTGATGATCAAGATGCAGGTGCACCAGAATTTAAGGCACTTCGCGCAAAGGGTGAAGCCCATCCAATCGAATCTGTAGGCCGTGAACTTCGCAAGATGATGTCATGGGTCAAGGGCGACAATAAAGATGATTACAAGGAAGGTGCTGCCGCGCGTGGCTAAACCCGTTGTTTTAATTGCAGAAGAACTTAGTCCGGCAACGTTAGAAGCGTTGGGTCCAGACTTTGAAGTACGCAACTGTGATGGCGCAGATCGTGGGCAATTACTTGCCGCACTTGCTGCCGGAGTAGATGCGGTCTTAATCCGATCTGCAACCAAGATGGATGCTGAAGCAATTGCTGCGGCAAAAGGTTTAAAAGTAATTGCACGTGCCGGTGTTGGTTTAGATAACGTAGATATTCCTGCAGCAACTGCTGCCGGTGTCATGGTTGTTAATGCACCAACATCAAATATCGTGAGCGCTGCTGAGTTAGCAATTTCATTGCTTCTTGCTTCTGCTCGTTTTATTTCACCAGCGCATGCTGCGCTTCGCAACGGTAAGTGGGCTCGTTCTAAATACACCGGAGCCGAGTTATTTGAGAAGACTTTAGGAATCGTTGGCTTTGGCCGCATCGGTCAATTAGTTGCTTCTCGGATGCAGGCTTTCGGAATGGATGTAGTTGCTTACGATCCATATCTACAGCCAGCACGAGCTGCGCAACTTGGAGTTCGACTAGTTGAATTAGATGAACTACTTAAGATCTCTGATTTCATCACAATCCATCTTCCAAAGACTAAAGAGACTGCAAACTTGATTGGTGTAGAAGCGTTAAAGAAAGTTAAGCCAGCAGTTCGCATCATCAATGCCGCACGTGGTGGCGTATTGGATGAAGCTGCCCTTTACGACGCCTTGAAAGAGGGAAGAGTTGCCGGAGCCGGACTTGATGTTTATGTAACCGAACCTTGCACCGATTCACCGCTCTTTACTTTAGATAACGTTGTTGCAACACCGCACCTTGGTGCTTCAACAGATGAAGCTCAAGAGCGTGCCGGTATTGCCGTTGCGGTTTCAGTTCGCAAAGCACTTTCTGGTGAATTAGTTCCTGATGCCGTGAATGTTAAAGGTGGCGCAATCCATCAAGATATTCGTCCAAGCTTGCCTTTGGTTGAAAAGATGGCACAGATTGCGACTGCAATTGCAGGAGAACTTCCGGTTTCAATGGAGGTCCAAGTTCGTGGCGACATTGCAGGACATGATTCATCTGTTCTTGCGACTAGTGCGCTTAAGGGTGCGCTCATTGCTACCGGAGCCGAAGACATTACTTATGTAAATACTCCAGCACTCGCTGAAGAGCGTGGAATTAGCGCATCAGTAAATACCGACCCTGAAAGTCCGGAATACCGCAGCATGATTTCACTCCATGCCGCGCTAAATGATGGCCGCAGTGTTGTGGTAAAGGGAACACTTATGGGAATTCGTAAAGTTGAGAAGATCATCGCAATCGATGCCTTCGATTTAGATCTTGCACCAACCGAAAACTTACTATTCCTTCGCTACACAGATCGCCCAGGCGTTGTAGGAACAGTTGGAAATGCTTTGGGCAAAGCAAATATAAATATTGCGGGCATGCAAGTTGCTCGTGATGAAGCAGGTGGGGAAGCACTTATGGCCCTGACAGTTGATTCTGCAGTGGGTGCAAGCGTTCTTGCAGACCTGAAGAAAGAAACTGGCGCAAAGTTAGTTCAAACAGTTAGTTTGATTGGGTAAAAATAAGCCATGAAGAGTTTTAATTTAGCTGTAATCGCTGGCGATGGCATTGGTCCTGAAGTTGTGGCTGAAGGCCTAAAGGTCCTTGATGTTGTGTCAGCGAATTATGGAGTTGAATTTAAGAAGACACATTACGAACTTGGTGCAAGTTACTGGCACAAGACTGGTGAAGTTCTTCCAGATTCAGTTATGGCAGACCTTGCGAAAGCAGATGTAATTCTTCTGGGCGCAGTTGGCGATCCAACGGTTCCAAGCGGTGTTCTAGAGCGTGGTTTGCTACTAAAGATTCGCTTCGCTTTTGATCATTACATAAATCTTCGCCCAGCAAAATTACATCCAGGAGTTAAATCACCTCTCGCTAACTCTGATTCAATTGATTTTGTTGTTGTACGCGAAGGTACCGAGGGCCCATATGTCGGAGCCGGCGGCGTCCTTGCTCACGGAACCAAAGATGAGATTGCGACCGAAGAGAGCTTAAATACTCGTCGCGGCGCTGAACGGGTAATCCGAGATGCATTTGCTCGTGCTCAATCTCGTCCGCGCAAGAAATTAACTATGGTTCATAAGAACAATGTTCTAACTCGTGCCGGCGACCTTTGGACCAGAACATTTAACGAAGTCGCTAAAGAATTTCCAGATATCACAACAGATTATTTGCATGTAGATGCAGCCTCAATGTTCTTTGTTACCAACCCAGAGCGCTTCGATGTTGTTGTAACCGACAATCTCTTTGGCGATATCCTGACCGATATTGCTGCAGCAATCTGTGGCGGAATTGGTCTTGCCGCATCCGGAAACATAAATCCAACTGGCGAATTTCCATCCATGTTTGAACCAGTTCATGGCTCTGCCCCAGATATCGCTGGCAAGTCTCTTGCTGATCCAACCGCGACAGTTATGTCGATTGCCATGATGCTTTCACATCTTGGTTTGACTGATGCTGCTGCAGATATTGAACGAGCAGTTGCAGCTGATTTACTTAATCGTGGTGATGCGAAACGCAGCACAGTTCAAGTTGGTGACGCGCTTGCCGCTGGGGCATCTGGTGCAAAATGAAAATAAATTTAAACCCTAATCCAAATCCAGTTTCAGACACTGAGCGCGATGAAAAAGTCGCAGCTGGCGGTTTTGGAAAGTATTACACCGACAATATGGTGACAATTGATTGGAGCGAAGCTGAAGGCTGGAGCGATGCCCAATTACATGCATATGGTCCAATAACCTTAGATCCTGCAACCGCAGTTTTCCATTACGGTCAAGAAATCTTCGAAGGCATGAAAGCTTATTCACAACCGGATGGCAGCATCTCGTTATTTCGTCCAGATGCTAATGCTCTTAGATTTGCTAGAAGTGCGGCACGTTTAGCGTTACCAGAACTTAGCGTTGAAGAATTCATTGAAACAATTACAACTCTTGTAAAGCAAGATCGTAAATGGGTGCCAAATAAAGTTGGCGAATCCCTTTACATAAGACCATTTATGTTTGCAACTGAAGTTGGCCTAGGTGTTCGTCCATCAAACCGCGCCAAGTATGTTCTTATCGCAACACCAGCAGGCGCTTACTTCAATGCTGCAAATGCTGTAACAGTTTGGATTTCAACCGAATATGTCCGTGCTGCAATCGGTGGAACCGGTGAAGCAAAATGTGGTGGAAACTATGCAGCCTCACTTGTTGCACAGAAGCAAGCCGCAACCAAGGGCTGCGATCAAGTTGTCTGGCTAGATGCTGTGGAACGCAGATGGGTTGAAGAGATGGGTGGAATGAATCTTTATTTCGTTAAGGGTTCTGGAAAAGACGCCACTGTCATCACTCCAAAGTTAACCGGAACAC
Organism: Bifidobacterium breve; assembly: GCA_945876865.1. GTDB lineage: Bacteria > Actinomycetota > Actinomycetes > Nanopelagicales > Nanopelagicaceae > AAA044-D11. Next base: position 1,189 of record CAMCPZ010000044.1, on the reverse strand, counting down.
TGCTTCCTGGAATCACTCGCGACTCAATTCTTACCGTTGCAAAAGATTTAGGTTATAAAGTTGAAGAAGTAATGCTTTCAATTGATGATTGGCGCGATGGCGTTGCAAGTGGTGAAATCACAGAAATATTCGCATGTGGAACCGCAGCTGTAGTTAGCGCAGTTGGTGCTGCAAAGAGCGAATTCGGAACTTGGACAACTGGTGATGGAAAGCCTGGCCCAATAACAATGCAAATTCGCGAAACACTTCTCGGAATCCAACATGGAACTATCGAAGATAAACATGGCTGGAACGTGAAGGTCTGTTAAATGAATGACAACTTTCATATATATGACACCACACTTAGAGACGGTGCCCAACAAGAGGGCTTAAATCTCTCGGTGCATGACAAGTTGGCGATTGCACGCCACTTGGATGATTTAGGTGTTGGCTTTATCGAGGGCGGTTGGCCTGGAGCTAATCCAAAAGATACCGAATTCTTTAAGCGGGCACAGACCGAGTTAAAACTAAAGAATGCAACCTTTATGGCATTCGGTGCGACCCGTAGACCAAATGTGAAAGCTGCTGACGACGTTCTGCTTCGTGCACTTCAAGACTCTGGCGCAGCCGGTGTAACTCTTGTTGCCAAGAGCCATGATCGACATGTTGATCTTGCTTTAAAAACTAATTTAGATGAGAACTTAGCAATGATTAAAGAATCAATTGAATTCTTACGTGCCGGTGGCCAACGAGTATTTCTAGATGCCGAACATTTCTTCGATGGCTACAAATCAAATAAGGCATACGCACTTGAAGTTGTCCGCGTTTCAGCAGAAGCTGGCGCAGATGTAATTGCGCTCTGCGATACCAACGGCGGAATGTTGCCAGATGAACTTTCACAGGTTGTTCATGATGTTTTAACCGCTTCAAGCGCTCGTCTCGGAATCCATTGCCACAACGACACCGGATGCGCCGTCGCAAACTCACTTGCTGCAATCGCAGCTGGTGTTACACATGTCCAGGGAACGTTAAATGGATATGGCGAACGAACCGGAAACGCGGATCTTGTAAGCATCATTGCAAATCTTGAATTAAAGAAGAAGCAGAAGGTGCTTCCAGAAGGTGCACTTCGCGAAGCATTTAGAATTTCACATGCAGTTGCTGAAGTTACAAATGTGGCACCAAGTGCGCGCCAACCATATGTCGGCGT
>CAMCPZ010000043.1 GCA_945876865.1 Bifidobacterium breve | reverse complement strand
CCATTTGGTAAGAATTCCGACATAACTTCAGCCATAAATACTGTTGATGCTGGTGTTGTATCACTTGGCTTTAGAACAACAGTATTTCCTGCTGCAATTGCTGGTGCCCACTTCCAGACCGCCATCATCATTGGGTAATTCCAAGGTGTTACTTGTGCGCAAACTCCGATTGGTTCGCGGCGGATAAATGAGGTCATTCCGCGCATATATTCACCGGCAGATTTACCCTCAAGATTTCGAGCTGCACCGGCAAAGAATCGAATCTGATCCAACATTGGCGGAACTTCTTCGGATGTTGTCAATGAAACTGGCTTTCCAGTGTTCTCAACTTCAATTGCGATGATCTCTTCACTTCTAGCTTCAAGTGCATCAGCGATTTTATTTAACGCACGTTGACGTTCTGCTGGTGTTGTTTCACGCCATTCGACAAATGCTTTACTTGCAGCACTTAATGCGGCGTCAACATCTGCTGCTCCAGAAACTGGCGCTGTTGCATATGCAGTTCCCGTTGCTGGATTAATAATTTCACTAGTCGCGCCAGACTTTGCTGGCAGGGACTTTCCATCAATAAAGTTATTTAGCTTTTTCATGCCTCAGAGATTATCTCGGACGCGGCCAATTGACCACATGCCCCATCAATTTCCCGGCCTCTGGTGTCGCGAACGGTGACCGCAACTTTGTAACCTTCCAGAACTCGAACAAATTCGGCTTCATCCTCCGGCCTTGAGGCGGTCCACTTAGAACCCGGTGTTGGATTTAGTGGGATTAAGTTCACATGAGCATTTCTATTCTTTAGAAGGCGCCCCAACAAATCTGCCCGCCAAGCTTGATCGTTGATGTCTCGAATTAGTGCATATTCAATTGAATACCTACGGCCAGTTTTTGCTTCGTATTTATCTGCGGCAGCTAAAACTTCGCGAACTTTCCATCGCGAATTAATTGGAACCAAGGTATCTCGCAGTTCATCATCAGGAGTATGTAAGGAAACTGCCAGAGTTACTGGGATTCCCTCGTCACAGAGTTTTTCGATTCCATTAACTAAACCAACAGTCGAAAGCGTTACTGAACGAGCACTGATACCAAGACCATCTGGTTGTGCAGTCGTAATATTTCGAATCGAACGCATGACCGAGTTGTAATTCGCCATCGGTTCGCCCATGCCCATGAATACAACATTTGAAAGTCGAGTTTCACCGCCAGGCAATTCACCTGCTGCGCAGATACGTGCTGCGGCAACTACTTGCGCAGTGATTTCACCAGCCGTTAAATTCCGAGTTAAACCAGCTTGGCCAGTGGCACAAAACGGACAATTCATTCCACAACCTGCCTGCGATGAAATACAAACTGTTGTGCGATCGGTGTAACGCATCAGAACGCTCTCGACCAATACGCCATCGTGTAGTCGCCACAAATCCTTACGAGTCTTTCCGCTATCTGTAGTCACCGAACGAACTGAGGTGATCAATTTTGGAACGAATTCCTTAGCTAAGGTCTCGCGCAAATCCTTTGGAATATCGGTCCAGGTATCTGGCTCGTCATTGAAATGGGTAAAGAAATGCACTGCCATTTGATTCGCCCGAAATGCTGGGATACCCAATTCAACCGCTCTGGCCTTACGGCCCTCGGGATCTAGATCTGAGAAATGTTGTGGTGGTTTAACACGTTGTTTAGGCTCGTCAAAAACTAATTTAATTTCGCTCATAAATTAAAGTGCTTAATGAATTCGAGAGCAAACCAGACTGCTGGACCAGTAAATAAAACTGAGTCAATGCGATCAAGAATTCCGCCATGTCCCGGCAAGATAGTTCCCATATCTTTGATTGAGAGATCTCGCTTAACCGCTGATTCGATTAAGTCGCCACAAGTTGCAGTGACTACTGCACCAAGTCCGATAGCAGCACCGATCCACCAATTGTGGTCAAGCGCGAATTCGAAGACTAAAGCCGCACCAATTGTTGTTGCGATTACTGAACCAATTAAGCCTTCCCAAGTTTTCTTTGGGCTAATTTGTGGTGCAAGTGGATGCTTACCAATTAATACTCCGAAAAGATAGGCGAAGGTGTCGTTGCAGCTGACTAGAACTACCAAAGTGAAGATACGGGCTAGGCCATCCTTGTCGTGGGCCAATAAAAGAATGAAGCCACCGAGAAATGCGAGATAGAAAATAGCGAATGCTGCCGCGGTTGATTTGCGAACAAAATCTTTTGGATCTCGCAGCAGTATGTAAACCAGAACACAAGGAATCGCAATTGCAATCGCAACTGCTAATCCAGAAACTCGTCCAAACCAAGCGGCGGCAAGCAACAGAGTAATTGCAACAGAAATAGCATTATCCGGCAGATCAATTCCACCGGCTCGATAAGCTCGTGTGAGTTCACGACCAGCAAGCAAAATCGCTACCCACGCAAAAATTGCAAACAACGGTGGTGCGAATGAAATCGTTAGGAAAACAACTGCAAGGATTGCAAGCGATACCAATATGGATGGACCTAACTTTCGCCCAGCTTTTTTATTTATCGCCTCATTTAGCGAATGAAAGTCATCCATAATTTAAACTTCGAGAAGTTCGGCTTCCTTATGTTTCAAAAGCTCATCAATTTTTACAACGTGATCTGAAGTTATCTTCTCTAAATCTTTCTCACCACGAGCAACATCATCTTTTCCGGCCAGGCCATCCTTCTCTAACTTCTCCATAGCTTCTTTTGCAGTGCGTCGGATATTACGAATCGAGACTCGAGATTCTTCAGCTTTAGTGCGCGCTACCTTGATGTAATCCTTACGGCGCTCTTCAGTGAGTTGCGGAAAATTTACTCGAATAACGCCACCATCAGATGCTGGATTCACTCCTAAATCTGATTCGCGAATTGCCTTTTCGATTGCAGCAGAGGCGCCCTTGTCGAAAGGTGAAACAATCGCCATACGTGGTTCTGGAACTTGGAACGATGCAAGCTGTGACAACGGTGTCATAGTGCCGTAATAGTCAACAACGATTTTTGAGAACATCGCAGGATGAGCGCGACCAGTACGAATTGCACCAAAATCTTCTTTAGCGACTTCTACCGCTTTATTCATCTTCGAAGTCGCATCGCTTAGTGCGGTTGAAATATCGCTCATGTGATCCCCTTAAGAAACTAACGTTCCGACGCTATCGCCGCGGACTGCGCGTGCGATATTGCCCTTATTCTTCAAATCGAAAACAACAATCGGAAGTTTATTCTCACGGCACAAGCTAAATGCGGCGGCATCTGCAACTGCAAGTGACTTGGATAGAACATCATCAAAACTTACGGTCTGATATTTAACTGCTGAAGGATCCTTCTTAGGATCTGCAGAATAAACACCATCGACGCCACTCTTTGCAAGAAGCAAAGCTTCAGCTGAAACTTCGAGCGCACGCTGGGCTGCAACTGTGTCAGTTGTGAAGAATGGCATTCCTGCGCCGGCGCCAAAAATAACTACACGGCCTTTTTCTAAATGTCGGATTGCACGACGCGGAATATAAGGTTCAGCAACTTGTCCCATGGTTATTGCAGTTTGAACTCGGGTATCAATACCCTCTTTTTCTAGAAAATCTTGAAGTGCTAGACAGTTCATAACTGTTCCGAGCATTCCCATATAGTCAGCGCGAGCGCGATCCATTCCGCGCTGTTGTAGTTCGGCACCACGGAAGTAATTGCCGCCACCAACAACAATTCCAATTTGAGTTCCGCCACGCACTACTTCTGCGATTTGAGATGCAACATCATGAACAACATCGGGATCAACACCGATGCCCTTTTCGCCACCAAATACTTCACCAGAAAGTTTAAGGAGCACTCTCTTATAACCTTTGCGGGCCATATTTAAGTGCTCCTTATCTACTATTTCAAACTAGTTCTAATGAGGCGAGATTACTGTCCAACTCGGAATCGGTGAAATGCCGACACGGCTGTCTTTGCCTCATCTGCGATTTGCTGAACGGTCTTCTTGGCATCCTTAGCGAAGGCTTGCTCGAGCAAGCTAACTTCCTTAACGAAACCAGTTATGCGACCTTCGACAATCTTAGAGATTGATGCCTCTGGCTTACCCTCTGCGCGGGCAGTCTCTTCAGCGATACGACGCTCGGTTGCGATGCTTTCGGCAGGAATATCTTCGCGACGAACAAATTGTGGCGCAAACGCTGCAATGTGTTGTGCAATATCTTTACCAGCATCGACTGCTTCCTTAGCAAGCTGAACCAAGACACCAACTTGTGGTGGCAAGTCTGGGCTTGTGCGGTGTAAGTAAAGCGATACCGGAGAACCTTGAAGAACTGCAACGCGGCGAAGTTCAATCTTCTCGCCAAGAGTCGCATTACCTTCATCGATTACTTCCTGAACCGTCTTACCGTTTGCCATCTTTGAAGCGCTGAACTCTGCAATCCCATCAATTTTGCTTGATAGTAAATGTGCAAGTAATTCATTTGCTAGCTCTTGGAAACGATCGCCCTTAGCCACGAAATCTGTTTCGCAGTTAAGTTCGAGCATCACACCAACATCGCCTTCAGCTTTTGCAAGAACTAAGCCATTTGATGTTGTGCGACCTTCGCGCTTAGTGACGCCTTTTTGCCCTTTAACGCGGATGATCTCAACGGCCTTGTCGTAATCGCCATTTGCTTCATCCAACGCCTTCTTGCAATCAAGCATTCCTGCTGCAGTTGCTTCACGTAATCTCTTTACATCTTCTGCTGTGTAAGCCAATTTAATTATTCTCCTGTTACTTCTGTAGTTGTTGCTGGAGTTTCTGGTGTTGCAATTAGTTCTTTCTCCCAGTCAGCAAGTGGTTCTGCTTCTTTAGCAACTGGAGCCGCCTTATCTGCAGCAGCTGCGGCATTTGCTGAACGAGCAGCAAGACCAGCAACAGCAGCATCAGTAATGACTCGAGTTAGAAGTGCAATTGAACGAATCGCATCATCGTTACCAGGAATCTTGTAGTCAACTTCATCTGGATCACAGTTTGTATCCAAGATTGCTACAACTGGAATACCAAGCTTGTGTGCTTCTGCAACAGCTAGGTGCTCCTTCTTAGTATCAACAACCCAAATTGCGCTAGGCAACTTAGTCATGTTGCGAATACCTTCAAGGTTCTTAGTTAGCTTCTCGCGTTCGCGGCGAAGAACTAGGAGTTCCTTCTTTGTTAAAAGTTGGTCATTTGAATTCTCAAGGAGTTCAAGTTCCTTAAGGCGTTGAATACGCTTGTATACGGTTGGGAAGTTTGTAAGCATTCCACCGAGCCAGCGCTCTGTAACGTATGGCATTTGCACGCGAGCAGATTGCGCCTTGATTGGCTCATGTGCTTGCTTCTTGGTTCCTACGAAAAGGATGTGTCCGCCTTTTGCAACGGTGTCCTTAATAAACTCGTAGGCACTATCAATTAGTGCAAGTGATTGTTGGATGTCGATGATGTAAATACCGTTGCGCTCAGCAAATATGTAGCGCTTCATTTTTGGATTCCATCGACGAGTTTGGTGTCCGAAGTGGACTCCGCTGTCGAGAAGTTCTCGCATTGATACAACCGCCATGGCGGCACACTCCTTTTTTGCAGATCGCAATTAAGCAAAATGCACTCGGTTGACGACCTAACAATTTGTTTGGTCCCTAGTGTCTTAACACCGACCGTTTTTCAACGGACCGAAATGGTTAATTAGTTTTAACTAAAAGCTTCAACTAATAAGACACGTGAAGTCACAGATCTTGCGATTTGTGCTGGGCTAATCCTAAAGGATGCCGAGGGGTGCTAATTACGCCCGGGTCGGGGTTCGAACCCCACAAAACCCTCCTAAGTTCGCGTAATTCCTCAGGAACGTCGGAACTAGTTCTTCGTATTCTTCTTATATCCCTTTGGACACTTTGTGTTGGGACCGGAAAATTTCTTGGTCACCTTACCTTTTACGCAGGTTATAGAAGGGGCTGGCTTATCGGTCACACTCTTTTTGGCTGTAACTTGTTGGGCCACAAAAGCCTCTGCCTCTTTCAATAAATCAAGATGCTTATATATTGGCGAGAACCAGCCAAAAGAATTCGGATCATTTTCCTTTGATTTTGCATCGCCCGCACCACAAGCATAGACATTTGCGCCGGCCAGGCCCTGACCGAGATAAAGCAAGTCGCCTTTGTAAGCGGTTGTTATCGGTCCACCTGAATCACCAGGGCAACCTTGAGGATTGGAGATAATCGTCTCTCGTAGTTCGGTTCGTTGGTTTCCGGTCAGCCACGAAAAATAAGAATCAGAAAGAGGGGCAAGATTCATTCTTACAATTCTTGGGAGTTCACTAGTCCTTTGGTTTAGATTATTCCAATCTTTCTTACAAGGGTTCTTCTCACCCGGAGCACAACGATCTCGATACTCACCGTATCCCTGGAAAGCTACCTCTGATCGTGCGTTGACTAATTCAGCCTCAATTTCTGCAGTCATCAACTTTGCTGGAGAGACTGTAACTAAATCTCTATCCAATACAAGAACAATGAAGTCGTTTCCCATTTGTGTAAAGTCTGCAACAAATGTTTTAATCACTTTTGCTCTACCTTCAGCATCCTTAGCTGAAGAGTTAGGTTTACCAACCGTGATAAAAGCTGGTTCAATTAATATTCGATTACCATTGTTATCAAAACGGTAATGCGAATGTGCAGCACTTAAGACAATACGTGGTGAATATAAGAATCCACTCCAACCGGCCATCAACCTAACTTCTGAAGGGCCATCCTGCCCAAAGATTGGCACCACTCTTGGATTATCGAGATTAACTTGCGCATTTAATGCAGCCTGCGAAACAGGTGCCGAAGAGAAAATCAGCGCACTCATAGCCAGAACGGCTAGAGCAACTTTGCGCATAACTCAATTTAACATCGAAACTTTCTCTGTCAAGAGTTTTGTGAAGCCTATGTTCCCCTAGCGCACGCGGTGCTTACGCCCTTGGGTGCGCCTGCTCGTATGCAGTTTTTAATCTTTCAGGTGAGATGTGGGTATAAATCTGAGTTGTAGCAAGCGAGGAATGACCCAAAATCTCTTGAACAGTTCGAAGGTCGGCTCCCCCTTCAAGTAAATGGGTTGCCGCAGTATGTCGAAGTCCGTGTGGGCTCATGTGTGAACCAATTGCTTCCATCGCATCATAAACAACTTCACGAACTGTGCGCTGATCAATTCTTTTTCCACGGGCACCAAGAAAAACTGCATCACCAGAAATTGTATTAACAAATTCAGGGCGGCCTGCACTTAACCAATTTTTTACTGCGGCAAGTGCAGGTAAACCGATTGGCACTACGCGTTCTTTGTCACCTTTACCTAATACCAGCAGAGTGTTTCGCTCCCAATCGATATCTCGAATATTCAAGCCACAGATTTCTGATACTCGAATTCCGGATGCATACAAGACTTCAATTATTGCTAGGTCACGGATGTTAATTGGTGTTGGGTCTTCCCCGGCTTTAGCAACAATCGCATCTAAAACTATTTGAGTCTGCGAATGATTCAATACTTCAGGCAAGGTCTTGTGGGCCTTTGGAATTGCTAGATCTGACCCAATGTCATATGGAATCCAGCCTTGGCTTGCGGCCCAATAAGTAAAGGCTCGGATTGAAACTATTCGACGTGCAAGTGTTGCTCTAGAAATTCCAGTTGATTGAAGGTTCGCAAGCCAGGAGCGAATATGCGTGATTTTAAGTTCTGAGAATTCAGTGATTCCAAGTTTGGCGATATGCGCCAAGAATGATTCTAGATCGCTGACATATCCGCGGATTGAATTGTCTGCCAGATTTCGAACCAGCGCCAAGTGCTCTTCATATTTGGCAACTAGCTCGGCGCTCATGCTTAAAGGTTACTCGGGTTTTCTTCCCTGAAGCAGTAAGCCGAATGTGACTGCATCTTCTAGGGCCATTACGGATGCGGCGATAACATTTTCGTGAACTCCGATGGTGCTCCATTCGGTTGTGCCATCAGTTGTTTCAACTAATACCCGAGTGATTGCGCCAGTTCCGAGACGGCCTTCAAGAATACGAACTTTGTAATCTGTGAGCTCTAGTTTTTCGAGTTCTGGATAGAACTTCAATAAGCCAGAACGAAGTGCGGTGTCGATGGCATTTACCGGACCATTTCCGGATCCTTGAGATTCAATCTTATTTCCACCAGCAGAGATAACGAGTGAGGCCTTTGAAGTGACTTTATTGTCAGCATCGCGGCTAACTGTTGTGTCCCACTTTTCAACTTTAAAGAAAGTCGCGCGCTTTCCATCTATCTCTTCGCGAAGAAGTAATTCAAATGAGGCATCGGCGGCTTCAAAGGTATAACCGCGTGATTCCATCTCTTTAACGCGTTCGACAACTCGGCCAACAACTTCTTTATCGTTACCGATTGCGATACCAAGTTCTTCTGATTTCAATTCGATAGATGCTCGGCCTGCCATTTCAGATACCAACATCCGGCGATCATTTCCGACACTGGAAGGCTCTTCATGTTGATACATCGCGGGATCAACCTTGATTGCACTTGCATGCAGTCCGGCCTTATGAGCAAATGAAGAAACGCCGACATATGGTTGGCGCGCACTTGGTGCCACATTTGTAACTTCAGCAACTGCATGTGAAATTCTAAATGCTTCGCGAAGTGCACCTTCTGGAAGCACCTTCTGCTTCTTCTTTAATTCAAGATTTGCAATGATGCTTACAAGATC
>CAMCPZ010000042.1 GCA_945876865.1 Bifidobacterium breve | reverse complement strand
AATAAGCCTATCTGGCACCCCGAATTACAATTATTTCTAGCTGCAACTCATCGAGATGCCAATGAAGTTCTCAGAAATAAGAGTCTTGGAAGAGTTTATATTGATAAGAGCCCGCAGTCAGAGTGGCAGGTGTTTAACTGGCTCCACTCAGATTCAATTCTAGATAGTGAACCACCGAAACACACTCGCTTAAGAGGCCTAGTTCTCAAAGCATTTAACCGAAATAGAATTGAGGCTCTCAGACCTGTAATTTTGCAGATAACAAACCAGCTGCTGGCAAACATCAAAGAGAGCAAAAAGGAATTCGATTTAATCGCAGACTTTGCTGAACCTCTTCCCGTTAAGGTAATAGCTCACCTACTTGGCTTCCCGCTCGAGGATGAGCATTTCTTAAGGCCATGGTCGCAAGCAATCGTAAAAATGTATGAAGTAAATCCCCCAATTGAACATCAAATTGCAGCGCAGAGAGCTTCTACTGAATTTGCTGACTACGTGAGAGACCTAATGCAAAAACGTAAAGTCTCCCCGAGTGATGACTTAATAACCGAGCTTGCTCAGGTGCAAGACTCTGGGCAGCGACTTTCTGAGCAAGAACTAATCGCTACCTGCATTCTTCTGCTAAATGCTGGACATGAAGCCAGTGTTAATGGTTTTGGCAATGGCATGGTTGCTCTTCTAAATAATCTTGAGCAAAAAGAAATTCTTTTTAACAACCCCGATGAGTATTCACAAACAGCAATCGAAGAGTTTCTCCGATATGACTCTCCATTGCAGTTTTTTGAACGAACGGCAATTTCAGATCTGGAAATTTCTGGTGTTTCAATAAAAGCAGGTCAAAAAGTGGTCAGCTTGCTGGGTTCAGCTAATCGTGACGAAACTGTATTTAGTAACGCTGAAAACTTTGATGTTACAAGAGGGGCCAACCCTCATATTGGCTTTGGGGCTGGGATTCACTTCTGCCTAGGGGCGCCGCTGGCGCGCATGGAAATGTCAGTCTCTCTTCCAGCATTGCTGAAAACATTTGATAAATTAGAGTTAGTTGATCTACCAAAACGACGTGAAACTTTTTCGCTGCGGGGATATGAAAAAATCTTAGTTAGCGCTTAAATTCCTATTGGGTGCCAGACTGTTTTACTCTCCATAAAAGCAAGTATTCTCTCAGGACTTTGGGTGGAAGAAAACTTTTTTATTCTCTTTAAGTTATCAGTTCCAGCTAGGCGGACGCTCTCATAAACTTGAGAATCTAATCCCGATCCATCAATTCCGTCAATGTCCATATGCGAGGCAACCCAACTAGCTAATTCAGAGTGCTTCCCCGTTAAAACATTTACCACGCCAGCTGGCAAATCGCTGGTTGCAAAAACTTCAGACAAAGTTATTGCTGAGAGTGGAAAATTCTGATTAGCTAAAGTGATAGCCACATTGCCTCCAGCAAGTACTGGAGCAATTCCGTGGACCAGGTCCAATAAAGAGTCTTTTCCGCCAGCAAAAACCCCAACCACTCCTAATGGTTCAGGAATCGTGAAATTATAAAAAGATCCAGAGACCGGATTTGTTGCGCCATAAATCGTGGCAATCTTGTCACACCATCCGGAATACCAAACCCATAGGTCAATTGCCTTCTCTACTTGTTTTTTTGCTTGGCTTTTTGTTAATCCTTCTTGAGCGATAATCTCAGAAACAAACTGCTCTGCTCTACCTTGCATAACTTCAGCCACTCTATAAAGAATCTGGGAACGATTAAAGGCAGAAGTCTTCTCCCATTTCTCAGCTGCTCCTCTCGAAGACACCACTGCATCTCGAAGATCTTTTCGTGAGGCAAGCGCAGGATTGGCTAAGAAGTTTCCTTTTGCGTCATATACTTCATAACTTCTTCCTGATTCACTGCGTGGAAATTCGCCACCAATAAATAACTTATAAGTCTTCTTCACATCAATTCTCACTAGTGCTCCCCTCTGAGATAAGCAGCAAGTCCATGCCTACCACCCTCTCGTCCCCAACCCGACTCTTTATATCCCCCGAAAGGGCTGGCGGGATCAAACTTATTGAAGGTGTTCGCCCAAACTACGCCAGCTTTTAATCTTTGAGCTGTCCATAGAATTCTTGAACCTTTATCGGTCCAGATACCAGCCGAGAGTCCATAAGGGGTGTTATTGGCCTTCTCTATAGCCTCGCTAGGGGTCCTAAAGGTAATTACTGAGAGAACTGGGCCAAATATTTCTTCCCGTGCAATTCGATGTGCTTGAGAGACGCTAGTGAAAAATGTGGGAGGAAACCAGAAACCCTTGTTTGGAAGAGAGCATTCGGGTGACCAGCGCTGCGCTCCTTCAGCTTCGCCTGAATCAGCTAATTCCCTGATCTTTGTAAGTTGTGCACGGGAGTTAATTGCTCCTAGGTCAGTATTTTTATCAAGAGGATCTCCCACTCGAATCATTGACATACGACGCTTTAGTTTTTCCAGCAACTCTTCTTTGATATTTTCTTGCACCAATAGACGTGACCCAGCACAGCAAACGTGGCCTTGATTGAAGTAAATGCCATTGATGACTCCTTCTACAGTCTCATCAATCGGAGCATCTTCAAAAATAATGTTTGCGCCTTTGCCGCCAAGTTCTAAAGTGAGAGCTTTTTTGGTTCCTACTACGCTTCTTGCAATTAATTTACCTACCTCTGTCGATCCAGTAAAAGCAATTTTGTTTACTCCTGGATGATTAACGATTAATTCACCGGTCTTACCATCTCCGGTGACTATGTTCACAACACCACTTGGGAGTTCTGCTTGTTGGCAGACCTCAGCAAACAACAGGGCGGTCAGTGAAGTTGTTTCAGCTGGCTTAAGCACCACGGTATTACCTGTTGCCAAAGCAGGGGCTACTTTCCATGCCAGCATCAAAAGCGGGAAGTTCCAAGGGATTATCTGACCCACTACGCCATGGGGCTTTGGCTTTTCTCCTACTCCTGCATATTCGAGCTTATCTGCCCAGCCCGCATGATAAAAAAAGTGAGCAGCAGCCAGAGGAATGTCTGTATCTCGAGTTTCCCGTATCGGTTTTCCATTATCCATTGATTCTAAAACAGCAAATTCCCTTGCCCGCTCTTGAAGAATTCTGGCGATTCTAAATAAATACTTTCCTCTTTCAGCGCCAGACATCTTTGACCAAATCTTTTTATAGGCTTCAGTAGCAGCTTTAACTGCGCGATCAACATCAGCCGAAGTTCCTTGAGTTATATGCGATAACACTTCTTCATTAGCTGGATTTATAGATTCAAATCGTTTTCCACCCTTTGATGGAACAAACTTCCCACCTATAAAGAGGTTATATTCTGGCTTTATATCAACAATTGCAATCGACTCAGGGGCAGGTGAATATTCAAAGTTCATTTCAATCCAAGCTCACGTAATTCCGGCCAGAATACTGACCGCTTTTCATCTTCATTCTCTGCATTAATAAGTCATTTAGCAACGCACTCGCACCTATTCTAAAGAGTTCTGGATTTAACCATTCTGGTCCAGCAGTCTCGTTGACCAAGACGAGCTGCTTTATGGCATCTTTTGTTGTTCGGATACCCCCTGCTGGTTTTACACCAATTTTCTTTCCTGTGAGTTGGTAATAGTCTCTGACCGCTTCAAGCATTACCAAGACAACTGCTGGGGTGGCTGCTGGCTGAACTTTGCCAGTACTTGTTTTAATGAAATCTGCACCTGCAGCCATAGCTAGAAATGATGCTTTTCTAACATTGTCGTAAGTTACCAATTCCCCTGTCTCTAGTATCACTTTCAAGTGCGCTCGATCTCCGCAGATTTCTTTAATGCAAACGATTTCAGTAAGTACTTTTGATAGGTTCCCGGACAGGAATGCGCCGCGATCAATGACCATATCAATCTCGGTTGCTCCATTGGCAATGGCGTCTTCAGTGTCACGCTGTTTAACTTCAATACTCGCTCTACCTGATGGGAAAGCAGTCGATACGGCAGCAACAGGAATTTGTTCACCTCCGGAAGAGTCCAAGAATTGCCTAGCTACCTTGACCATATCGTTATAAACACAGACTGCGCCTACATGTGGGACTTCAAGATTTGTTGGATCTGGCCTAATTGCTTTCGCACAGATAGAGATTACTTTTCCGGGAGTGTCAGCACCCTCCAACGTGGTTAAGTCGATCATTGAGATTGCAGTGTCGATAGCCCACAATTTACTGGCTGTCTTGATGCTACGGGTAGATAGCATGCTCGCTCGTGCTTCTGCACCCACTTGATCTACTGGTGAAAGGTTTCTTAGAAAACTCCTGATCGAAGTTTCATTCGAATCAACGGCCAGCATAGGCAGATAATAGCGAGCAAATTTCCTTTTGAGAAGCCATTACAAAATAGGCGGAAGACAACTTCTACCCTACTCTTGCCGCATGGATGCTTTGCCAATAATTCTTGATTGCGATCCAGGCCACGATGATGCTCTTGCCATGATTCTCGCTGCCAAAAATCCTGCTTTGAAATTGTTAGGTATAACTACAGTTTCTGGTAACGGTGGAATTTCCAAAGTCACTTTAAATGCTAGGCGAATTGCGACTTTAGCAAATATAGATGTCCCTATTGCAGAAGGTGCGGGTAAATCAATCCTTGGGGCTTTTGAAGAAGCTAACGATATACATGGAGAGTCAGCGCTTGATGGGGCTGAACTTCCTGAACCAAAGATTGAATTATCGCTTTTACATGCAGTGGATTTAATTGCAAAGTTAATAAGAGAAAGTGATAAGTCCGTTACTTTGATTGCTACCGGACCACTCACAAACATTGCACTTTTTCTCAAGATGCACCCTGGGCTAAAACCAAAAATCTCGGAAATTGTATTTATGGGGGGTAGCGCTTCGCGTGGTAATCGCACCCCTTATGCAGAATTCAATATTTGGATGGATCCTGAAGCGGCAGAAGTAGTGCTGCAAAGTGGACTTCCTCTTACCATGTGTGGACTTGATGTTACCCATCAAGCCTTGGTAACCCCAGACATTTTTAATGAGCTGGATAAGATGAATTCCAAATTAAGTAAGATAATTATTGGTTTGCTCAAGTTCTTTGCAAAAACATATGATGAAGTTTTCGAAATGCCAGATCCCCCACTGCACGACCCAGTGGCAGTTGCGCTATTGATAGATAGAACAGTGGTCAAAACACGAATGGTAAATGTAGAAGTAGAACTTAGTGGAACTCTTACAAGAGGTGCCACTGTAGTTGATTTACATAATCGTCTTGGCAGGAGTGCCAACTGCAATGTTGCTCTAGAACTAGATCGTTCGAAGTTCTGGAACTTGATGTTGACCGCGATTAGATCTTGCTAATTAAATGGTGAGTTTTTTCCCATTAGCCCTATCCATAGAAATTAACTCTCGTAAAGATTGAATTGCAGTCTCCAAGAGAATATCAAGGCTTGGCATAGGTTCTTTTCCATGCACCATCATCACTCCGCCAGCTCTGACTCTAAGCATCGATGCGATGACAAATAATGCAGAGGCTTCCATCTCTGAACATAGCGCTCCGCCAATTTCCCATGCCTTCCAACGTTCTAGTAAATCACGGGCCACTCCCATGCGTTCAGGTTCATGCTGCCCATAGAAAGAGTCTTTTGATTGAGTAATACCGGTACGAAAAGTAGCCCCAGTTTTCTTGGCTGCAGCTTGAAGGGCTAAAACTGTATCGATGCTCGCGATCGCTGGAAATTCGATTGGCATATAGTGACGTGATGTTCCTTCGTCGCGAATTGCTGCAGTAATTATTGCCAACTCTCCAGACTTTATATCTTTTTGGATATGACCAGAAGTTCCAACTCTTATAAAAGTATCAGCCCCGCATTTAACTAACTCCTCAAGAGCAATTGCAGCCGATGGACAACCGATTCCAGTTGAAGTAACTGACACTGGAACTCCATCTAATGTGCCCGTGTAAGTAACATATTCTCGATTAGTTGCTACCAACTTTGGATTATCAAATAGACGAGAGATGGGTTCGCAACGCCCTGGATCTCCAGGTAAAAGGACATATTTTCCAACATCCCCTCGCTTTAATTGAATGTGATACTGCTTATCGTTGATTTCCATCATTTCCCCTTTTTCTTATCAATTGAGATTAATTCTCTAACGGATTCGACCGCAGCTTTAATGAGATTATCAAGTGGCCCAAATTCTCCCTCGCCGTGCATAGCCATGATTCCTCCCGCCCTGGCCCCCAAAATGCTTGAAACAACACAGATGGTCGAGATCTCCATCTCCGAACATATTGCTCCCCCAATACGCCAGGCACGCCAGGCATCAAGTAATTGTTCTGAGACTGCCGACCTTTCAGGTTCGACTTCTCCATAATATGAATCTTTAGAGTGCGAAATCCCCACTTGATGAGGCAGTTCTAATCTATCAACCGCCTTACACATAGCCTGCACAATTTCAACGTCACAAACTGCAGGAAATTCAATTGGCATATAGTGGTTTGAAGTGCCTTCATGGCGAATAGCTCCAGTGACTATTGCTATGTCATTAGACTTAGTTCCACTTTGAATACTTCCTGAAGTTCCCACTCTAATGAATGTATCGGCTCCGCATCGAAACAACTCCTCGACTGCAATTGCGCTAGAGGGGGTGCCTATTCCAGTGGAAGTTACTGAAACCTCAACGCCATCTAAAGTTCCCGTGTAGGTTACAAACTCCCGATTACTTGCCACATGAACGGCGTTATCAAGGAGAGCAGCGATTAAGGGAACTCGTCCTGGATCCCCGGGCATTAATACATAGCGGCCCACTTGGCCTTTGGAGACCTGTATATGAAACTGCTTCACTATTGAAGTCGATTCATTCTGTTGATAAATAGTTCCATAAATCTTTCAACGTCAACCTCCATTGATACCTTTGCATTTGGTGCAGATTTGAGTAAGCCGTAGTGATCTGCGATTGTTTTTGCTTTCGAAGTTGGACTTGTAAGTTCTATCGTTAAATAGTAATCACGGTTTTTAACTAATGTTGGGTCAAGCAGGATCGCTGCAGCAAGTGGGTCATTTATTGCACACCCTTTTATGCCTTGATAATCTTCATGAAATTCCATATAAAAGCGGGTGGAATCGAAAATGAAATTCCTGATTTCGCTTCGAGCCTCCGTTATTTTCTCGAGATGATCTGTGGTCAAAATACATTGATAGGTAACATCGAGTGGGACCAATGTAAAATCAATTCCTGACTTGAGAACTATTTCAAATGCTTCTGGGTCGCAAAAGACATTATATTCTGCTTGTGGTGTCACATTTCCGGGATAATGGATAGCCCCACCCATTGAAACGATTCTTCGAACTTTAGAGACTATATCTGGCGCCTTCAAAAAAGCTAGTGCGATGTTGGTCATTGGCCCAACGCACAGTAGCGTGACTTCTCCTGGATTTTCTCGTACTAAACGAATTATCAAATCATGAGCCAACTCAGAGCAGGGACTTATTGCACTCTTTGGAAGAATCGCATAGCCCAGCCCACCTTCACCGTGCGTCTCCTCAGCCACAGATAATTCTTTTACTAATGGCTCTTCAGCTCCGCGAGCCACAGGCACTTTTGTAATGCCAGTCAATTCCACTAGTTTTAAAGCATTATTTAGACATTTTTCTTGAGAGGTATTCCCATGAGTGACAGTAATTGCCAATAAATCTATCTCTGGTGATGCCGCCAAAAGCAACAACCCTAGAGCGTCGTCTATGCCTGGATCGGTGTCATAGATTATCTTTTCAGCCATGACTTATTGTTTCATCTTTAGTTTCATATTTGCCAGCCCTGATACAAATTAATGAGAGTAAAGTTGCAAGAAGTGTTGCCCCGGTCATGAAGTAAAAACCGTCCCAGCCACCAAAGCGATCAACAAGAGAGCCACTTAATGTGCTTCCCAGAGTAATGCCTATGGAAATGGAAGCTCCTAGCATTGAAAAAGCTTCATTCAAACGACTTAGCGGCACTAAGTCTTTAAGAAGCGCGTTAGCTGCAATCAAGGCCGGAGCTATCCCTATACCGGAAAGAATGATGAAGTAAACAATTGTGTCGATGTTTTGGGAAAATAAAATAGCACTAGTTGATAAGGTCATAAAGAATAGAGCTAATGTGTATCGTGTGGCATTTCGAGATTTCCAATGAATTACTCCGTAGACCAATCCCGCCACTAAACTACCTATTGGATACAGTCCCACCCATATTCCACCTTCAGCTGCGCGATTATTTTCTTTAGCAACTGCAAGAATGACAACAAAGTTGGAGCCAAATAGTAATCCAAGTGCAATAAGGGAGGTGAAGAGAGCCTTCACATACTTAATTCTAAGTAGGCCACCAATTCGCTCTGGAGCACTACCTCTCATTCCGCTATCAAAAGAAGTTATAGCCAGCCCCACGCCACCAATTACGGTGAAAACAATTCCTGCCACTAGTGGAGAGTTCGATCCATAGAGTGAAAATAAAAATCCTGCAAGTGCGGGACCAACAACAAATGCCGTTTCATCAAGCACTGATTCAAGTGATAGCGCTACCCCTAACTCCCGCCTATCCTTTATCGTCCTGCTCCAGCGAGTTCTGGTATAGCTACCAAAACTTGGCATAGTTGCGCCAGATAGGGCAGAGAATAATAAAAGTAAGGGAACGGATCTTGAACTAAAAAATACGACACCAATTATTGAAAGAGAATTAATAAAGGTGATCGGAAGTAAGACAATTCTGGTGCCAAATCGATCTGCCAACCGCCCAATTCTTGGTCCAACAATTGCTCCACACAAGGTGTAGAAAGATGATGCGATTCCAGCCAATAAGAAAGAATCCCGAACGGATGAGATTAAAAAGACTAGCGCCACGGTATTCATCGCTACCGGAATCCTGCCCACCATCCCGTAACCAAAAGTAGGTAAGGAATGACTATGACGAAGAATTTCTCTATATGAGGTAAGCAAAGCCCTCTCTCCATCAAGACTTTATAGATTATGAATGAAATCGATTGCAGAAATCTACCTAGAAAGACTACTCTCGTCCAATAACAGAGGAGGTGTTGCACAATAAAAATTTACTTCGCAGGTCCTTTATTCACTCCTTATGAGCGAAGCTTCATTGATCAATGCGCTGC
>CAMCPZ010000041.1 GCA_945876865.1 Bifidobacterium breve | reverse complement strand
AAAGTTAAATTAGAGAATGAAGGCTTCATGGCCAAAGCGCCAATCGAAGTTGTCCAGGAAATTAGAGAGCGCCTAACACAAACTAGTGCAGATATTGAAAGTATTACTGCGCAACTAGCTGCACTGCCTACTAAGTAATGGCAACACCTGAAGATTTAGAAGTAATCAAAGTTATCGAAACTGCGCTGATGAAGCGCTGGCCCGAGAACAAAATTGAACCTTCATTGGACCGTATTTCAGCGCTCATCGATGCTTTGGGTTCTCCACAGCTCTCGTTTCCAACTGTTCACATCGGTGGAACCAACGGCAAGACCAGTACATCGCGAATGGTGGATGCTTTATTTTCAGAACTTGAATATCGGACTGGGAGATTTACTAGCCCGCACCTAGAGAGTTTCCTGGAGCGAATTTCAATCAAGGGTGAATCAATTAGCCCAGCAGAGTTAATAGCCACTTACAACGACATTGCTCTGTATTTGGATTTGATCGATAGTCGAAGTGATACTCCAATTTCATATTTTGAAGCGATAACGGCAATGGCATTTGTTGCATTTGCCGAGCACCCAGTAGATATCGGAATTATTGAAGTCGGAATGGGCGGGGATTGGGACGCAACAAATGTTGTGCAGAGCGCAGTGTCAGTGTTGATGCCAATCGGTTTAGACCATATGGAGTATCTCGGCGAGACCGTTGAAGAAATTGCTCAGACTAAATCCGGGATTATTAAGCCAGAATCACATGTGGTTTTAGCAGCACAGGAACCAGAGGTTGCCCGAATTCTTTTAGAAAAAGTAGTAGAGAAATCAGCGATTCCATATCGAGAAGGAATTGAATTCTCATTAATTAGGCGAGACATTGCAGTCGGTGGGCAGTTAATTTCAGTGCAAGGTATCCACGGTGAATATACTGAAATTTATCTACCACTTCATGGTGCGCACCAAGCAAATAATGCGGCAATCGCCATCGCAACAGTAGAAGCATTTGTCGGAGTTAAATTAGATGAAGAGCTTGTGCGTTCTGCCTTCGCAAAAGTTACATCCCCAGGACGCTTAGAAATCTTGCACCGAGACCCAACCGTGATAGTTGATGCAGCGCATAATCCTCATGGCGCAACGGCGTTAGCCGAAACACTTAGAAGTGAATTTGATTTCGAATCTATCTTCTGCGTTCTGGGAATTCTCGGGGAAAAAGATGTCAAGGGAGTATTGAAGGCGCTCGAACCAGTTGTTGATCGATTGGTGGTTACGAAATCTGAATCGCCTCGTGCTCTAGCCGTCTCTCAGTTATTCGAAGAAGCGGTTCAAGTATTTGGAAGTGAACGAGTATATAAAGAGGAAGATTTGAATTCGGCTATCACCTATGCGATGGAGCAGGTAACCTTAATCAATCAAGTAAGTGATGGCGTAAGCGCAGTTGTGATCACCGGATCTGTTGTAACCGCAGGATCTGCACGGGTCATCTTGCGAAAGATTGGAAGATCGGAGGAAAAGTGAGAGTTTTAAGCGCATCTGTTTTAGCAATGGAGGCTTTCGTTATGGCCTTCGCAATCCTTCTGGCTATGGGCGAGAACAGCGGTTCTGTTTTAACCTATGGCGGCATAATCGCAATCTTGCTCCTGCTAAATGCCGGCTTAATGAAAAAGAAAATTGGCTGGGTCGTGGGTTCGATTCTGCAGATTGCAATGATTTCTTACGGTTACTTCGTGACTTCGATGTATTTCGTTGGAGCGCTTTTTGCTGGGCTTTGGATCGCCGCCTACGTAGTGGGACGTAAGGGTGAGGCAATCCGGGCCGAGCTCCTGCGCCAGAAACCCCTCAAATAATCACCAGAAATTCTCGGATTAAGAACTTTCGGGCGCTCGCATTAGACTGACGCCCGTGAATTCCCAAGAAATAGAGCGCACCCTAATCCTGGTTAAACCAGATGGCGTTGCTCGATCTTTAGTCGGCGAAGTTGTTTCTCGTGTTGAGAATAAGGGTTACAAAATAGTTGGCTTGAAAATGATGACACCAAATCGAGAAATTTTAGCAAAGCATTATGCCGAACATGAAGGCAAACCTTTTTACGAACCACTTCTTGAATTTATGCTATCTGGTCCGATAGTCGCAATGATTGCCGAAGGAAATCGTGTGATTGAAGGATTTAGAAAACTAGCAGGAACTACAGATCCAACAACCGCAGAACCCGGAACTATTCGTGGCGATCTTGCTCGCGATCAAGGGACCAAGGTTGTGCAAAATATTGTTCACGGTTCAGATTCACCAGAATCTGCAGCTCGTGAAATAGCAATTTTCTTCCCCGAGCTAAATTAATTGAAAGGTCTCAAATGAGCAAAAAGAATCCAAATCGCATGTCATTTATCGGAAGAGATATGGCTGTTGACTTAGGAACCGCAAACACACTTGTTTATGTTCGTGGTCGCGGAATTGTTCTAAATGAGCCAAGCGTTGTTGCGGTCAATCAAGATACTGGCGGAATCCTCGCCGTTGGTCTTGAAGCAAAGCGAATGATCGGGCGCACACCAGGAAATATTGTTGCGATCCGACCACTTAAAGATGGTGTGATTGCAGACTTTGATACAACCGAGCGGATGTTGCGTTACTTCATTCAGAAAGT
This sequence comes from Bifidobacterium breve, assembly GCA_945876865.1. Lineage (GTDB taxonomy): Bacteria > Actinomycetota > Actinomycetes > Nanopelagicales > Nanopelagicaceae > AAA044-D11. The sequence continues at coordinate 6,520 of CAMCPZ010000041.1, read as the reverse complement.
GCACCGTCGTCGTTATTTAGCTAAGCCAAGAATTGTTGTCTGTGTTCCATCAGGTATCACCGGTGTTGAACAACGTGCAGTTAAAGATGCTGGCTATGCAGCTGGTGCTCGTAAGGTTTACATAATTGAAGAGCCAATGGCTGCTGCAATTGGCGCCGGACTTCCAATTCATGAACCAACTGGAAACATGGTTGTTGATATTGGTGGCGGAACTACTGAGGTTGCGGTTATTTCACTTGGCGGAATTGTCACAGCGCTATCAATCCGTGTTGGTGGAGACGAGTTAGATCAAGCAATTATTGACTGGGTTAAGCGCGAATACTCACTTCTATTAGGTGAGCGAACAGCTGAAGAAATTAAGATGGCAATTGGTTCGGCATACCAACTTCCAGGCGAACCAGATGCTGAAATTCGCGGACGTGACCTGGCAACCGGATTACCAAAAACAATTCGCGTATCTGCCGAAGATATTCGCAAGGCGCTGGAAGATCCAGTTAATCAAATCGTTAACGCCGTAAAGAGCACTTTAGATAAGACCCCACCAGAGCTTGCAAGTGATCTAATGGATCGCGGAATCGTTCTTACTGGTGGCGGCGCACTTCTTCGTGGATTAGATGAAAGACTTCGCCATGAAACTGGAATGCCAGTTCATATCAGCGAGCGTCCACTGCAGGCAGTTGCTGAAGGTTCTGGCAAGTGTGTTGAAGAATTCGAAGCCTTAGAAAAGGTTTTGATTTCTGAACCTCGCCGTTAAGGAGAAAATCAAGTGGCAGCCGGAGGCAACAACCGTTCCCGCCTTCTGCTGGTAATCCTTCTTGTTACTTCGCTATTTTTAATAACTTTAGATCTGCGTGGCGTAAATATCACGAGTAGTTCTAGAAGTGCCACACAATCATTTTTAGCTCCAATCCAACGTGGAGTTTCGGACTTGTTTTCGCCTGTTGGCGGCTTCTTCTCAGATATCAAGAATTTTGGCACGACCAAATCCGAGCTGAAGGAACTTAAAGAAGAGAATGCAAAACTGCGCGAAAAAGTAATTCTCAACGATGACACATTAGGACAGTTAAAGAAGTTAGAGAGCGTCTTAGATCTTGCTGGTCGCGGAAATTATAAAGTTGTGTCTGCTCGGGTAATCGGGAAAGGTAGTTCAGCAACTTTCAGTCAGACAATCACTATTGATGCTGGTTCGAGCGATGGTGTTTTCAAGGATATGACCGTAATCGGTGAACTTGGATTAGTCGGAGTAGTAAAGAGCACAACTTCATCTTCTGCAATTGTTTTACTAATGAGCGATCCAACTTTCCGAGTCGGGGTCCGAATCGCACGAAGCCAGAGCATCGGTGTATTACTTGGTGAGGGCGACAGCGAATACACCCTGCAGCTACTTGATCCATCGGGAACTATTGAGAAAGACGATGTTCTTCTCTCGCTTGGAAGCGATAACAACAGACCGTTTGTGCCGGGAGTTCCAGTTGGATTTGTTAAGTCGGTTAAGAATTCTCGTCTTACCCTGACCCAGGAAGCGGTTGTTAGTAGTTATTCGAACCTAGGAAGCATCGGTGTAGTTTCAGTTATCATCTCAAGTAAAAATGGTGGACCGAAAGATGCCCTAATTCCAACACCAAGGCCTACTCCAACTAAAACAATTTATGTAACTCCGCCACCAACTTTGGATTTATCTGATCGAGCCGCAAATGAGGAGAACAATTGAGCTGGAGTCGAGTCGGGTTTAGTTCCGCATTGCTGCTCTTCTTCTTTGTAGTTCAAGAGGCAGCGATATCTAAGATAAATTTTCCAATAGCTGGATTCTCGCTTTACCTCTGCGTTGTTCTCGGCCTAATGGCTCTTGAAGATCGATTTGGCGCAATCTCATTTGGTTTCATTGCAGGAATAGTTTTAGATTTCTCACCTTCATCAGATTCGCCTTTTGGAAAATGGGCGCTGATTCTCACAATCATTGGTTATCTCTTTTCGCGCAACCGAGAGAGCATTGGCGATTTCACCGAGCGGCCAATGGCATTTGTTCTCCTTGTGACAGCCGGAGCAACAATCAGCCTAACTATGTTTCTGATTGCTGGATTAATTCTGGGTGAAAACAATGGCAGCATCATTAATAATTTGAAGAGTATTTTTGGGAATGGAATTTGGACTTTATTGTTCTCTTCAATTTTGCTTCCCTTAATTGTTAAATTTCGGGCATTGACACTTAGTTCAAGAGAACGAATATGAGTCTTCGCTCTAGGCTAAATCTGGTAATCGTTCAAGCTCTAATAATTTCTCTCATGCTTGCGCTAGCTGGACGGCTTTTCTATCTTCAAGTGGCTGATGGTTTAACTTATCAAGATGCGGCTCTAAGTATTCAAAGCCGGGATGTAGTAAACCCAGCTATTCGTGGTGCGATAGTTGATAGCTCGGGAATCCCACTTGTAATGGACCGCCCAGGATTGGTTATTTCAGCCGACCGAAGCACTCTGGATAAATTGCCAGATAAAGGTTCTGTAGTTTTGGCCCGTGTTGCAAAGTTGGTAGGAAAGACTTCAGGGAATGTTTATGTAATAACACGACTCTGTGGCGAATTACCAGCAAGTCAGAGCGCTGGATGTTGGAAGGGAACTCGGTTCCAACCAATTCCAATCACCAGAGCAGCTACAACAGAGCAAGCGCTTAAAGTTTTAGAGAACTCTGAGTTATTTCCAGGCATAAGCGCGCAATCAGTTCCGGTTCGCAGTTATCCCGGATTGGCTGGAGAGAATGGTGCTCATGTTCTTGGATATGTGGGCTCGGTAGATGAGGATGATTTAGCCGATTCAAGTAAGAACTATTATCGGGAAGAAACTATTGGTAAAGATGGCTTAGAGCTTCAGTATGACAATTTCTTACGTGGTACGGCTGGTATAAAAACAGTCATTGTTGATCGTAAAGAGTCTGTAACAAAACAAGCGGTGAGTACTCAACCAGTTCCTGGATTTAATCTGGTAACAAATCTAGATGCTAGATTGCAAGCAGCAACTGAGAAGGCCCTGCAGACTTCAGTTCTAAGAGCTAGATCACTGGGTGGCCGCGCTGATGGTGGAGCTGCCGTTGTTATGGAAATTAATAGCGGAAAAGTTTTAGCCCTGGCTTCTTACCCAACTTATGATCCAAATATTTGGCAGGTGGGCCTAACCCAGAAGCAAGCAAACAATTTGTTTAGCGAAAGTTCTGGTGTCCCTGCATTAAATCGTCCGCTGCAGGGAATGTATGCACCAGCATCTACATTTAAATCTGTCTCTGTTGTTGCCGCTATGAATGCCGGATATGACATGAATGCGCTCTATAAATGCCCCGCTAAATTAATGATTGGTGATCGCGAATTCGCAAACTTCGAAACAAAGTCGCAGGGAACAATTAATATGAAGCGTGCTATCGCCGTTTCTTGTGACACTATTTGGTATCAAATTGCCTACGACGAGTGGGTTCGGGACGGTGGGCTTTCACCTAAGTCCGGCTTAAATGATTATTTCTTTACTGCCGCTCGGGGTTTTGGTTTAGGCAAAACAACTGGAATCGATCTCCCGAGCGAAGCCTCCGGTCGACTTCCTGATCGAGCCTGGAAAGAGCGCGTATATAAAGAGAATAAAGATTTCTACTGTAATTTTAAAACCAGAGCTAAGAAATCAGATCTGACTCCATTTCTAATTGAGATCGCCCGTGAAAATTGCTTAGATGGAAATATCCTCCGAGCCGGAGACGCAGTCAACTTTTCGATTGGTCAGGGCGATACTTTGATGACGCCAATTCAAATGGCTCAGATGTATGCGGCGATTGCAAATGGCGGCACAATGTATAAACCACAAGTTGCTAGAGCTGTTGTGAAGCCAAATGGTCAGGTGGTAAAGGAATTTAAGCCTGAAGTTACTGCTACCAATGTTCTGTCAAAGAAATCAAGCAAGTTTTTGCGCGAAGCACTTCGTGCAGTTGTCACAGAGGGAACAGCAGCTGGTGCATACTCTGGATTTCCGGTGGAAATCGCTGGAAAAACTGGAACTGCTGAAGATAAGGGATTGAATAAAGATGGCACAGAAAAGGGAGATACCGCATGGTTCGCATCATTTGCGCCAGCGACAAATCCAAAATATGTAGTTGTTATGGTTATCAGCCAAGGTGGTTTTGGTGGATCAATTTCTTCAGCGGGAGTTCGAGATATCTATGCTGCACTCTTCGGAGTATCTGGTGGCAAAGTCGATCCAGCAAAAGAGATATTTCCAAATGGCGTTCCCATTAATTTACCTAAGGTGGACCCAAAGAACGCTAAATTGGTGCAGCCATGAGCATCTATTCGAATCATAGAAGACGCGATAAGTTCCGCGAGAATTTTGGGCAGTTCGATCGTATCCTAACTTTTTCGGTTGCTGCGCTTCTGATTATCGGAACTCTTCTGGTTTATGCAGCCACCAGGAATTGGTTTGCGGCGCAAGGCCTTGATCCTGAATACTATTTAAAACGCCATGTAGTAAATATTTTAATTGGTGGCCTGCTTGCTTATGGCACCACACTTATTGATTATCGATTACTTCGGGCATATACCCCAATAGTTTGGGGGCTTGCAGTCATTGGTTTGATAATTGTTTTGATTCCTGGATTGGGAAGTGAAATTAATGGCGCGAAAGCGTGGATCTCATTTCCTGGTGGTTTCCAAATCCAACCTGCGGAATTAGCAAAAATTGCAATCATTGTGGGAATTTCAATGATCTTGGCAGAGAAGCGCGATTCGGATGCAAATCCAACCGATCAAGATGTGCTCAAGGCCCTTGCAATCGCGGCAGTTCCAATTCTTTTAATTTTGTTGCAGCCGGATCTTGGAACTGTTGTAATTATTAGCGCTGCTGTTGTTGCAATAATTGGAACTTCTGGGGCACCATCTAGATGGGTAGTCGGATTACTTCTACTTGCTGTTGTCGGTGGATTTACTGCAGTCAAGGCTGGAATAGTTGATGAATATCAAGTTGCAAGACTTCAATCATTCGTCGATCCATCTGCGGATCCGCAAGCAACCGGCTATCAACTTCGACAGTCGAGAATCACAATTGGTTCAGGTGGAATTCTGGGCAAGGGGCTCTTTGATGGCCCGCAAACAAATGGCCGATTTGTTCCAGAACAACAGACTGACTTTATATTTACAGTTGCTGGTGAAGAGTTAGGTTTCTTAGGGAGTGGTTTTATTTTGCTTCTCTTTACGATTTTCTTTATGCGGGCATTCACAATTGCGAAACGAACGGATGATTTATTTGGGCGCTTAGTTTGTGTTGGCGTAATTGCGTGGTTTGCATTTCAGACATTCGAAAATATCGGTATGACAATGGGCTTGGTCCCAATGACCGGTGTGCCATTGCCCTTTATGTCCTATGGCGGCTCGAGCATGTTCGCGAATTTGATCGGCCTAGGCTTGATTCAGAACGTCCACTTACGCACTAGATAGGTAAATCCCGCATAAGCGGGGGCGAAGTTGGTCTTTCGCCAGATTTTAGGGGATACTTTCGCTTAGCATTTCGCGCTCCGAGCGGTCTCAAAGAACTTGAAGGCCTTAATTACTCGAGGTAGCAGCAGATGCAAAAGCTTTCAAAAGGAAGTTTTACCAAGAATTAGTATTTAGATGAGGATTTAACGTTATGGCTATAGTGCCAAAAGGTGCGCGCAAGCGTGCAAGCAAGAAATCAGCAGCCAAGGCTGCAGCAAAAAATGATGCAGAAGTAGTTGAAGTCGCCGAGACTGAAGTAAAAACTACTAAGAAATCTGCAGCTCCAAGTATTCCGGTTCCGATGTTTCAGGCTGCGCCAGAAGCAGTAGCACCGAAGAAAGTTAAGGCGAAAGCTGAAGTTGCAGAGCCAGTTGAATCAAGTGAAGAGTCCGAAGCAGATTCAAATTCTCGTCGTCGCCGTCGTGGTGGTAGAGGTCGCCGTCGTGGTGGCCGAGATAGCGATGACACGAATGTAGATCACGATTCCGAGACTGACGAAGAGTTAGATGCTGGAGATATTTCTGAAGCTAGTGAAGATTCACCAACCGGTCCTCGTCGCCGACGTCGCCGTCGCGCAAAGGGCGATGGTGTAACTCCAGGTGAAACGATTGAAGAAGATGGCGTAATAACTGTTGTAAAGGTAAGAGAACCCCGTGAACCTAGAGAACGCAAAGTTCGCGATGATCAAGGAACTCGACCAGATCGCAGTGGTCGTAACCGTAACCGCAATGATCGTGGCAACCGTAACCGCAATGATCGCGAGCCAAGAGATTTCGTTCGCCGTCGCGGAACTGTAATAACTGAATCCGAATATTTAGCTCGCCGCGAAAACGTTGATCGCCAGATGTTGGTTCGCCAAGCTGGAGACCGCACCCAGATTGCGGTTCTTGAAGACAAAATCATGGTCGAGCATTATGTAAATCGAAATAGCAATATTTCATATGTCGGAAACGTTTATCTTGGAAAAGTCCAGAACGTTCTGCCATCCATGGAAGCTGCATTCGTTGATATTGGTAAGGGACG
>CAMCPZ010000040.1 GCA_945876865.1 Bifidobacterium breve | reverse complement strand
TAAAGGTGGTGAATGTCCACTACAAAATCAAGCTATGAGCAGTGGCCGTCCAGAGTCTCGATTCGAAGGTGTTAAGCGAACATTTGAAAAGCCAGTAGCAATCTCTTCTCAAGTATTGCTTGATCGTGAACGTTGTGTTCTTTGTGCTCGTTGCACCCGCTTCTCAGAACAAATTGCAGGCGACCCATTTATTACTTTGAATGAACGTGGCGCGCTACAACAAGTTGGAATTTACGAAGAAGATCCATTTGAGTCCTACTACTCTGGAAACACAGTTCAGATCTGCCCAGTCGGTGCGCTAACCGGAACTTCTTATCGCTTCCGTGCCCGCCCATTTGATTTAGTTTCAGTTGATTCTGCTTGCGAACATTGTGCATCTGGTTGTGCAATGCGCACCGATATTCGTCGTGGTAAAACTTTACGTCGCCTCGCCGGAGATGATTCTTCAGTCAACGAAGAGTGGACTTGCGATAAAGGTCGTTGGGCATTTAAGTATCTAACAAGTAGAGAACGCGTAACTTCTCCAATGATTCGTGGTGAAGATGGCGAGCTTCATGAAGCATCTTGGCCAGAAGCAATTGCATTTGCAGCCAATGGTCTAAAGGGCAAGCGCGCTGGCGTATTGGTTGGCGGCCGCTCAACAGTTGAAGATGCTTACGGTTACAGTAAATTTGCAAGAGTTGCACTGAAAACAAACGATATTGATTTCCGCTCACGTCCATATTCTGAAGAAGAAACTTCATTCTTAAGCAGCACTGCACTCGGTCTCAAAACAACTTATAAAGATATTGATAAGGCAGATCAAGTTGTATTGCTTGGCTTTGAACCAGAAGAAGAATCACCGATTGTATTTCTGCGAATCTATAAGCAGTTCAGAAAGCGTGCACTAAAAGTTATTAGTGATGCTCCTGTTGCTAGCCGCGGATCTGTAAAGCTAAATGCCGAACTTGTCTCTGACATCAGATCTATTTCTGGAATAACTTCCAAGAGCGTTATCTTGGTTGGTGAACGCCTCTCTGAAAAAGTTGGAGCCTTGACCAGTGCAGTTGAGCTAGCTGAAAAGTCTGGTGCTAAGTTAGCTTGGATTCCACGTCGTGCTGGCGAACGCGGTGCACTTTCAGCCGGCGCAATCGCAACGCTACTTCCAGGTGGCCGACCAGTTTCTGAAGCCAGTGCACGCGTAGATGTTGCAGCAGCTTGGTCTGTTGATTCACTTCCTACCAACCCTGGCCGCTCAACTTCTGAAATTCTCCATGCGCTAGTTGTTAATAATTTAGATGCTGTTGTAATTGGCGGTGTTGATCCGCTAGATATTTCGAGTGATGCACTTTCACAATTATTAAATTCTTTTGTAGTTTCACTTGAGATTTCACATAGCGCTGTAACTGCTGTCGCAGATGTTGTTCTTCCAGTCGCTGCTGTTATCGAGAAGAGTGGTTCATTTCAAGATTGGCAAGGCAGCATAAGAAACTTTGATAAAGCAATCGCCGATTCACTATCAAAAAGTGACGTCCGAATTCTCTCGATGATTGCTGATGAAATGGAAAGTCCGATTAATCTGCCAACAGTGGCAGCAACAGCGCGCGAAATTTCTGCGCTTGGTAATTGGGATGGCAAGGCGTTAACTTTCGAGAAGACTTCTGAAGTGAAGCCAGTTGTTTCCGAAGGAAAGCTGCACTTAACATCCTGGCGCTTGTTATTGGATCTCGGAACTTTGCAAGAAGGCGAAGCAAACTTAGCTGGAACCGCGCGTAAAGCCACTGCGCGAATTTCAAAGGCTAGAGCCAACAAGCTTGGTGTCAATGATGGCGAACTTATTTCGATCTCCTCAGATTTAGGATCGCTAAAACTTCCAGTTGAAATTAGTGAAATGTCTGATGATGCAATTTGGGTGCCACGTAATTCAATTGATTCCCAAGTAATTGCAAATCTAGGATTCGTTAACGGCCAAGTAACGGTGGTAAAAGTATGACTAATGCCGAAATAATTGCTACCGATCCAGGTTGGATAACTCTGGTAAAGGGGTTACTCATATTTGTGGTCTGCGTATTAGCGACTCTTATGTCAGTTTGGGGCGAGCGTCGCCTTGTTGCTCGAATGCAACAACGAATGGGCCCTAACCGAGTTGGCCCATTTGGCTTGATTCAAGCTTTAGCAGATGGCGTAAAGCTTGCTCTAAAGGAAGATTTAATTCCTAAAGCGGCAGATCGCATCGTCTTTGTTATCGCACCAATAATTAGCGCTACAACTTGTTTCATGGCATTTGCAGTCATTCCGCTATCTGGCCCAGTTAATCTCTTTGGTCAGGAAACTGTTATGCAGATGACTGATATCCCAGTTGGTGTCCTCTATATCTTTGCAATTGCTTCAATTGGTGTTTACGGAATAGTTCTAGCGGGTTGGTCATCAGGATCTACATATCCATTACTTGGTGGCCTGCGTTCTAGCGCCCAAGTTATTTCTTATGAAATTGCTATGGGGCTCTCACTTGTAGCAGTGTTTATTTATGCCGGTTCAATGTCGACCGCAGAAATAGTTTCAGCACAAGATCAATGGTGGTTCTGCGTAACACTATTCCCATCCTTTGTTATTTTTGCCATTTCTATGGTCGGTGAAACTAACCGCGCACCATTCGATCTAGCTGAAGCTGAAGGCGAACTTGTCGGTGGTTTTCACACCGAATATTCATCACTTAAATTTGCGCTCTTTTTCTTAGCAGAATATGTAAATATCGTTGCAGTCTCTGCACTTGCAACAACTCTCTTCCTTGGCGGATACCGTGCACTGCCCGGTCTTGGCTTTACTGAAAGCTGGCTAGGTGGTTGGTTCACGGTTATTTGGTTCTTGGCAAAAGTTGTCTTCTTCTTCTTTATCTTTGTCTGGCTACGTGGAACTCTTCCAAGACTTCGTTACGACCAATTTATGAAATTTGGTTGGAAAGTCTTGATTCCATTCTCTCTAATCTGGATTCTGATTGTTTCAACTCTACGAGTTCTCTCACAACAAGGCGCACCTCGTTCCGTATTGATTGGCTTCAGCTTTGGAATCGTTCTCCTTGTGCTAGCTGGATCTAGTCTCTTCGAATCTTCAAAGAAACGTAGAGCCCAAGAAGATGAATTAGGTGAAGTAGCCGTGCCAAGTTTCCCAGTTCCTGCGATTCCAGGAAAAATCAATAAGAATAGAACGGAGCAACTAAATGGATAATCCTTTAACTCCGCGTTCAAATGATCTCGGTCTAACCGCAGCCGCAAAGGCAAATACCCCAATAGAAAGCCAGGAGGCCAAGACCTTTGCGAAGCAACTGCAAGGTTTCTGGGTGACTTTCAAAACTATATTTAAGAAGCCCAATACCGTTCAATATCCTGAAGAGAGAGAACCAACCGCAGAACGTTTTCATGGGCGACACCAATTAAATCGCTATGACGATGGACTTGAAAAATGTATTGGTTGCGAACTTTGTGCCTGGGCCTGTCCGGCCGATGCAATTCTTGTCGAAGGTGAAACTAATACGGATGATGAGCGATATTCACCAGGAGAGCGCTATGGCAAGGTCTATCAGATAAATTATCTACGTTGCGTTTTCTGCGGACTATGTATTGAAGCGTGCCCTACTCGCGCACTTACAATGACAAATGAATATGAACTTGCGGACGAATCTCGTGCTAAATTAATTTTCGAGAAGGAAGATTTATTAGCTCCTTTAAAATCTGGAATGTTGCAACCACCTCATCCAATGGTTCCAGGAACAACCCATATTGATTATTACCGCGGTGATATAACGGGCGGATCTAATGGATAGCTTCGCAATTGAAGTAGGTCAAACCCTTGCCCCTGAAGCAACTCTCTTCTGGATACTTGCACCACTTGCTGTAATCGCTGCTCTTGGAATGCTCTTTGTAAAGAAAGCGGTTCATTCTGCCTTGCTCTTGGCTTGGGTCATGGTTACCTTGGCAATTTTTTATATCGCCCAAGATGCACTCTTCCTTGGAATTGTTCAGATAATTGTTTACACCGGTGCTGTAATGATGTTGTTCTTATTTATTCTGATGCTAGTTGGCGTTGATTCCTCAGATTCATTAGTCGAGAATATTCGTGGTCAGCGGCCCCTAGCAATTACAGCCGCTATTGGGCTAAGTGGATTACTGGTTTCATTAATAGCCCGCGCAAATCTCGGTGTTGAAGCAGTTGGTTTAAGAGGCGCAAATTCAGAGGGCAATGTTCAAGGTATTGCACGTGAGTTGTTTACTAATTATGTCTGGGCCTTTGAAGTAGTTTCTGCGCTCTTGATTACTGCCGCCGTTGGCGCAATGGTTCTCGCACACAGCAACCCAGTTAAATCCCGCACCGCACAACGAGATAAATCAATCGCCAGATTCCGTGGTGATTCAATTGCGGCTGCTGCCGGACTTCCAGGTTCAGGAGTTTATGCACTTCACAATGCGGTTGATGTTCCTGCTCTTCTACCCGATGGTTCACCAGCCCCGTCCTCGATTTCAGCGACTCTAGAGGCTAGAGGCGACATGTTGTCCTCGAAACCATTCGAACTTGAAGTCAAGAAAGAGGAGGAAGATTAATTGGATATCTCAAATTATATTTATCTTTCTGCGATCCTCTTTACTATTGGCGCAATTGGAGTAGTAGTTCGCAGAAACGCGATCGTAGTATTTATGTGTATCGAATTAATGCTAAATGCTGCGAATTTAGCCTTTGTAACCTTCTCAAGAATTCATGGAAATCTTGCTGGTCAAGTTACTTCATTCTTTACTATGGTTGTTGCAGCTTGCGAAGTTGTAGTTGGTCTCGCGATTATCGTTGCGATATATCGCTCCCGTCGATCAGCATCTGTTGATGATGCTAGTTTGTTGAAGCGCTAATGACTATAAGCACAAATTTAATTTATTTCATCGCCCTTCCACTATTTAGTTCTGGCTTGCTGCTTCTACTAGGCCGGAAAGCCGATAAGTGGGGACATATCTTTGCGACGTTAGTTTCAGCATCAGTCTTTGTTATTGGTGTAATTGAATTTTTCGCAATGCAAGGCCGCGAAGGCGAAGCCCGCGCTGCTACCCAGAAACTTTTTGAATGGATTTCAGTTGGCTCTTTGCAGGTTGATGCTGGGCTACTTCTAGACCAACTTTCTATCTGTTTTGTGCTGCTAATTTCAGGCGTCGGAACCCTTATTCATATCTATTCAATCGCATATATGTCCCACGATCGTGATCGCCGTCGATTCTTTGCCTACTTAAATCTCTTCATCGCAGCGATGTTGCTTCTTGTTTTGGGAGATTCATATCTAAACCTTTATGTAGGTTGGGAAGGCGTAGGCCTTGCTTCCTATCTCTTGATTGGTTTCTGGAATGAGAAACCGGCATATGCAACCGCGGCAAAGAAGGCATTTGTTGCGAACCGAGTTGGCGATGTTGGTTTATCACTCGCAATCATGATTGCATTTACGCAATTTGGAACCGTAACTTTTGCCGGCGTTAAGGAAGGTGCGTCTGGTGCATCTGCCGGCGCACTTACCGCGATTGGTGCAATGCTCTTGCTAGCAGCTGCCGGTAAATCGGCGCAGTTCCCACTTCAATCATGGCTTGGCGATGCAATGGCTGGACCAACTCCAGTTTCTGCACTTATCCACGCCGCAACTATGGTTACCGCAGGCGTGTATCTGATAACTCGCTCTAACTTTATCTTTGATGCTTCACCAACTGCTCAATTGATGGTTGTCATCGTTGGCGCAATAACACTTTTGTTTGGTGCACTGATCGGAACTGCTAAAGACGATATTAAGAAGGCGCTAGCAGCTTCGACAATGTCTCAGATTGGCTACATGATTCTTGCTACTGGACTTGGTCCAATTGGATATGCATTCGCAATCATGCACTTGGTCACCCACGGTTTCTTCAAAGCCGGCATGTTCCTTGGCGCTGGTTCAGTAATGCATGGCATGAATGATGAAGTAAATATGCGACGTTATGGTGCTCTTCGAAAAGTTATGCCAATCACTGCCGCAACATTTGGGCTTGGTTATTTAGCAATTCTTGGGGTCCCGCCATTCGCTGGCTTCTATTCAAAAGATAAAATTATTGAAACTGCATTTGATTCCGGCGGAATTCAAGGAATACTTCTTGGAAGCATCACACTTCTTGGCGCTGGAATAACTGCTTTTTATATGACGCGGGTAATGGTTTTAACATTTACCGGAACCAAGCGCTGGGATGAAAAAGCTCATCCACATGAGTCACCGTTCATAATGTGGGCTCCGATGGCAGCTCTGGCAATTGGATCAGTTGCATCTGGATTCCTGCTCAACTCTGGAAGCGCCCTAGTCAATTGGCTTCAACCCGTTGTAAACGAAAATCAAGAATATCATTCCGAGCATCTGTTACCTCCAATCGTCGTTTCAATAATGGCGCTGACAGTGGTTGCAATTGGTGTTGCAATTGCAGTTCTCAAATACCGGACAGTTCCAGTTGTTGCACCTGAAAATGTTTTAGGAATTACCAAAGCTGCCCGCAAAGATCTTTACCAAGATTCCTTTAATGAAGCGGTATTTATGCGCCCAGGACAGAAGTTGACTGCAGGACTCGTAAATACTGATTACAAAGTTGTTGATGGTTTGGTTCGATTAGTTGGTTGGGTAGTTCAAATTTCTGCATCGAATCTTCGAAATATTCAGAATGGATATGTCCGAAGTTATGCCTTGATTATGGTTCTAGGCGTAATTGCCTTGATTGCAGCAGTTTGGATGGTAACGCTATGAGTATCTTGACATCTTTACTACTGCTTCCATTGTTTGGTGCTTTAGTGGTTGGATTTTTACCAGCTAGCAATGCCAAGTTGGTTAAGCAAGTAGCACTTGCCTTCTCTTTATTGGTGACTCTCGTTTCAATCGTTATGGCGCTAAGTTTTGATCGAAATAACAGCGCAATGCAATTTACCGAAGTCCGCACTTGGATTTCGGCATTCAATATTAATTATGCAGTCGGTATTGATGGCATGGCTCTTGTGCTTATCTTGATGACAACAATCTTGGTTCCAGTAGTTTTCCTTGCGGGCTGGAACGAATCCGAGAATGGTCGTTGGAATGTAAAGGTTTTCTACATTCTGCTATTGATTCTTGAAACCATGATGATCGGGGTTTTCTCAGCCACCGATGTATTCCTCTTCTATGTAATCTTTGAAGCCATGCTTCTGCCGGTTTACTTCCTTATCGGTGGCTATGGTTCTGGCGAACGCGCGGCGGCGGCCATGAAGTTCTTGCTCTACAGCCTCTTCGGTGGATTGCTGATGTTGGCTGCAGTTATTGGTCTTTACGTTATTTCGGTCAACCAAGGTGGCGCAACCTTCGATATCGCCAGACTGTCACAGTTGAATATTGATTCGACCACTCAGAATTGGCTCTTCCTAGGATTCTTTATCGCCTTCGCAATTAAGGCACCACTCTGGCCATTTCATACCTGGCTTCCAACTGCTGCAAAGTCTGCAACAGCGGGAACTTCAACGCTACTACTTGGCGTTCTCGACAAAGTTGGAACTTATGGAATGATCCGCTTTTGCATGAGCTTCTTCCCTGATGCAACAAAGACTTTTACACCGGCGATTATTACCTTGGCCGTAATTTCAATTCTTTATGGCGCCTTCTTAGCAATTGGCCAGAAAGATATAAATTCGCTCATTGCATTTACTTCTATCTCGCACTTTGGCTTTATAACACTAGGAATTTTTGCGCTAACTTCGCAGAGCTTAACCGGCGCAATTTTCTACATGGTCAATCATGGATTCGGAACTGCAGCGCTATTCCTAACAGCCGGCTGGATGATTAAGCGTCGTGGTTCTTCGCAGATTGCAGACTTTGGTGGCTTGCAACGAGTAGCGCCAGTCCTTGCTTGGTCCTTCTTTATAGCTGGACTTTCCGCACTAGCGCTTCCAGGGTTATCAAGCTTTGTTAGTGAATTTTTAGTTCTTCTCGGCGCTTTTGCCAAGTATCCAGTAGCAGCAATTCTTGGAACGCTTGGAATTATCCTCGCCGCACTTTATGTTCTACTAGCTGTTCAGCGCGCAATCCATGGTGAAACTCCTGCTTCAAGTGCAGGGATATCAGATTTAAACCTTCGAGAGAAAATTGCAATCGCTCCAGTTATTGCGATTCTGGTTCTACTTGGTTTTTATCCAAAACCAGCGCTAGAAGTAATTAATCCAACCACTCAGACAATTATGACTAATGCCGGGGTAAGCGATCCAGTAGCAAAGGTGGTGAAGTAAATGTTATCTGCACCTAATTTAGATTACGCACTACTTGCACCAATCATGATTATTCTTGGGGGAGCCTTAATCGGTGTTTTGATTGAAGCATTCGCGAAGCCAGCCTGGCGCGCTAGATTGCAACTAGTCATCTCGCTCGCAGCAATCGTAATCTCATTCAATCAACTTGTTCGTGTAAGAAATGATGGTTCATCAATCGCTGCTGTTACATCTGTCTCGGTCGATGGGGCAGGAATGTTTCTGCAGGGGGCAATATTAATTTTTGCATTCCTGGGAATCTTAGTAATCGCAGACCAAGATAATTTCGCCCCTCAAGCATCTGCGCTACCTGGATCTGCAGAAGAAGCTGCGGCTATCCAAGCGGGCAAACAACAGACCGAAGTATTCCCACTCACGATGTTCGCAGTTGCAGGAATGATGTTATTTCCGGTCGCAACAGATTATATAACTCTCTTTGTCGCCTTAGAAGTTCTCTCACTCCCACTTTATTTAATGGCCGGATTATCCCGACGTCGCAGATTGCTCTCACAGGAAGCAGCGCTTAAATACTTCTTACTAGGTGCATATTCATCAGCATTCTTCCTTTTTGGTGCCGCACTTCTATACGGTTATTCCGGAACTATCTCGTTAAATGGCCTAACAGATGCGATTCGCGGAAACACTGGAAACGATGTGTTCTTGCTCCTTGGAATCATTTTTCTCTCAGTCGGACTTTTATTTAAAGTTGGCGCAGTTCCATTTCATTCATGGAAGCCAGATGTTTATCAAGGAGCGCCAACACCGATCACTGGATTCATGGCAGCGGCAACAAAAGCTGCGGCCTTCGGCGCTACTTTAAGAATTTTCTACTTAGGTTTAGATGCTGCACAAACAAGTTGGAAGCCATTTATTGCAGTGATTTCGGTTATCACGATGATTATTGGATCTTTAGCTGCGATCTCACAACGAGATATGAAGCGGATGTTGGCATATTCATCGATCGCA
>CAMCPZ010000039.1 GCA_945876865.1 Bifidobacterium breve | reverse complement strand
TGTGGATTGCATAAAAAATGCGCTTTAACTCCGGCGCCATATCCACGTTCAATTGCTTTAAGGTCAATTGTGTAATTCAGGCCAGTCTTTGTAAGTGGCGCATCATAAGATTTACATTTCAACTCTGTAATCCAGTTATTCATGTTGTGATAAACCGGTGAATTAATCATTATCAAATCCCCAGGATTGACCACAGTTCTGGCCATTTCAACCATTCCTACGCCGACATCGGTTGCAACAAAAACTTGCTCGGGATCAATCTCCCAACCCCATCGCGCCTTAGAAAATTTAGCCAGATTTACTCCGAGTTCTGGAATAGGTCCTAGGTATCCAGTATCCGAACCTTTGATCATCTCTCCTAAGACATCACGAATTGGTTTCGCAATTTCAAAATCCATCTCCGCAACTGGCAGTGGGAGCACATCATTTGGAAATTCGCGCCACTTTGCGCTCTTGCGTTTCTGTAACTGAGCTAGCGGAAGCGCGGAAAGTTTTGTCATCGGCGTATTTTACTTGCTCTTAATGTCCCGAGTCTTATACAAACTTAAAATCGACGTTAAAGCCAAGGTGCCAATAATCATTCCCAAGCTAAAAATTAGTGAAATGTGTGGAAGCTCTAGCGGTCCAACGTTATGCCATCCCTGTGAATGCATCGCCTCTAGGAATAACTTCACGCCGATAAAGGCCAGAATAAATGATAATCCTTGGGTTAAATAAATTAACTTGTTCATAAGACCACCAATTAGGAAGTAGAGCTGGCGCAGGCCCATCAGCGCAAATATATTTGCGGTAACAATTATGTATGGCTCTTTAGTTAGCCCAAAGATTGCAGGAATTGAGTCAAAAGCAAAGAGAACATCGGTCATTGCAATTGCTACAAGTGCTAACGTGAAGGTCGAAGCACCTTTACTCCGCATATAAGTAATTACTTTTCCCTCTTTCCATTCTTCGTGTTCCGATTCCTTTATTAAGGAATAGGCGGTATAGATCAAGAAGGCTCCGAAGAAGAAGAAGACCCATGCGAATTTACTAACGATTACCGAACCAAGTGCAATAAATCCGCCACGCATGACTAGAGCCATTGCGATTCCGATGAGGAGAATTAGCTGTTCCTTCTCTTTCGCAACTTTCAAGCGTGCCAAAATTAATACAAAGACAAATAAGTTATCGAACGAGAGTGAATACTCAGTCAGCCAACCTGCAAAAAATTCATTCTGTGATTGGGTATCGGCCCACTGCCCTAGTGAAATTCCAAAAACTACAGCTGCCGCGACATAGAAGAGCGTCCAGCTCACTGCTGTGCTAAGAGAAGTCTCAACATTGCGTTGTCGAAATGCCATCGCAAAGTCAAAAGCTAAAACCAGAAGTAATACCGCTAGAGTTATTTGCCAGACTTGTGTGCTCATGGCACGTAAACTACATCACTTTTACTTAAATAAGACCCCGGTGCTTGAATGACAGTCATAGCCATTTGGATTTTTTACTAAATATTTCTGGTGATATTCCTCTGCAATCCAGTAGGTATGTGGATCCGCGCTTTCAATCTGGGTGACAATTTCACCAATTCCTTCAGCTGTTAATAGCCCTTGATAAGTTGCTTTAGTTACGAGCGCTTCATCTAGCTGTGCCTTTGATGTTGTGAATATTGCACTTCGATACTGCGTCCCAATATCTCCGCCTTGCTTATTTAGCGAAGTTGGATCGTGCATTACCCAGAACTCTTCTAGCAATCTTCGATAAGAAATCAGATTTGGGTCATAAGTTACGCAGACCATTTCTGCATGATTTGTGGTTCCGGTACAAACCTGTTCATAACTTGGGTTCGCTCGATTTCCACCCATATAGCCGACACTTGTTTCCAAAACTCCAGTTAATTGCCAGAATCTACGTTCCGCGCCCCAGAAGCATCCGGTAGCAAAATATGCCACTTCGCTCTTTTCCATTTGGCTCCCTCTTTCTCAGTTTCCTAATTACCTTGAATCCCAGAATTGCCAGGTGTAATCATTTCAGATTTTTGATTTTTTTAAGTAGGTAGAGTGCGAGCACTAAAATCACTACAATTACTTAACTCACTGAATATCTACCTAATTTGCCCCCGTAGCTCAGTGGATAGAGCACCGCCCTCCGGAGGCGGGAGCGCAGGTTCGATTCCCGCCGGGGGCACAAATCACATAATCAATTAGCAAATGTCCTTGTTATGTCATGCAATACACGGAACAATTCATCTATGTAAAAGGCAATAACTGCCCTTTGCTTCCCCTGTTTTAACCCCGTTTTAACCCCGCTTTAACTTTTTGAACTCTATAAGGAGCCACTGAATCATGGATTGGCGTCATCAATCTGCTTGCCGCGATGAAGATCCGGAGCTTTTCTTTCCGGTCGGAAACACTGGCCCTGCCTTGGCTCAAATTGAGGAAGCGAAAAAAGTCTGTAACCGCTGCATAGTTAAGGAACCTTGTCTTGCTTGGGCCCTTGAGAGTGGTCAAGATGCTGGAGTTTGGGGCGGACTATCCGAAGATGAGCGCCGAGCACTTAAGCGCCGAGCAGCTAGAAATCGTGCTCGCTTATTAGAAAATCAAAATAGCTTTTAAAGTTTAAACTTTAGGACAGCTTGGGTTTCACTTCCGACTCTTATTAATTCAATGCTCCCCTTAAGCTCGTTCTCGGTCAAGGTCTTAACAATCTGAAGGCCTAAATTTGATGATTGATCCCATTTGAAATCAAGTGGGAGTCCGACGCCATCATCAATAATTCGCACCTCGCAACTCTTCTCTTTTCTTGAAATCTCTACCCGTAAGTTCTCCCCGGAATTAGCTAGCCCGTGCTCTAGCGCATTGTGAATCAACTCGGTTATTACTAGCGCTAGTGGGGTTGCAATTTGAGAATCGAAAGTTCCAAAAGTTCCAACTTTATTTACGTTGATTTTATGGGTGCTCAATTCAATCGCATTATGAACAATCCGGTCATAAACCTCATCAAAGGCGACAGATTCTGTAGAGCTATTTGAAAGTGTTTCGTGGACTATTGCAATCGATGCCACGCGTCGAACCGCTTCCTCAAGTGCATTCTTAGCAACTTCATCATCAACGCGCCTTGATTGCAATCTAAGTAACGCTGAAACGGTCTGCAAATTATTCTTTACTCGGTGGTGAATCTCTCGGATTGTTACATCTTTAGTCATTAAATCACGATCTCGTCTACGCAATTCGGTGACATTGTGAAGCAGAACAATTGCACCAATATGATCACTTCCTGCGACCAGTGGCATCACTAATAAATCAAATATTCCGCTTTCATTCTCAAATTCTTCACGTCGCAAATTCTTGCCACTTAAAATACTGCGCCAAGACTCATCAGTTGGGAAACTAGAGTTAGGTTTAACGCTCTCAACTACATGGCCCAAGAGTTCGCCTTCTAGCTCCCCGCTCCATCCAGCTCGATTGAAAGCTGATCTAGCATTTGGACTTGCATAATTAATCTGCCCGGAAGAATCTAATCTGATTAATCCATCGCCGACTCTTGGCGCCGACTCGGACCGATAAAAACTATTTTGAATAGGGAAGGTTCCCTCTGCAACCATCTGATAGATCTTGTGCGCGATCTCTCGATAATTCAACTCTAAACGAGAGGGCGAGCGCATTAAATCTGCATTTCGGTGGCGAGAAATGACAGCAATTACTCGACCATTAAATGCAACTGGGATTGTCTCTTCTTTAATCAGAATTTCACCCACAAGTTCAGCTTCCGAATCTCGATCGATCTCACCAGTTGAAAGTGATTGATCTATTCTCGGATTGCTTCCCCAGTTAATTACGCTACCAATTACATCATGTGTGAATACTGTTGCGGCTGTAGTCGGACGAATATGGGCAATTGCCAGATGTCCATCCGGCCAAGATTGGTAATCCTTGCGTTTAGGCGTCCAGAGAATTAGATCTGCAAATGATAAATCAGAGAGTAATTGCCACTCTGCTAAAAGTTCCATTAGGCGGGCGCGATCCTCTTGGGTCAGCGCAGTTTGCGAGGCGATCATTTCATCTATAGATAACAAGATTTTCGCCTCCCTATCCAAATAAATTCTTATTTAACTTCCTGCGCAATCCTACCAATCTCGGAGATTGTCCTTCCAAATCCAGATTCCCGCTTAGCTGGCTCTGCGAGGTTTGTGTTAATCCGATTATTCATGGGAAGTATGAAGGAGGTTTCGCCTTCACACATCTTCAAGAATCTATTCGATAGTGCTCGATCTTCACGAGTGCTCCCTGATTGATTCAAGATATAAATGATTGGCAGATTTCGAAGCAGAACCGGGAATTGCGACATGAACTGTTCCAATCTGATGAGACTTAATCCGTTAGATTTGCAGAGATATATCAGAGTCGTAGTTTCTTCTAGAGTCCTATTGATGAAACCGGCCTGCCATCTTCGATCATTTACTACTTCAGTCAATGGCGGTAACGGTCCAAGATCCACAATGCTCACGCTAGAAGTTTTGCCGATACTGGCCTCGCTTGATTTCTCCTGTGAAATTAGGCTAACTAAATTTATGTTTTGATGATTATTGTCAGCACGTCCGATGAAATATTCAAGAGCTGGTGCTCGAGTATCAGCATCAAAGAGATTGACTTGAGAATTGGCTGCCAAGTAATTTGCAATATTTAGCGCAACCGAGCTTCTGCCTGGTGCGCCAACAGTCCCAGTAATTGTAATAACGCAGGGCTTTCGAATTGATGGAACTTGTGAAACCTGTGAACTTTGAGATGCCTCCAAATGATTTGAATTTGAAGCCATAGAATTTGCGATAAGTGGCAATCTAAGTTGACCTCTGATGAATGTCATTAATTTATGAGAATTAATCTCAATCTCATCAATACAAATGTTCTTAACTTTAGAATTCGAAGTTGATTCGAGTAAGTCAGTGTCAAAGTTTGGTAGGTCACTTTTGTATATAACTACCGTTCTTAGATCCCCATTTCTCGCCTCAAGGAATTCCATCAGTCCAGCCATATCTATAGCTCGAAAAATTATGCTCCATCCTTGCGAGAAGAGGAGTTGTGAGACAAAATCCTCGCAATCTGAATCACTAATTGCTGTTACTACTTGCAGTTGAGGAATCTCAGATTTCATTTCGAACCACAACAATTCTTGATTGATTCAGTGCCGACAGAAGATAGAGAACATCACGCTCTGGAATCTTGAGAACTATTCCGATATCTCCACCCATATCTCTTGATTTCAAGTCAATGCTTTCGACCGTGACGCCAATCGAAATTAACTCCACTTCTCTGGACTTAGTAGAGTTCAAATCACCCTGGGGTAACGAGTAGATATCGACGCTCTGTCCGCTATCCAGATCATTTGGTAGATCACTTCGCACAATTTTCAGAGGCACGCTTCGACTGCTTTCGCCCTCAAAAATTTGAGAGATTGCTGATGCCGGAAGTAACTCACCCTTTAAAATCCTACGATTTGCAACTAGGTTATTTATTTTTGAATCAGAAGATAGATATTTATCAGAGTTCATTGGCAGAAAGACTTTTACCGCGGTAGCGCTTCCATCTTTTATTGCATCCCCAGCAGCCAGATCCTTCGAGGCCGTCCAGACGCTCACGGATTTATTGGCCTGGCCAGTTATTGCAAATGCTGCAAAGAGCGAGAGAACTAGTAAACCAATTGCAAAATATGTTTTAGCGGTTGCGCGTTTAAGTGCAATATCTTTTATTGTCTCTAGATTTAAATTATTTGAAGCAGTTTTACGTAACATCTTCCTGTTCTCCCTATGTGATTAGGAGCAATGGATACCTCATTTCCTTGTGACAGAAGTTTCTTAATCCACAGGAATTCATTGAGTAGTTTTCTTAAATTTACTGCCTCTCCATGGTGCCATTTTCATCCTTTAGGAGGAGGTTCGTCTTCTGTTTCCTTGTCATGGTTGGCCCCAAGAGCAGTAACGGATTTTTATAATGAGAAGAAGTGAGATGAAGTGAGATCAACAAAGTTGGAAAAATCAATCCAAAGCGAGAATTTAGTTCAAATTGAGAACTTAGAGAGCCGTTACCGAGTTCGAAACTTTGGCGTTCCGGGTTCTGCGACTCCGATTGATAGTGCGCTCTGGAGCCACCCAATGCTTGCCTTTCACCAAGAAGTTAAAGCCGTTGAAACTCCAAAAATTCCGGCAAAGTTGTATTTGATTCCCACTCCAGAATATTTCGGCAGAGATGTTGAGGATTACTCAGATCCAGAATTTCTAGCTAAACCCTCGCCCTTATCCGAGTTGCCAGAGATTCAAGAGTGGGTTACAAAGTTTGCTCTAGGAGTAGTTGAAATCTGGGGTGGCAGACGATCAGCAAATCAACTTGCAAGGTGGTGTCATCGACAGGTGCACCAACAATTACTGATAAAGCCATCAGCGATAAAAACCGCCCCAAAGATTCGTAAGATTTATATCAGCGAACCAATTGAAGGAGTCGCTGAAACGACTGTAACCCTAAGAATTGGCGAACGTGTTCGCTCTTTGATTCTAAGATTTGAAGGCGTAGATAAGAGATGGCTTTGCACCGAGTTAGTACTTCTCTAAATCTAAGCTGCTCCGTGGCAACGCTTATATTTACGACCTGAACCACATGGGCACGGTGCATTTCGAGAAGTTCCACCAGTTGCAACAACTCCACCATCTTCTGCGGCGGCTGAATAGCGAAGCTCATTCTTAGGTTTGATAGCCGGACTTAGCCCTTTAGCTTCGACACCACCAGATTCTTCTTCAACATTAACTTCAACATTGAATAGATAGCCAACGAGTTCTTCTTTAATCGCATCCATCATGGCTGAGAATAAGTCATAACCTTCTTTTTGATATTCGACAAGCGGATCGCGCTGTGCCATTGCGCGTAAGCCAATTCCCTCTTGCAGATAATCCATTTCGTAAAGGTGTTCGCGCCACTTGCGATCTAGAACTGAGAGCAAGATTTTACGTTCAAGTTCGCGCGTGACAGCTGGAGTAAGAGTTTCTTCTCTAATCTCATATGCCTTCTCTACATCGGCCAGAACTCGATCCAAGATGAATTCTTGATCTAAACCGGGACGTCCACCAACTTCATTAATTAAATCTTCAACTGTGAATGAGATTGGGTAGAGCGCTTTAAGTGCAGTATGCAAGGTATCAAGATCCCAATCCTCGCTGAAGCCCTCACTTGTTGCAGATTCCACATATGCAGAAATTGTGTCCACGATAAAAGTTTTTACCTGCTCTTGAATATCAGCACCTTCAAGCACTTCACGACGTTCGCTATAAACAACTGTGCGTTGGCGGTTCATTACATCGTCATATTTCAAGACGTTTTTACGCATCTCAAAGTTAAGAGATTCGACTTGAGTCTGAGCCGAACGAATTGCATTTGAGACCATCTTCGATTCAATCGGAACATCATCTGCAATTCCTGCTGCACCTAGGAATCTCTCTACGATTCCAGAATTAAATCTACGCATCAAATCATCTTGAAGCGAAAGGTAGAAACGAGATTCACCAGGATCGCCTTGACGTCCGGAACGACCTCGAAGCTGATTATCAATACGACGAGATTCGTGACGCTCTGTTCCAAGCACGTAAAGCCCGCCAAGTCCGACAACTACTTCGTGCTCTTTGGCGACAGCCGCTTTCTGCTTTGCTAGTTCATCAGCCCATGCAGCTTCATATTCTTCCGGAGTTTCAACTGGGCTCAAGCCGCGACGTTGTAATTCGAAGTCCGCCATAAATTCTGGATTTCCACCAAGCATGATGTCGGTTCCACGGCCAGCCATATTTGTCGCAACAGTTACTGCGCCAACAGTTCCTGCACGCGCAATGATTGCTGCTTCGCGTTCATGTTGTTTGGCATTCAATACTTCATGCGGAATTCCACGCTTCTTCAATAGCAAAGATAGCTCTTCAGACTTCTCAACAGATACTGTTCCGACCAGAACTGGTTGTCCTTTTTTATGGTGTTCAGCAATATCTTCAGCTGAAGCTACAAATTTTGCATTTTCAGTCTTGTAAATCAAATCTGGTTCATCAGCGCGTTGCATAGGGCGATTTGTAGGAATCGGAATTACACCTAATTTGTAAATTTGCATCAATTCTGCTGCTTCGGTCATAGCAGTTCCGGTCATACCAGAGAGCTTCTCGTATAAGCGGAAGTAATTCTGAAGCGTAATTGTTGCAAGAGTCTGGTTCTCATCCTGAATTTCTAGCCGCTCTTTGGCTTCCAGCGCTTGGTGCAGACCTTCGTTGTAGCGTCGACCCGCAAGCATGCGACCAGTGTGTTCATCGACGATTAAGAGTTCGCCATTCATGACTACATAATCTTTATCTCGCTTAAAGAGCTCTTTGGCACGGATACCATTATTCAAATAGCCAATCAGCGGAGTATTTACTGATTCATAAAGATTCTCGATACCAAGTAACTCTTCAACCTTAGTAACGCCGAGCTCTAGAACACCCACGGTGCGCTTCTTCTCGTCAACTTCATAGTGCAGATCGCGCTCTAACTTCTGAGCAATTGTTGCAAATTCTACGTACCACTTTGTTGGCTTATCAGCAGGTCCGCTAATGATTAATGGAGTTCTGGCTTCATCAATCAGAATTGAGTCAGCCTCGTCAATAATCGCAAAATTATGTTCGCGTTGAACACAATCTTCTAAAGACCAAGCCATGTTGTCTCTCAAATAATCGAAGCCAAATTCATTATTTGTTCCATATGTAATGTCTGCTCCGTATGCTTCACGGCGTTCTGCTGGCGACATATTGGAGAGAATTACACCAACCTTTAATCCTAGAAAACGATGGATTCGACCCATCCATTCGCTATCACGTTCAGCCAAGTAATCATTTACGGTAACAACGTGCACACCTTTACCGGTTAGCGCATTTAAATATGCAGGTAGTGTTGAAACCAGAGTCTTTCCTTCACCGGTCCGCATTTCAGCGACATTTCCTTGGTGAAGTGCGGCACCACCCATAATTTGAACATCGTAGTGTCGTTGTCCAAGAGTGCGCTTTGCAGCCTCACGAACTGTTGCGAAAGCTTCAGGCAACAAGTCATCTAGTGATTTGCCAGATGCAAATGCGTTCTTAAGTTTTGTAGTTTGAGCACGGAGATCAGCATCACTTAGCGCAGAAATTTCACTCTCTAGTTCGGCAACCTCTTTCGCAATTTTTTCAAGTTGGCGAATCTGGCGGCCTTCTCCTGCACGCAAAAGTTTGTCTAGTAGCGGTGACACGAATCCTCTTTCATAAGCCTTTAGCCGATTACGGACATGGGAGCATCTTAATGTGTAAAACCTTCGGTTGCACACGAGGCCAATACCCCATCAACGCTTCC
>CAMCPZ010000038.1 GCA_945876865.1 Bifidobacterium breve | reverse complement strand
GAACAAATGTTCGCTTTTTTTGGAAATCTGGGCTACCCTTTTCCTATGACTAAAAAGAAGAGTTCCCCAAGCGAGAAAGTCAGCGAGCTGCCAGATGGCCCAGCCAACGAGCATGGCCTGACCCCTCGCCAAGCCAAGATCCTCGACGTAATTCGCACAGCAATCGAGACCAACGGCTATCCCCCTTCAATGCGCGAGATCGGCCAAGCTGCCGGCCTGGCCTCACCAGCTTCCGTTTCTTATCAATTAGAGACCCTGGTTGAAAAGGGATTTATCCGTCGCGACGCCACTAAAGGGCGCGCACTAGAAATTACTTACCCAAGTGAAGGCGAAGCGATCACTCCAGAGAAGACCCGCAATGTTCCACTCCTTGGTTCGATTGCTGCTGGTTCACCAATCTTGGCTGAACAGAGCTTCGACGAAGTCTTCCCACTTCCAGAATCATTGGTCGGTAAGGGCGATATTTATATGCTCAAAGTTAAGGGTGATTCGATGATTGATGTTGCAATCTGCGATGGTGATTACGTTGTTATCCGCGCCCAGAAGGATGCGAATAAAGGTGAGATTGTTGCGGCAATGATCGATGGCGAGGCCACTGTGAAAACTTGGTCGAAGAAAGATGGCCACTACTGGCTGCTACCAGCCAACGATAATTACGCACCAATTCCTGGTGACGGCGCCGAAATTCTCGGAATCGTTACTGCAGTGCTGCGCAGTATTCGTTAAATTTTAAGGTTCGAGGGTTAACCTTTCGCCATGACAATTGCACGCAATATTCTTCTAGTCCTTCACATCATTGCATTCCTCGGAATCCTCGGCACGTTACTTTCGCAAATCCCTAAGAATCCAAAGCGCATTCTTGGTGGAGCGATGCACAGCGCACTTCTCGCACTTATTACCGGAATCGCCTTAGTCGGAGTCCGCACCTCTCTGCATTCTTCAGATCCAGCAATGTGGGATGAACCAGATCATATGAAGGTTGGAATTAAGTTTTTAATTCTCGCAATCATCCTGGTTCTTGGTTATAAGAATCTAAAGAAGCCAGCGGTTTCAACTAAGGTTTGGGCAATAATGATTGCACTAGCCGTAGTTAACTTGATTATTGCGCTAGCTCCTTGAAAGCTCCTTAAAAGCCCCTTAATCAGCGTTAATTAATAACTACGTTTGTAATTTTGCAGCTCGCTATTTTCGTATTCAAGAATTCACCTTCGATTGGGTCGACCGTTAAATCAAAGCGCCACTTCACTGCAATCCAATTTGAGATGTAATTACACTGGGCCCTTAATGGCAGCCAGCCTGCAACATCCCGGTCACCCTTTGAGCGATTTAAGCTTGCAGTTACTGCAATTAAAGAACGTGAATCCTCTAAATCATTTGCAAAGTCCATCCGCTGTGTCGCATTCCATGCCCAGGCTCCAGAGCGCCAAGCCTCAGCCAGCGGAACCATGTGGTCAATATCTAAACCAGTTGGATTCGTAAAAATTTTCCCGTCATACGAACTTCGCCATCTGCCGCCAGTTAAATAGCATCCGGCACCTACTTTAGGTTTCACAATTGCTTCCGCAATCAAAACTTCGTATCGAGTATTGCATCCATTCTTATCAACATCTATCCAATGTTTAAATAGATTGCGCGAATATCCGCCAATCTGATCCGCTGCGATGGTGAGTGTAATTTTCTCTGCGGCCGAAGCTGGAGCAAGATTTAAGGAATAGATCAGTATCGAGCAGAGCCCCAGGGCAATCCGCTTCGATGTATTCACAACATCAGATTACCGAGAGTAGTTTGAAATTCCTAAGTAACTTGCTTACTTCTTTTTCTTCTTGACCGTCACGGAGAGATAAACAACTTTTTTTGCCTTCGAAGTGACCTTTAAGGTGTAAACCCCAGGCTTGGTGCCCTTTGGGAAAGCAACGTTCACTTTTCCTTTACTTGAAATGCTCACTTTAACTGCGGGAACTACCTTGCCTTTTGAATCTGTAATTTTTGTTTTCGCTCCTATTGGTTTTATCGACTTGGGAAGCGAAGCTACGACGGTTATTTTGCTTGAGGGTTTACTAATCGTTGGGGATGCAGACGGTGTTGGTCTAGGCGATGAACTTGGTGTTGGGGTAGCAGAGGTCGTTGGTTTTGGAGATGAACTTGGTGTTGGGGTTGGCGTTGAGGTAGGTGTTGGAGTTGGAGTAGGTGTTGGAGTAGGAGTTGGCGTTGGGCTACCTCCTCCGCCGCCGCCACCTCCGCCGCCTCCTCCGCCGCCGCCACCACTTGATGTTGCAGCAACGGCTTCTGTTATTCCTTCGACAGCAATTGCAGTTGGCTCGTTAGAACGTTCTCCCGATCCAATTACATTCTTTGCTAAAACTTGCGCAGAGAATGACCCTGCAGAAAGACCGGTGAATAGAGTTGTGGTGGCTTCGATATCAGTGACTTGAATTGTTTGTACATCGGCTCCGCTCTTTCTCAAAAAAACTTCAAAGCCAGTCAAAGCTGATCCACCATTACCTGGTATCTCCCAGTTAACCCGTAATTCATCTTTTGCAGTTGTTCTTGCAACAGTTACTCCCAAAACTTTACTTGGGACGCTTGGCAAAGTTGTTTCATCTGAATTCGCCGAAGCAGTTCCTTCGGTTGTAACTCCATTAATCGCGCGAACATTGAATTTAACTTTTGAACCACTTGCAAAGGCATTAAATTGTGCGTTAAACGTTGTGGAATTAACTGACTGGGTTCGGCCTGAGTTTGCCTCCGTAACGACGTATGAGGTTATTCCAGCGCCGCCATCAGATGTTGGGGCCGTCCACCTAACAGTCACATCTAGCAAAGTATTTGTGTGGGTTGGCTTAGCCGGCGTTGAAGGAGAGGTAATTGGTGAAGCTGTAACCGCAGTAGACCAAGAACTAACCGCAGTAGTTGAAATCGCTCGAATCTTAAACGAATAGGTTCTTCCACCTTGCAATTCGCCAACAACCGCACTGTTTGCGCCCGCACCCGCGCCCGTTAGATCACCTACTTGGGCACCATTCAATAAAGTTTGAATTGCATAACCATTATCGGCGCCTGCAACCGGTGTCCACGAAACCGTTACCGAACCTTCAGAATAGGCACCATTCCTGTTTCCGGTTGCAGATAAGCCACTGGGCACATCTAACGCAGATGCAGATTGAATAGGTGCCAGCAGAGTAAAAATCAATGTCAAGGTTGCTAAGTAAGATACCTTTTTAATCATGAAGTCGTAACCGTGACTGCGTTGCTACTCGAATCATTAGGCGTTAGTGTCGAACTTCCTACCTGACCCGAATTCGGATCAACCGCGCTTATAGTCCAAACTACCCCCGCTGTTAAATTCAAGGTAAAGGTACCGTCTGTTTTAGAAATAGCTTTCACGGTCGTCTGCCCGGTTGCTGTAGCAGTAATAAATGCACAAGAGATACTTGCTGAGGAAGAATTCCTTGCTAATCCTTGAACATTACCGGCTGCCAAAGTGATAGTTCTTTGTAAAATCTCGCCCGAAGTTACTGTGATAGTTTCTGTTGTTCTAACGCCACTTCGATTATCAGCTGGCTGAATCTCTAAAGTGTAAACACCAGGATTTAGTGTGAAGTCAACTTTTCCTAGCTGAGAAATCCAACCTTTACCGGTATCGACGTAATTTCCAGTCGAATCTCTAACTGTAATCCAGCCTTGGTAATTTGGTTTTCCTTCAAGATCATTAACTACTAACTTAACATTTGCAGTAGCGAGCGCAACGTTAATTGTTGTAATTCCAGAAACACCTACAGTCGCAGTGTCCGAAATCGCCTTTGAATAACCAACTGAATTCCAATTCGGATTAGCTATAACTCGATAGACACCTGGATCGACTGTTAAAGAATAACTTCCATCCTGGCTAATGTTTTCACAACCGCTCCAATCCCAATTTGCACCATTCTGTTTCTGGGCACAAACCCAGCCCCAGCCAGCCATATTTGTTGGAGTTACCGTTCCTCTCAAATTTGCCGAACGGAGTTCAAAAGTTGAAGTATTTGTTGAACCCGCAACCACGATATCGCTTGAATTTGCTCTTGATAATCCACTTACCAATTGATTTATTTGGTAGACATAAATTTGATAAGTGCCATCTGGTAGATATGTTGAGTAAGAGCCATCAGCATAAATAGTCAGATACTTGTTTATCCAGACATAACTTGATTCAATTTTTTGCAGAACATACGCGTAAGCTGCTGGATAGCTTCTAGCTTCTTGGCCATCTAATTTTGAAGAATCGACAGCAGCAGCTAAATTCGAAATGGTTCCAGTTAAATTTGGTGCAAGTAAAGTTAGATTTACGGTTTTCTGATCACCAGCAACCGTGAATTCCCCTGAAGGTGTTTCGACAACGTTCGCTGCGCGCCAACCTGGAGAGACCAAAATACGATACGTACCGTCTTCTACTTGCAGCCTATAAGTTCCATCTTCTAGAACTTGTGTCCCGTAATTGGTCCACTCCCAATAGGCTCCATTTTTTCTCTCGGCTCGCACCCATCCACCTGCGGCATTGGCTGTGCTTGAAATTGTCCCCCGAACATTGCCCTCACTTAGTGCAAAACTGACGGTATTCGTTGCTCCGGTTGTCACTGTGAAGGTATCTGAAACTGTGCGAGTTACACCTGTTGCGTTATATCCAGGAAATGCAATCACTCTTGAAAGACCATTATCAAGCTTCATCGCATAACTTCCATCTGACTTAACGCCTGAGCTTGTTGCAACTCCAGGTGCACCAGACCAACCAGACCAACCACATTTACATGAGAATTGTTCTGCATAAACCCAGCCATAGGCAGACTTATCTATTGGCGTAATTACGCCAGTCACGTTTGGTGTATCAAGGGTTACATTTATTTCGATCGGTGTCGATCCTGTGATCGTAAAATCTGGAGTTTCAGTTCTAACAACTCCTGTTGCATCCTCTGACGGGAAAACTTGTAATCGATACTGACCTACTGGCAACTGCAGTGAGTATTTACCAAGTGTTGAAATATTGCTTCTATAATTTGTCCATTGCGGATAGGCGCCGTCAGTTTTGAGAACTTGAACCCAACCGCCAGCTGACTTTGTAATATCACTTACGGTTCCAGATAAATTTCCAGTTGAGAGCGCAATATCAATGATCTTTGAATCATTACTGACATTGAATTCGTCAGAAGTTGTTGTTGTGTAAGGCGAATCCATTTTTGCACCTGGGAAATAGCCACCTTTACCGGAATAAATCACTGACGCTGGTGTGACAACTACTCGATATGTTCCATTTTCTACTCTAAATCCATACTTCCCGTTGCCATCGAGAGACTTGCATGTAAGCGTTGAATAATTCTCATTATCTTTTCTCTCGATGCAAGCCTGGCCGTAAACAGCATCAGCTTTCGGGGTAACCGTGCCTGTGATATTCGGAGTTGCCAGTGCTATCGATGTCGGAACCGGGAAACCTCCAGATGAAGGGATATCAAATGTTGCCGATCTGGTTTGAACAAATTCACTACCATTTGGTTGCAGTGTTAATCGATATCTACCATCTGGCAAATAGGCTTCTAGAACACCCTGTTGATTTACATTAGCCCAATCATAAAATTGGAAATTCCCCTGTGATTGCACTTTTTCAATCAAAACCTGGGTTCCCGGAGAACTTGTAGTTGGTGTGACGGTCGTTGAAAAGTTTGAGGTTGGGAGAGTGAAATTGAACGTATTGGCTCCAGATGAAACTGTAAATGAATCCGAAACCAATCTAAAGACACCGGTTGCACTCCCATTTGGATTAATCCGAGCGCGATAAGTTCCTGGCGGCAAATAAACTGAGTAGCCTCCATTGTTGTTGATGTTGAAACTTGTGCCCGCGTATACCCAGTTTCCAGCTTCTAAATACTCTATCTCTCCCCAGCCATTTTTTGATTTTCCGGTTGGGTTGACTACGCCGCTTACATTCGCTGCTTGCAATGTTAGATTTAGAAC
The DNA here is from genome assembly GCA_945876865.1 of Bifidobacterium breve. Classification (GTDB taxonomy): domain Bacteria; phylum Actinomycetota; class Actinomycetes; order Nanopelagicales; family Nanopelagicaceae; genus AAA044-D11. Next base: position 3,718 of record CAMCPZ010000038.1, on the reverse strand, counting down.
TTGTGGAGTCGAAGTTACGGTAATTGAGTCAGACTGCACGCCAAAATAATTTGGCCATTGACTAGAAGAGTTTGCCTTGAGTTTATATCTGCCATCTGGAAGAGACATCTTGTATGTGCCATCAGATTGAATCTGCGCGCTATAAATATAGTCTTGCTTTGTGTCTACATCTTGCCACGTTACATATACATATCCGTTAGCCGCTTTACCGGTTGGCGAAACCGTTCCTGTAACATTTGCGGTCCGCAAAGTTATATCTTGAACAACTGCTGAACTACCAACTGTAAACTCAGGGCTTGGTGAATTAATGAAGGAGCCATCATAAGACTCCACCCAAATCCTAAATGTGCCCTGTGGCAGGGATATCGAGTATTTGCCATTTTCATCGACAGCAGCCCAGATATTCAACGGTTTCCAATAAACCTTAACTCCGGTTATTTTCTGCTCAACTCGGATTTGTCCGCCAATTGACGTCGCAGTAGGAGAAACTGTTCCTGATACGTTACCGGCAGATAACGTTACGTTGACAGTCTGGCTTGATCCAGTCACAGCCAAGCCACTTAGAACTGTTGTATTCGCAGTCGCAGTTGGAGAACCAGGACTAATTATTGCGGTGTAAGTTCCGGCCGGAGCATAAACAAAAGAGACTCCATTTTCGTTTAGATAGCTTTCATATTCGTTGCCATCAGAATCAGTAAGAACCACTTGACCCCAAGTAGCATTTGCGGTCGGTGAAACGACAAATTTTAAATTAGCTTGATTCAGCGCAAGGGTTTCAACTACATCGGCGCCTCCCGAAGTGATTGTAAATTCCGAACTCACTGTTCGAACATAGCCGTCGCCGTTTTGATTCGGATTTACAACTAGTCTGTAGGTTCCTGGCTCTAAGAAGTAATTAGCTTTTCCTTGTGAATTTACAATTGTTCCCGATACATAATTAAAGTATGAGCCTTTTCCTGGATAAGTTAATTTCTCTTCTATTTGAACCCACCCAGAACTTGATACCGAAGTGGGCGAAATTGTAAAGATCACATTGGGGTCACTAGACATAGCGAAATTCACCGTTACTTGGGAATTCGTTACGGTAAATGAATCCGAATAGGAGTTAACAAAATCTGAAATAACGCCTTCATCCCAATTGGGCTGGGCTACTAATCGGTATGTGCCCTCAGGGAGATTCAGAGCAAATTGGCCCGATGAATTGGTAGCAAAGCCATATTCACTGCCCTGCCATTTAGTATCCACGCCATTAAAAAGTTGGGACTGAACTCGACTATAAACCCGGTTAGTGGTGGATACTCCTGAAATAGTTCCAACAACATTTGGCGTAGCGATTGTTATAGGAAACGTCTGAAGAGTGTTTGTGGATAAATTTGTTACTTCAAAGGTTATATCCCCATTGCATCTTCCTGAAAAAACAAAATTTATTGCTGGTGGGACCGAAATATTTGCAACGCCAGTCTCATTAATTGATGTGCCAACGGTAAATCGCTCAGAATAACCAATGTCTGTAGTCGAAGCTGTTATCGAACTATTCAAACAGGCAAGTTGGTCTGAAACATTGAATTTGTAGTTAAATGGGCTTAGTGAAAAATCCTTTGTGATTGACGTTGAAGTAACAGTAAAAGAGTCCGTGCCGGTTAGGTAACTTCCGCTACTGCTACCAAATTGTGCCCAAATTCTTACTGCTGAACCAGTTACTTCACCAAGATTTACTGAATAGGGTTGCCCTTTATATAGATCCTTTGTGTAAGAGGATGAGATCTCAATCCAATCCCCACCTACAAGTTTTTCCCCCCACGCCATTCCCCATGCGTCATCAGGTATTCCGCTAATTGTTCCTGAAACGGTTGTCGGTGCAGCATTTGCAGTGCTTGCACTAAGTATTGAGAAAACGAAACCAGTAAAAATTCCAGCCAAAGTTAGGAAACCAAATTTAATTACGCGCGAGAACAAAGCTATTGCGGCCTTGTTAGATCTAGCTTTTACCACGCCTCCCCCTCGCTGGTTTAGGCTAGTGTATTTAGGTATTGGATAAATTGTTCCCTGAACGTGGGTTAATTTTCAACGTATTCAAGGCAATTTTCACGGCACTCCATTAATCTCTCCCCATGACTTATCAATTGCGTGACCTAACCGGAAAAGTTGTAATCATCACTGGCGCTACCGCAGGAATTGGAGCAGCCGCCGCTAGGGCTCTTGTCGAGAAGGGCTGCAAGGTCGTTCTAAATGCCCGAAGTGAAGAGCGCCTAAAAGGAATGGTCGCCGAACTCGGCGCAAATGCAATTTATGTGGCAGGCGATAGTTCAATTCCAGATATCGCTCGCAAAGTAGCAAAGGCTGCAATCGATACTTTCGGAACCATCGACACCATTGTTCCAAATGCTGGCATTGGCTATTACGGATCAATCCTTGATCACAGTGATGAAGATGTAAATCGCATGATGCGCACAAACTACGAAGGCACCATCCATATTATTCGTGCCGCTCTTCCAACTTTGTTGGCCAAAAAAGAGGGTGATGTAATTATCGTTGCATCAGTTGCCGGATTCCGCGGTGGCGATAACGAAGCTATTTATACCGGAACAAAGCATGCCCAAGTTGGTTTCGCAGGATCACTAGATCGCGAACTTCGTTCTAAAGGTGTTCGAGTCGCACTTGTCTGCCCTGCAGGTGTCGAAACCGAATTCGCACTTGGCTTTGGTCGCACCGCTGGTGAGGAAAAGCTAAAAACTTATCTGCGCCCCGAAGATGTTGCATTCCAAATCACAACAATCATGAGCCAACCTCGCACAGTTCGATCACATATCTGGACCTTGTGGTCAATGGGGCAAGACTCTTAATTAAGGACTAGCCCTTAACTACCGCTTTCACAATCGCTTCCGGAGTTGCGTGCTCGCCAAGTTTTGCATCCACGTTTGTTGGGATTCCATTTTTCTGTGCCGCTGCTAAAAACGCTAGCTGCGCCGCAATATCAGTCATCCAATACATCGCAGATGGCCCGGCTCGATCCAGGATTCGTTCGGCCTGTTCGATGCGTGCATCTGAGAATTTCTCTAGATCATTCTTATCATCTTCAATAATTGCCAATAAATATTGCTTGATCTCAAATGCTATTCCAGTTTTATCGCCATCATTTTCAATAAGTGATTTGAGTTCAGCATCGAGCCCGCGCATCCGTCGGCCCTCACGCTTTTTGCGCGTCCGACGCTCCAAATATAAATAGACCAGCGCTACGATAAATAGAAATTCAAACATTGAATTGCTCCTCTCGATGCCTTCAACCTAGACCCTGAAACTGACATTGGACCCTGACATCTCAGTAATCCCCCGAATTCCAGTCCATCACGGCTACCCTTTTACTCATGAGCAAAGAGATCACATCCCAAAGTCTTCGTAAAGTAAATATCTTCGCGGGCATCCTGCACCTGGCACAGATGGTGGCAGTCCTCGCACTCAGCAGCGATTTCACACTGCCGATCAATGCGACTTATATGACCGGTCCTCCCGGAACTACCTTTGCCGAACCAATTACACTTTTTGAAACTCCTATTGGTTTAACAGTTGCAATTTTCTTAGGTCTATCTGCACTAGCCCACTTCATCGTTGCAAGTCCGCAATTTTTCCCAAGATACAGCGCCGGCATAGCTGCAAAGCGAAATTATTTCCGCTGGGTTGAATATTCAATCAGCTCTTCAGTAATGATTGTTCTAATTGC
>CAMCPZ010000037.1 GCA_945876865.1 Bifidobacterium breve | reverse complement strand
AGTTGTGGGAATAAAATATGGCGATAAATCTTAAATTCAGAGGCACCATCAACTCGGGCAGCTTCGCGTAAGTCATCTGGAATTCCACGGAATCCGGCCAAGAAGAGCGCCATTACATAACCTGACATCTGCCAGATAGCCGGAAGTGCCATGGCATACATCGAACCCTTTTCCGAGGTATACCAACTATTTTCAAGCGAACTTAAACCAACTTTGTTGAGAATTAAGTTGAGGCCGGTTGCTTTTTCGCCTTGTGCTGAATCCATCAGCCAACGCCAAGAAGTTCCCATTGCGATAAAGGAAATCGCCATTGGATACAGGTAAATTGAACGGAATAAACCTTCGCCCTTAATTCCTTTTTCGAGAAGAAGAGCCATAATCAGACCAGAAATCAAAGTTCCGATCATAAAAACTAAGGTGAATTTTACTAAGTTAGAAAATGCATGGGTAAATTCTGGATCTTCTAGGAGCCCGGTATAGTTTTTTAAACCGGCCCAACTATCGTCCTTGCTCCAGGCGTTTGTACGGTTACTGAAAGAAAACTTAAGGGTCCAACCGATCATTCCATAAACAAAGATAGCCATCGCAATAATGGATGGGAGAACGAAAAAGAAGCCACCCCACGGGCTCTGGATGCGTTTTCTAGAACTTTGCTTAGGTGTTTTGGAACCTTTGACTTCAACTTTAACCGAGCCCTTAACAGCCACCTAAACACACACCTCTCGAAAACTTAATCTTCATAAAACTTTGGCGAGCGCGGACTCTTTCGCGAACTCTAGCCAACTTACTTCAGAAACTTCTACTCTTTTTACTTCTTTTTAGCTTCTCTTAGTGCAAATTCTGGTGAGGCCGTTTCGGGCCCCACCAGAACTCTCTTGCAATTTACTTCAACTCAATTAACTTTTAATTAATTAAGCCTTGTCAGCATCGTAAGCAGCAACTAAGCCAGCTACAAAGCCAGCTTTGTCCTTAGCTCCACCGATGTAGAACTTACCTACAGCAGAGTTAAGTGCAGCCATTCCTGCGTTGCCATAGTTAACGCCGTGAACTGTTGAACCAACTAGGGTGTCAACTTTCCATGACTTCATAGCAGCTTGTAGGTAGGCGTCATACTTCGATGGATCTGAGTCAGTACGAACTGCGATTGAACCCTTCTTAGGGTTGAACGCATCTTGTCCTGCAAGTGATCCGCAGACCTTCAACCATGCAAGTCCTGCAGCACGGTTAGGTGCGCCAACTGGCAATGTGAATGAGTCAGATAGCCATTGGTAAATGCCATCAGTACCTGGACCTGGAGCCCATGTGTAGTCAGTTCCAAGAACTAGACCTTCTGATTGCCATTGTGATGAAGCCCAGTCACCCATGATGAAGAAACCAGCTTTGCCTGAAGTTACAAGCTTTCCAGCATCTGGCCAGTCAAGTGACTTGCTTGAGTTACCGTAAGAAAGAATCTTTGTTAGGTAATCAATTGCCTTTGAAACTTCTGGACCATCCCAAGGAGTTCCACCATTCCATAGACCGTTGAACTTCTCTGCACCCATAGATGCTAGAAGTACATAGTCGAATAGGTGAGCAATTGCCCAGTCGCCTTGACCTGCAAGAGCGATTCCGTCAATTCCAACCTTCTTGAACTTCTCCATGTCAGCAATCATTTCATCGAGTGAACCTGGTGCCTTAGTGATTCCAGCTTTTGCTGCTGCTGCTGGGTTCCACCAAAGAACGTTTGCACGGTGAATGTTTACTGGAACTGAGTAAATCTTTCCATCTGTTGTAATTGTCTTGATTAGATCTGCTGGGAATACCTTGTCCCAACCTTCTGCCTTGTAAAGCTCAGTTAGATCTTCAAGTTGTCCAGCCTTTACATATGATGAAAGTTCTGCACCAGCGTGTGCTTGGAAAGTATCAGGTGGGTTTCCTGCTTCCATACGTGATACGAGAACACCCTTTGCGTTTACACCAGCTGCACCAGCAACTGAAGCGTTAACGAAAGTTAAATCTGGGTTCTGTGTTGTGAATTCTGTAGTCATACCTTCTAGACCAGCAGCTTCGCCGCCTGATGCCCACCAGGTAAAGATTTCAAGATTTCCGCTTGCCTTGCTTGTGTCTGTTGTTGAATCAGATCCTGATCTAGTTACAAAAAATGCAACCAAAGCAATCGCAACAACACCAGCAATAACAATCGCTAGTTTTGAGTTCTTTTGCATTTATATCCATTCTCTACGTAGATAAAGTGTGCAGCTCTGCTACACGGTCCAAATTCTTATGGGGCACACAGGCTAGGTCAAGCCTCTTTTAAGGCAATTTCGTAACAGTTCTGTTACCCAGACTCAGATATCGTCCCGATTAATGAGAAATTCCGGGGCATACCCGAATGTATCGACAAATGCCTGACTGGAGAGCGGGGCGCTGTGGCCGGGTAGGGGGCTTCGGATCTCGGTCTTGGGGTGGAACTTTTGCATGAGCTCCATTGTTGGCGCCTTGGCCATAATGTCGGGGGCGGCAAAATTGTAAACGTGCGAACCTTTTATATTTGATTGCAGAACTATTTCAATCGCTTTTACTGCATCCCGCAGATCTAAATAGGTCCACAATATTTTCGCGACGATACCTTTTGGAAATCTTGGATCTGGCGGCAGGTTATCTTCGTCATTAAATCGTCTAGCAAGTTCTAAAGTTTTCTCTGGGGTATTTGTCCACGGAAAACGCATTCCAACAAATGCTGTGTCACATCTGCGCGACCACATCAAAGCCGATCTCTCATTAACTTCTTTCGAAAGTGCATAGCTCTCTTCAAAGATAAATGGATGTGCCTCATCTACCGGGGCATAAAGCGGTGATGTCCATTCATCGGAATATGCAAAGCCGTATGCCGAGAGGCTTGAAGCATAAACAACGGTCTTAACTTTGGCCTGAGCAGCGGCTGTGAAAACCGCGAAAGTGCTTACTGAATTATTTTTAAATACCTCGAACTGCCGGGCATCAGTTGGGTTTGGAATTGCGCCTAGATGAGCAACACCATCGGCGCCTGTAATGACACTGTCACAGAAATCTAGGTTGGTCAAATCTCCTACAACCAACTTGGAACCCTTTGCACAGTCGCCCTCTCTGCGATCAACGCTAATTACTTCGTGACCTTGTCTTACAAGATGTTCGGCAGTTGCCTTACCCAACAAGCCGGTGGCACCAGTGACAACAATTTTCATGTTGCTTAAGCGAATCTTCCGGATAGTCCACCATCAATAATCCAGTCAGCGCCATTAACAAAAGAAGCATCATCGGTTAGAAGGAAGGTAATAACTTTTGCAATTTCAATTGGTTGGGCCATGCGTCCCATTGGTTGCACGGATAGCGCTTCGGATCGCTTCTCTGGATTCTTAACGAAATAATCCTCGACCATTGGTGTCAGTGTGAAACCAGGCAAGACCGCATTAACGCGAATGCCATGCTTGCCTTCATCAAGTGCCAAGTTTCGGGTTAGTCCCAAGATTCCAGATTTTGCTGCGGCATATGGAAAGTAATTTGGATAGGACATGCGTGCGTGAATTGATGAGATATTTACGATCGCACCTTTTTTAGCTTTGCGCATCGCAGGCAAGCATAATTTTGCAGTCACCCAAATACTTTTGAAATCTACATTCATAAAATCTTCCCATTCGGCCTCGGTCATCTCGACTGGGTCGTAGTAAGCATTGCGGCCCGCATTATTTACTAGACCATTTACTTCACCGAACTCTTTAGTAATTGAAGCATGCACTTCTTGCATCTGTGCGACAACACCAACATTTCCCGGAACAAAGAGTGCGCGATGTCCGGCAGCTTTTAACTCGGCCTCGTAAGCCTTACCCTTTTCAACATTTAAATCACAGAAGGAAACTTTGGCGCCAGCATCCGCCACATCCTGCACCACTGCGCGACCAATACCGTCTGCGCCACCTGTAACAAATATATGTTGATCTTCAAGTTTCACTTGTTATTACTTTCCCCTCGCAGTTGCTATAGCTGCTTTGAATTCTGCTACGCGGTTTGGAATCTCGGCAACCCCACCAGAAGTTAACTTTCCACCTACTCCAAAACCGGTAACGCCAGCGGCTATCCAATCCGGAATCGTTTCAACACTTATGCCACCTGTTGCCATCCAATTCAAACCAGGAAATGGTTCACATACAGCTTTCAAATAATTTGGGCCAAGAGCGGATGCTGGAAAAAATTTCAGGATATCTGCGCCATATCGAAGTGCATCTGCAACATCTGTCGGTGAGGCAACACCAGGTATCGAGATCAGGCCAGCTTGTTTTGTTACTTCAATAACTTCTTGAGAAACATGTGGTGAGATTACAAACTTGGCACCTGAATCCTTGCCAGATAAGACATGGGTGCGATTCATTGCAGTTCCTAGACCGACATGGATCCCAGGTTTTGAGGAAAACTCTTCAATCAAATCAAATACCGCAGGGGTCGTAGTTGTAAATTCAATTACATCAACACCTGCTGCTATTAACGCAGTGGCGGCGGCCCGCGCTTCATCTGCAGTCTTGGTTCGGATAATGGCAACTAGACCAGATTCAAATGTAAGTTCGTTAGCCATTTAATCCCCCACTCTTTAAAATTCCCTTTTCACCAGTAATCATAAGGGCCCAATCGCCTCGGTTAGCTGCCACGGCTGCGCCACATTTGCTCCCCTGTGCAATCGCATCTTCAATTGAAAGCCCACCAATCAATCCGGAAATCGTGCCAGATATAAATGCGTCTCCAGACCCAACAGGATCCACCAACTTAACCTTTACTGGCGTGAAGTTAAATCTTCTGCCCTCATGCAAAATCCGCATCTCATCGGGGCCGGCGGTCATGATTACAGTTTTGACACCGAGCGCCGCAACGGTTGCTAAGTTTTCTTCTGGATCTTTAGAACCAAAAATAACTTCGTATTCATCAACCCCGCCGCTTACTACATCTAAATCTTTGATTATTGATTTAAGCGCTGCACTTGCCTCTTCTTCGCTCCAAAGTTTTTTGCGGAAATTCAAATCAAAACTGATACCCACCTTATTTTTACGAGCAATCTCAAGTGCGCGAACTACCGCTTCTTTACTGCTCTGGGAGATTGCAACACTGATGCCAGTTACATGCAGCCATTTGGATTTCGCTATTACATCTTCATCTAAATCAGCTGGTGAGAATGTTGAACCAGCGCTGCTGCGGCGTAGATAAGTATTTACAAAGGGTTGGGTGCCACCATGATTTCTTACAAGCGCGCCGGTGTAATTGTCACAGCGCAGAAAATGATCGGTCCTTAACCCCACTTCTGCGAATTTAACTTTAACTGCATCGCCTAATTCATCAGGGCCAAGTTTTGTTTGGAAGTAAACATCAAGCCCTAATTGACGAGCCGCAACTGCGACATTGGCTTCAGTCCCGGCCGCTGAAAAAGCATAAGTATCTGCGGTTAATACCGAATCGGTATCGACTGTCATGAACAGTGCGAGTGATTCACCAAAGGTATAGAGATCACTCATTAATAAGTTGCCCGACCGCCTGAAACATCGAAGGTGAAGCCGGTAGTAAATGAACAAGCTTTAGATGCCGCGAATGCAATTATTTCTGCGACTTCACTGGGTTCGCCAAGTCGGCCAACTGGAATCTTGGAAACCATGTAAGCCTGAACATCTGGTGCAACAGTTTCGTTAATTGGAGTACGGATTACCGCGGGCGCAACAGCATTAATTGTGATTCCAAAAGTCGCGCACTCTTTAGCAACTCCTTTAACAAAACCAATTACGCCAGCTTTTGAAGAGTTATATGCGGCCATACCAGGATTGCCCTCTTTGCCGGCAATTGAAGCCAGATGAACAATGCGGCCATACTTATTTGCCTTCATCGATGGCAACAACTCTTGGGTAAGCCAAACCGTTCCGAATAAATTTATTTCAATAGTTTTCTGGAATGCGGCCCAATCAACTTCTTCGACTGGCTTTCCAGTTGGTCCAGAAATTCCGGCAGAATTTGCGAGCGCATGAATCTGTCCATGCTCGGCCAAGATTTCAGCTACAACCTTCTTAATTCCAGCTTGTGAAGAGACATCCAAAACCTTATAACTTGCCTTGCCACCTGCAGCAGTAATTTCAGCGACTGCAGTTTTTAGACCGTCCTCATTTAGATCTAATAGGACAACAGTTGCTTCTCTGGCTGCAATTAATTCTGCGGCCGCCTTGCCAATTCCACTTGCGCCACCCGTTACTAAAACGACTTGTCCGATAAAGCTTGTTAGGTTTGAAGCGGTCATTGGTTCCAGATCTCCATCTCGTTATTCCCAATATTCCCAATTATTGAAATAATTTGCTAAACCGATAGTAGTCCAACAGCCTCATCGTTTATAGTGCCCGTATGAGTTATGACATAAATCTTAAACTTTGGGACGAACGGGCATGTCATGTTGGTGAAGGGCCGGTAGCGATTGGTCCGGGTAACTCCGAAGTTTTATGGGTCGATATTTATGGCAAGAAAGTTCATCGCAGAAATCTTGAAACTGGAATGACAAGTTCTTATGAAATGCCTGAGGAAGTTTCATTTGTAATTCCAGCAGTCGATGGTTCAGAACTTTTAGGAACCGCAAATGGTCCAGTCCGCAGAATGCCTGATGGATCAATACAAAAGTTGCCAACCCGCTTTGATGCTGATGGCGTTAACGCAACATTTAAAAATCGCTGGAACGATGCGAAGGTTGCGCCAGATGGTCACTTATTTTTAGGAAGCATGCCTTACGACTGGTCTGAACATCCAAATGCCTGTGGGTTGTATCGCCTTGATAAAACTGGAAAAGAATTAACCCGAGTTCTAGATGGTGTCTGGCTCAGCAATGGACTTGCTTGGTCGAAAGATGGCAAGACCATGTTTTATATCGATACCATGGCTAAATCGATTGACACCTTTGATTATGCTGATGGCCAGATTTCAAATCGCAAAGTGCGCTGGCGCTTAACCGATGATTCGCAAGGATTGCCAGATGGCATGTGCATCGATGCCGAGGATGGAATTTGGGTGGCATTCTGGAATGGCTCTTGTCTGCGCCGCTTCGATAAAGATTTCAACATCACTGATGTAATCGAGATGCCGGTGCCGATGGTGACAAGTTGTGCATTTGTTGGTCCGGATTTTAAGCAGATGGTTATTACATCGGCACACGATGGCGTAGCTAATCCAGGTGAAGACTGGGGCAAGACTTACATCTGCACACCAAAAGTTCCTGGCGTTGCACCTACACTCTTTCCAAATTAATGCACTAATACTCGACTAATAAGTAATCAAATAGTTAGGAATGAAATGAGCGAATCAAATAACTGGCCATCTACCCGAGATGCCCAAGGCCCGATGAAGAAATCAATTTCGCTCCTTGCAAAGCAGAAGATTCAGAGCAACGATGCTGAGGGATTACCAGAATCTGTAAAGCGTTTTGCTGATGGTTCGCGCTGGAAGATTGAAATTCCATCGGTCGAAGGCCCTGCTGCATTTAAAGTCGTATTAGAAGAAGCGAAGAAGCATAAGTTGCCGGTCGCCCGCATTTCACAGGGCTCTGGAATCATGATGCTGACCGATGTTGAAATCAAAGAGATGGTTGCGATCGGCAAGAGCGAAAATATTGAAGTCTGTTTATTTGTTGGCCCTCGGGCATCATGGGATATTGGCAAGCAAGTTCTCTCGTCTGCAGGTGGCGTTGCAAATCCAACACTTCGTGGCGCAGATCAACTTCGTTACGCAGTTGAAGATGTTCTACATGGCGCAGATTTAGGTCTTCGTTCAATTCTTGTTGGCGATATGGGATTACTCAAAGTCCTAGGAGAAGCAAAACGCAATGGCGATCTGCCAAGTGATTTCGTCCTAAAGACTTCAGTTGCAATGCCTTGCAACAATCCAGCTACTGCCGGACTTATGGTTTCGATGGGTGCATCGACTTTAAATCTTGCAACTGATCTTTCACTTCAACAAATCGCTGCAATCCGTGCGCAAGTAGATGTGCCAGTCGATGTTTATGTCGAAGGTCCAGATGATTTTGGTGGTCCAGTTCGACACTATGAAGTTCCAGATCTGGTCCGAGTTGCGGCTCCGATTTATTTGAAATTCACAGTTCGAAATTCTCCAGGACTTTATCCATCCGGAACCCATATCCAAGGTGTTGTTGAATCGACTGCTCGCGAACGCGTTCGTCGAGCTTCAATCGGTTATTCAATGCTTACTCGCTATGGTTTCGAAAAATAGCCGATGCCAAATCTCTTAATCTTTGGCTCTACTGGAACTCTTGGTGGCGCAATTCTTGATAAGTATCGAGCCGAAAAATGGGATGTTACATGCGCAGTTCGCAAGGTAGTAAACGATTGCGATATTCAACTGCCACTGACTTCAGCAATTCTTGCCAGTAAAAAGTTTGATGCTGTTGTATTTGCGCAGGGCGCCAATGTAAATGGTTCTGCGATGCAGACCGGCACCAAAGAGCTAAATGAACTATTTGAAGCAAATGTCACCGTGATTGCCGAAAGCGTTTCAACTCTTATGAGCGCCGGTTCAATCAATGAAGGTGGTCGCGTTGTTATCTTGAGCTCGCTCTGGGAGCAGTTCACTCGCCAAGAAAAATTTGCATATTCAGTTACTAAGGCTGCAGTTGGAGGCTTGGTTCGCTCATTAGCTGTTGATCTTGGTCGCCAGAAGAAGATTCTGGTCAATGGCATCTTGCCTGGCATCATCAACAGCCCAATGGTTGCACGCACACTTTCACCAGAACAGATTGCAAATGTTGTAAGCCAAACACCAATCGGTGAACTCGCATCTACGGTTGATGTCGCAAATAGCGTTTATATGTTTGGCTCAAGTTTAAATACCGGTATCTCTGGCCAGAGCATCTTTGTTGATCGCGGATTTTCAGTCGCCCGAACCATTTAATTTATGGATAAAGAACTACTTGATGAAACTACGGTTGTTGCTTACTTAACCAATCGCGGAATCATCAGCGGCCCAGCAGAAGTTGAAGAACTTACCGGCGGGGTTTCAAATGTGGTTTTGGCAGTTAAATCTGAAGGCAAAGACTTAGTTTTAAAGCAGGCGCTTCCACAGTTAAAAGTCGCTGCGGTTTGGAAAGCGGATCAAAGGCGCGCAATTGTTGAAGCAAATGGCATGAAGTTATTACATTCAATTACCCCCGAAAGTGTTCCAGCGCTTATTGATTTTGATCCGGAAGATTTCACTTTGACCATGGAGCGCTTGCCCCGTGCCTGCACTGTTTGGAAGAGCGATTTACTTAGTGGCGTAATCAAACCAAGTATCGGCGCCGATTTGGGACGCATCCTTGCAACCTGGCACAACTTTGGTGCAGATTCAAAAGAGTCTCGCGATGCTTACATGGAAGACACACTCTTCGGTCAATTGCGCGTTACCCCGTTTTATCGCGCAGTGGCAAAGGTGAATCCACCACTTGATGCCCGGATCCAAGAGTTGATTACCGAGATTTTAACTTTGAAATTAACGCTGGTCCACGGCGACTTTTCACCAAAGAACATCATGATTACGGAAGCAGATAAACCAATCGTTTTAGATTTCGAAGTTATGCATACCGGAAATCCGGTCTTTGATCTTGGCTTTGTATCCGCGCATCTGCTCTGCAAATACCTCCGGACCGAAGATGAATCCCACAAAAAGCCGCTACGCGAAACTGCTATTTCATTCATTAATTCATATGCCCAGGCTTGCAATCTCGAAGTTTCTAAATCATTGCCGCACCACGTTGCAGTGATAGCACTTGCCAGAGTCGAAGGTGTTTCACCGGTTAACTATCTAGATGAAGGCGGAAAGGCTAGAGTTCAAAGCGTGAC
>CAMCPZ010000036.1 GCA_945876865.1 Bifidobacterium breve | reverse complement strand
GCTGCAATTACTTCAGCACTTGCCTACCGCTATATTTAAAGAATCTTTAGCGCTTCAAGCTTTGCTTTTAAATCGTTATCTGAAGGTTCTGTTAGATGTGTTCCATCGCTAAAAACAATTACTGGGATTGATTGCATACCGCCATTAATCTCAACAACTTTTTCTGCTGCGCTCTTGTCGGCTTCAACATCAACATAGGTATATTTAACATTATTTGAATCTAGGAAACGCTTTGATCTGCGGCAGTCACCACACCAATCAGCGCCATACATTAAAACGTTTGACATAACTTCTCCTTAACTCAAATCCATGTAGTGCTCAAGACCAAAAGTTAGGCCAGGGTTCTTGCCAACTTCTCTAACTGCTAATAAAACACCTGGCATAAATCCGGTGCGATCTATTGAGTCATGTCGGATTGAAAGAGTTTCGCCCGTATCCCCCAAGATTACTTCTTGATGGGCTACTAATCCGCGCAACCGAACAGAGTGAATATGAACGTCACCAATTTTTGCGCCACGGGCACCATCAAGTTCTGATGTTGTTGCATCTGGCATTGCAGCTTTCTTCACGCTCTTGCGAGCATCGTTGATTAATTCTGCAGTTCGGGCTGCTGTTCCTGATGGCGCATCTGCCTTTGCTGGGTGATGCAGTTCTACAATTTCAACAGATTCAAAATACTTAGATGCCTGGGCTGCAAATTGCATCATCAATACGGCGCCGAGTCCAAAGTTTGGAGCAATAAGTGCGCCTACTTTTGGATTAGCAGCAAGCCAAGACTTAACTTTTTCTAACTTGGCACTATCAAAACCTGTGGTTCCGACTACAACGCTAATCCCATTTTTGATTGCAAATTCGAGATTACCCATTACAGAATCAGGATGCGTGAAATCAACAACTACTTGAGCGCCACTTGAAACCAATTTATCTAATGAGTCACCTAGATCTAATTGGGCAACGATTTCTAAATCTGAGGTTCCTGAAATTGCTTTAACGCTCTCGGCTCCCATGCGACCTTTAGCGCCAAGAACTGCGACTTTGATACTCATGAAATCACCTTCTCAAATTTAGCTCTGCTTCTAAATGGACCCACTAGTGCAAGGGTAGCGGGAGCACTGAACAAGTCGCGTGCTAATTGATGAACTTGTTCTGGCGTCACACTTCGAACCTTCGCCAAAATGTCATCAAAGCTCATGATCCCGCCGTAAACGAGTTCGCTCTTGCCGATTCGACTCATTCTTGAACCAGTATCTTCCTGCCCCAGAATCAAGCCACCTGTAACAGCGCCCTTGGCCCGAGAGATTTCTTCAGCAGTCAATCCATGTTGTGCAACGGATTCGCTAATTTCGCGCATCAATTTAATTACTTCTTCCGCCTTCTCGGTTCGACAACCCGCATAAAAAGCAAGAGTTCCGGTGCCAGCAAATTGTTGCGGGTAGGCATAAGTTGTATATGCCAGTCCGCGCTTTTCGCGAATCTCTTGGAACAAACGTGAAGCCATTCCGCCACCGATTGCTGAAGATAAAACGCTTAGTGCAAAACGGCGTTCATCATTTCTTGCTAAACCTGGAAAGCCATAAAGAATATGTGCTTGTTCGGTCTTGCGATCAATAATCCCAACTTTGCCCAAACCTGGGGTCTTTATTGGTGTTGATTCTCTAACTTCGTGCTTGTTATTTGGCACATCAAGAAAGCCATCTTTAGAAAGCGCTTCTTCAACTAATTTCACAACTTTCTTATGTTTTACGTTGCCAGCCACCGAAACCACCAGATTTTCTGGCTGGTAGTGCTTTTTATAGTAATTAAAAATTGAATTGCGCGGCATCTTATTAATCGAATTAACCGTGCCAAGTATTGATCGCCCTACCGGTGAATCTCCGTAATAGGTATCTAGATAAAGCTCGTGAATGTAATCGGATGGATCATCGTCACGAACTGCAATTTCGCTCAAAACAACTTTACGTTCCGAATCGACATCTTCGCTAGTAAATGTCGAAGAAGTGATTAGATCTGAAACTACATCTACTGCCAGCGGTAAATCATTATCGATTACGCGGGCGTAAAAACAGGTGTATTCCTGACCGGTGAATGCATTCATTTCGCCGCCGACCGCTTCAATTGAAGATGAAATCTCAAGTGCGGTTCGGGTCTTGGTTCCTTTAAAGAGTAAATGTTCTAGAAAGTGGGAAGCTCCCGCGACGGATTTTGATTCATCGCGAGAGCCAACATTTGCCCAAATTCCTACCGCAGCGGAACGAGAACTACTGACTTCTTCAGTAACAATTCGTAGCCCGCTGGGCAAGATTGTTTTACTCAATTATTCGCCGGCTTCCTTACCAGGAACTGTGCCGTCTGCAAGAACTGGAACCAGAGAGAACTTACCCTTTGGATCAATCTCTGCAATTTCAACTTCGATCTTATCGCCAACCTTCATAACTTCTTCAAGGTTTTCGATGCGCTTTCCACCATGCAATTTACGAATCTGCGAGATGTGAAGCAACCCATCTTTACCTGGAACAAGTGAAATGAATGCGCCGAAAGTTGCAAGCTTCACGATACTTCCGTTGAAGCGCTCTCCCACCTTTGGAACAACTGGGTTTGCGATTGCATCAATCATTGCCTTTGCGGCTTCCGCTTGTGATCCTTCAAGTGCGCCGATGTAGACAGTTCCATCATCTTCGATGGTGATATCTGCGCCAGTCTCATCTTGAATCTGGTTAATCATCTTGCCCTTAGGTCCGATGATTGCACCGATTAGATCAACAGGAACCTTGACCGAAATGATGCGAGGAGCAAGAAGGCTCATCTCATCTGGTGCATCGATTGCTTGGTTCATGATGTCAAGAATTGTTAGACGTGCTTCCTTTGCCTGAAGCAGTGCTGATGCCAAAACTGATGCTGGAATTCCATCAAGCTTGGTATCTAGTTGTAGCGCAGTAACAAAGTCTTTAGTTCCTGCAACTTTAAAGTCCATATCTCCGAAAGCATCTTCGGCTCCGAGAATATCTGTGATTGCAACATATTCAGTCTTGCCATCAACGACATCTGAAATCAGACCCATTGCAATACCTGCAACTGCGGCCTTCAATGGAACACCAGCGTTTAGCAGCGACATAGTCGATGCACATACTGAACCCATTGATGTTGAACCATTTGATCCAAGTGCTTCTGATACTTGGCGAATTGCATATGGGAATTCTTCACGTGTTGGAAGAACTGGAACCAATGCGCGCTCTGCAAGTGCACCGTGGCCGATTTCGCGACGCTTTGGTGAACCAACACGACCAGTCTCGCCCACTGAATATGGCGGGAAGTTGTAGTTGTGCATGTAACGCTTGTGATTTTCTGGGCTCAGAGTATCTAGTTGTTGTTCCATCTTTAACATGTTCAAAGTTGTAACACCAAGGATTTGAGTCTCGCCACGTTCGAAGATTGCTGAACCGTGAACGCGAGGCATAACTTCTACCTCGGCTGTAATTGCACGAATATCGCGAATTCCACGACCATCGATACGAATCTTCTCGCGAAGAACACGTTGGCGAACTAGCTTCTTAGTAACTGAACGAAGGGCGGCAGAAACTTCTTTCTCGCGACCTTCGAAAGTTGCATCCAGCTTCTCTTTTACTGAAGCATTAACTTCATCAAGCTTTGTTTCGCGCTCTTGCTTTCCAGCAATTGTTAGCGCCTTAGCTAAATCATCTTTAGCTGCTGCTTCAACTGCAGCGTATGCATCATCTTGGTAATCCAAGAAGACTGGGAATTCACCAGTTGGCTTTGCAGCAACTTTGGCAAGATCCATCTGTGCTTGGCAGAGAATGCGAATAAATGGCTTTGCAGCTTCTAAACCTTCGCCAACAATCTCTTCAGTTGGTGCCTTAGCGCCAGCCTTAATGAGATTAATTGTCTGAGTTGTAGCTTCGGCTTCAACCATAATGATTGCGACATCGCCATCAATAATTGAACCAGCAACGACCATGTCGAATACAGCTTTCTCCAAATCAGAGTGATTTGGGAATGCAACCCATTGGCCTTCAATCAGAGCAACGCGAACGCCACCGATTGGACCAGAGAATGGCAGACCAGCAAGTTGTGTTGACATTGATGCTGCGTTAATTGCAAGCACGTCATACATATGATCAGGGTTAAGTGCCATAACAGTTACGACAACTTGAACTTCATTACGAAGTCCCTTTACGAATGATGGACGAAGTGGACGGTCAATTAAACGACAGGTAAGAATTGCATCTTCTGACGGACGACCTTCGCGACGGAAGAAAGATCCTGGAATCTTTCCTGCGGCATACATACGTTCTTCAACATCCACGGTTAGTGGGAAGAAATCGAATTGATCCTTTGGCTGCTTTCCAGCAGTTGTTGCAGAGAGCAACATTGAATCATCATCTAAATAAACAAGCGCAGTTCCTGACGCTTGGCGTGCTAGGCGCCCAGTTTCAAACCGGATCTCGCGCTTTCCAAATTTGCCGTTATCAATTACTGCAACGGCGGTCTTAACATCTTGACCTTCCATAGGTCGACTCCATTTCTAATGAACACACATCAGTAACGGATCTTCGATGGAAGCCCACGGGATTTAATTAAAGAATTAGGCCCGGAAGCCACAACCGAGGACCGATTCACTGATGAGTGAGTTTTGCTAATTTAGCGACGAATACCGAGTTTTTCGATAATCGCTCTGTAACGTGTTACATCGGTCTTTGCAAGATATTGCAAGATGCGACGACGCTTACCGACCATAAGAATCAGACCACGACGGTTGTGGTGATCGTTCTTATTTACCTTTAGGTGTTCGGTGAGTTCTTCAATTCGCTTTGATAGCAATGCGACCTGTGCTTCAGGGCTTCCTGTGTCAGTAGCGGAAGCGCCGTATTTTGAAATGATTTCTTTTTTAACTGATGGTTGTAACGCCATTTGGTGCTCCCTTTACTTTCACGAGGGCCTCGGTGTTATTCACGAAGGCTCGATTGCTCGCTTGTTGTGGGGCAAGGCTACCAGCGCCATTTAGTATGGAGAAATCGGCTGTTACTGGTCGAGATTTATGCGGGTAAATCCAGTTAATTCTGCTGCCCGATCGCAATCGGCTTTCATTTGGACCAGCAAGGAATCGAGCGAATCGAATTTCAGGGTATCGCGTAACCTTTCAGTGAATTCTACTTTTGCAATTTTGTCATATAGCTCTAAGCCAACTTGATCAAGTGCATACGCTTCAACTTGGCGACCACGGACTCCGGGAAAAGTTGGATTTGTTCCAATTGAAATTGCTGCGGCCCATCGAATGTTTTCAACTGTTAACCATCCAGCATAAACACCATCAGCAGGTATACATGCAAGATCGTCGAGTCCAATGTTTGCTGTTGGATAACCAATTGTTCGGCCACGCTTTTCGCCATGAACAACCGGGCCAACTAAAAAATGATTGCGGGTTAACAACTCTTTTGCTCGTGCAACTTCTCCATCGAAAATTAAGCCACGAATACGCGTGGAGGAAATTGGGTTTCCTCTATTTTCTGAGAGCTGAACTATTGAGGTTTCAAAGCCCTTTGCCACAGATTGCAAATACTGCGCGGTGCCCTGTGCCCCACGGCCAAAAGTAAAATTCTCGCCGACAATTACATGAGTTGCATTTAGCTGCTTAACAAGAATCTCATCGATAAATTCATCAGCCGTCTTTGCTGCAAAATCTTTAGTGAATTCAATAACGACTACTTCATCGGCGCCATGCGCTTTTAACTGAGCAATCCGATCATCGAGCGGCAGCAATTGCATTGGCGTGCGCTCTGGCGCAAAAATAACAGTCGGGTGTGGATAGAAAGTTAGAACAATTACTTTCCCATATTTCTTTGCACTCTTGAGCAGCTCTTGATGACCAGCGTGCACGCCATCAAAGATGCCGATGGCTACGCAATTGCCTTGGTTGCTCATGTTGCTATTCTTTCACAGCAACTAGGGTCGGCGTTGCAACAGTTTTACCGGATTGTTCTTTATCCAATAACAGAGCAACGAATTCGCCCGCTTGATCAAGAGCAGCGACTGCTCCGATTTGATTGCTAGCAGCAATTGCTCGGCCAAATGAAATTTCATTTGCCTCGGGTAGGTCGATCGTACGAACTGGCAATATTCGCGAAATTGCAGATGCTACAGAAATCGGCTTGGCATCTTTCAACTCACTGCACTCTGAAATATCGAATGGTGAAACCAAGGTGCGATTTAGCGAAGTTAAATGGCCACCGACTTGCAAGGATTCGCCGAGATCACGGGCGATTGCCCGAATATAAGTTCCGGCGCTACATGAAACAGTTACTTCCACATCCATAAACTCATCAACTTTGTTAATTGATCGGAGTTCAATATTCATAATTTCTACATCTCGGGCTGGAAGATCAACTACTTCCCCATCTCGAATTCTCTGGTGTGCACGCTTTCCATCAATCTTTATCGCCGATACCGAACTAGGTTTCTGCTGAATCTTTCCAACAAACTTTGTGATTGCACTCTTTATCTGTGCCTCACTTAGATTTGAAGCATCCGTTGTTGCTAATACTTCACCTTCACGGTCATCGGTGTGCGTGCTCTGGCCTAATCTAATTGTTGCTTCATATCGCTTTGAACCATCAACAACATATTGAAGAAGTCTGGTGGCTGAACCAATACCAAGAACCAGAACACCAGTAGCCATTGGATCAAGAGTTCCGGCATGGCCAACTTTTTTTGTTCCGAATTGCTTGCGGGCTTGGGCAACTACATCGTGGCTAGTTAAACCTGGCGCCTTATTTATAAGAGCAAAGCCATGCATTTAATTAGGCTTCGGTGTGCTTATAAGGATCGGGATCGCCAGCAGGTTTTGCGCCTTCGCGAGCCTTTGCTAATTCGGCATCTTTTCTTGCAACTTCAAAGAGCAAATCATTCATCGCGCTAGCACTCTCTTGCAATCCATCTTGAAAGAACTCAAGTGACGGCGTAATTCGAAGTCCAAGAGTTCGTCCCACTTCAGTGCGCAGCATTCCACGCGCGGAATTCAAAGCAATTGCTGTTGCGCTTCGAGCTGCCTCATCACCAAGCACTGTGTAGAAAATAGATGCCTGCTGTAAGTCACCAGTAACTCGAACATCGGTAAGAGTAATGAAGCCAAGTCGCGGATCTTTTACCCGCGACTCAAGAGCATCGGCAACAATCTCTTTAATTCGGTCAGCGACCTTTAACGCACGATTCGAGGCCATTTGTTATGCGCGCTTCTTCTCACGCAACTCGTAGGTCTGAATGATGTCGCCAACTTGAATATCCTTGAAGGATCCGAGTCCGATACCGCACTCGTAACCATCCTTAACTTCAGTTGCATCATCCTTAAAGCGACGTAACGAGTCGACAGTTAGGCCTTCGCCAACAAGTACACCATTTCGAAGTGTTCTTGCCTTGGCATTTCGCTTAATCGTTCCATCTTGAACCAAGCAGCCAGAGATATTTCCAAACTTGCTTGATTTGAAGATATCGCGAACTTCAGCGTTTCCAAGAACTACTTCTTCAAACTCTGGCTTTAACAAGCCCTTGAGTGAAGCTTCGATCTCTTCGATTGCGTTGTAGATAACTGTGTAGAAACGAATTTCAACACCTTCGACTTCGGCGAAGATTGCAGTTTGTGGTTCAGGCTTAACGTTGAATCCGATAATCACTGCAGTTGATGCAGAAGCAAGAGTCACATCACCCTTAGTAATTGCACCTACGCCGCGGTGGATAACACGGAGATCAACATCGCTGCCGACATCGAGTTGTAGCAATGCATCTTCCAGAGCTTCAACCGAACCAGAAACGTCACCCTTAAGAATGAGGTTAAGTGTGCTGATCTTGGATTGCTCCATAAAGTCTTCGAGTGAAACTTTCTTGCGAGTCTTTGCCAGCAACGCATTTCGCATTGCAAGTTGACGCTTCTCGGCAATCTGACGAGCAGTTCGGTCATCTTCAGCAACAATAAATGTGTCGCCCGCACCTGGAACCGATGTGAATCCAAGAACTTGGACTGGACGTGATGGGCCAGCTTCAGTTACCGCATCGCCATTTTCATCAAGCATTGCACGAACGCGACCAAAGGCGCCGCCAGCAACAATTGAATCTCCGACATGAAGTGTTCCGCGTTGGACAAGAACCGTCGCAACTGGGCCACGGCCCTTATCAAGATTAGCTTCGATTGCAACACCACGAGCAACATCATCTGCGATTGCACGCAGATCAATTGCAGCATCTGCGGTAAGAAGAATTGCATCGATTAGTTCATCAATACCAGCACCTGACTTTGCAGATACGTTGATGAACATAGTTGTTCCGCCATATTCCTCTGCAATCAAGTTGTATTCAGTCAATTGTTGGCGAATCTTGTCTGGGTTTGCACCCTCTTTATCAACCTTGTTCACCGCAACAACAATTGGAACATCTGCTGCCTGGGCATGGTTTAGCGCTTCAATTGTTTGTGGCATAACGCCATCATCTGCAGCAACAACCAGCACGGCAATATCTGTCACCTTCGCACCACGTGCACGCATTGCTGTGAAAGCTTCGTGACCTGGAGTATCGATAAATGTGATTGCGCGGTTCTGTCCATCATGATCATGATGAATTTGATATGCACCAATGTGCTGAGTAATTCCGCCGGCTTCGCCGCGACCAACTTCGGTCTTTCGGATTGCATCAAGCAAGCTTGTCTTACCGTGATCTACGTGGCCCATTACCGTAACGATTGGCGAGCGCACTACAAGATCTGCATCATCGATATCAGCAAGCTCTTGATCAAGATTGATATCGAATTGTTCGAGCAATTCGCGATCTTCATCTTCTGGGCTAACTACTTGAATTTGATATCCAAGTTCGGCGCCAAGAAGCATGAAAGTATCTTCATCTACAGATTGTGTTGCAGTAACCATTTCACCTAAGTGGAATAACGCTGAAACTAGCGCTGCTGGATCGCCGCCGATTTTCTCGGCAAAGTCCATAAGAGTTGCACCGCGACGTAGGCGAATTGTTGTCTTGCCATCACCGTGTGGAATAACTGCGCCACCAAGTGATGGTGCCGCCATATTGTCGAACTCTTCACGCAACGCTTTCTTGCTCTTATGCGCCTTACGAGATTTACCTCCCTGCTTTCCAAATGCTCCAGCAGTTCCGCCACGTTGATGACGTCCACCGCCTTTACCGCCTGCTCCACCAAATGTTGTTGGTGCACCACCGGCATTTTCATTAGGTGTGCGATATGGAGAATTCGAATTCGGTGCACCTGTTGTTGATGAACCTGGACGTGAACCAGAAGTTGGTGCGCCTGTTGTTGGCCTAGCTTGTTGTGGTCTTGCTGCAAAACCTGGACGAACAGAACCGGGACGCGGTCCTGACATTGGCGGACGTTCACCTGGACGAAGTGGACGTTGTGCAGGTGGGCGTGGCATTGCACTGCTACCAGAACCAAATGGATTATTTCCGGCTCGTGGTGGGCGTGGCATTACTGAAGGATTTGATGCAACTGGCGTTGCTGGTGCGACTGGCGTTGCTGGTGCCTCAGGAGAAACAGGAGCAACAGGCACAACAGGTTTTTCGCTCTTGGCTTTAGTTAATTGTTCGCGAGTTGATTCTGGAAGCGATGCGAGTGCTGCTTCGATTTCTTCTGGGGTTGGTTCTGCCGACTTCTTTGCAGCAGTTTTCTTGGCGGCGGTTTTCTTGGCCACCTTCGGAGCAGGAGTTGCTGCTTTTAGATCTGGAAACTTATCCATCAACTTGCGCACAACAGGTGCCTCAACAGTTGATGATGCAGAACTAACGAACTCGCCGACTTCTTGTAACTTAGCGAGGAGCTCTTTGCTCTCTAAACCTAAATCTTTTGCTAATTCGTAAACGCGGACCTTTGCCACAGTTGCCTTCCTGTCTTGGCCCCACGTCTTAATTGGAGCCTAAATTAATGCCTTAATCATGAGCGCGCGGTGCTCATGGTTACT
>CAMCPZ010000035.1 GCA_945876865.1 Bifidobacterium breve | reverse complement strand
AGTTGATCCACGCAAGACCAACGAAGGCTTGCCATCAACAATCAAATGCTTGATCTTTTTGCCATTTAACATATCGATGAGTTTTTCCGCAGAAACTTTACCCATCTCTTCTGCTGGAAGCCGAACGCTTGTAAGCGGAGGAGATAAATATTCAGTCAGCGCTGAATTGTGCAATGTAATCACAGAAACATCTTCTGGAATTCTAAACTTCTTTTCGTAGAGCGCTCTGTAAGTTCCAAGCGCATATGAGTTTGAAGATGGGAAGATTGCAGTCGGTGAATACTTAGTAATAGCTTCAAGAGTTGCCAAGTAGCCATCGTGAGAAGAATAGCCTTGGGTAAAAACTATATTAGGTTGAATGTTGTATCTTGCACAGGCTTTTTTAAATCCCACTACGCGTCGCTTTGGTGAGTCGTTGGACATGGATGCGAAGATTCCAACAATTTTCCGATGGCCGAGATCTACGAGGTGTTCTACGCACATTTCCGCAGCTTTGGGATCATCCAACGACACACTCGAATCTATTCCTTTAATTTTTCCATTCATCGGAAGAATTCTGCCATTGCTATTTCTTGACAGGTCCTCCATAAATGCGTCATTGATGCTGTGAACGAAAGCAATGACACCATCTACGTGTCCTTGTGTAAGCATTTGCGAAATAGTTCTATCACCACCAATGTCAGAGTGGTTTGCAATTATTACTCCGTAGCCCAATTCCGCAGCTCGCTCTTGAACCCCGTGTGCGACCAAATCATTTACCGGATTTGTTAAATCTGGCAGCAAAAGCCCGATTGTTAAAGTCCTCGCCATCTTAAGGTTTCGGGCAGAGAAATTGGTTGTGTAGTTGAGTTTCTTTGCGGCAGATATAATTCGTGCTCTGGTAGCTGGCGAAGCAGTGGCGTTAGGGTCATTGTTTAGAACCCTTGAAACTAAGCTGGGGTCAACTTTTGCCAGCAATCCAACATCCCGCAGAGTCGCTTTTCGTTGAAGCGTAGAGCTCTTCTTGGAAGCCAAAATTTGCTCCTAATCGACTGCATCATTTTTACCGGCAAATCTTACCAACTCTATTAATTCCCGATGGCAACCTTATCTGGGTAATGAGGCTTTGCACCTTTGATTCCTAATTTAGCGCGCGATAACTGCCATCGTGCCAGGCTTGCAAAAATCATGACATCGAGATTCTCGCCAAAGAATTCAAGGTTTGTTGGCGCGGCCAAAAATACAGCTTGGGGATCATTAGCTAGCGCTTCAAGTCCACCTGCAGGGCTCCACCGTGCAATTAGGTTAGGAGCATAGAAACTGATAATTAATGAGCCATCAGCAGCGACTCTAATTCCATCCGGAACATAGAGTCCTAATTCAATGAGAACTTTTCTCTGGCCAGCAGTCCCATCTGAATTTATCTCTATTTCACAAATTGCACTTGGCTCGGACTCAACCACATATAGCTTGGTGCCATCTCTTGAAACCGCATTGCCATTTGGGAAGTTTTTAGATTCAGTAGTAAAAATCTCAATTGATTTGCCTGGTCTCTTAACCCAGATCTTTCCATCGTTTTTCGCCCAGTCACCTGAATCAGACAAGTAGTAACTTCCATCAGGACCGAACGAACCATGATTTGGAACATTCAAAGGATTATCTATAGGGCCTTCGAGCCATTTCTCAGTTGAATTGCTCTTAGGGTCGTAGCGCCAGACACATTTGTTTGCGTTGTCGATTGCATAAACTCGGTTCTCTGCATCGCTGGCTAATCCAAGCATGAAACCTTTTACATTCGCGACCTCTACCGGAACATCATTGTCGATTCGATAAATCTGACCAGCTTCACCACCGCAGTAGATTGTTTGATCTGGCGTTACGGTTACTCCTTCGCTATGGTCAACACCACCCGCAATTACCTCGACCTTATCCAAATTCAATTTCTTAGTTATATCTATCATTCTTGATCTCCTAATTTGTGATGATTCAGTTGGATTCGTTCTAAACGCCAAGACCCGCGAGCAATCCAGAGTCTGCAATTATTGGTGCACCGGTGATAACTCTCGCCTCATCGCTTGCTAGAAATGCAATTACATTCGCAATGTCTCTTGGCTGAATTAAAAATCCAAGCGGATGGAGTGCTCCCCAATTCTTCATTGCGCCATCTGGGTCTGAAGGATTGAATTGTTCGCCTGCGGCCCGCAGCATTGGAGTTTCAACTGAACCAGGTAGAACTGCATTTGCTCTAATTCCATCCGCCGCATAATCGAGCGCGATAGATCTTGTAAAGGAGATCACGCCACCCTTGGATGCTGCGTAAGGAGCAACCGTTTGCTGGCTAGCCATAGCCTGGACACTTGAGATGTTAATTATTGAACCGCTGCCATTCGCTCTCATTAACTTTACTGCTTCACGACAGGTCAGAAACATCGCTTTGAGGTTTGTATCTAATTGGAAATCCCAGTCAGCCTCACTTAGATTTTCTATTTTTCCGTAGCGAACAACACCAGCAACGTTTGCCAGAATTGATAACTTAGGAAAAATATCACCAATTTTTTTGAAGGCTGAAGCGACTGCTTCTGCATTTGTAACGTCACATTGCATGGGCGTAATATCGAGGCTGGCACTTTTCCAAATTGGAATTAACTCATTTAATTTTGCTTCGTTATAGTCAAGTGCAATTACACGGGCACCTCTTTCAGCAAGAACTTCAGCGGTGGCACGACCAATTCCCATTGCTGCACCGGTTACGACTGCATTTCTTCCTGCGAGATTTTTCTCCATAGATTGCTCCTATTTCATTATTTTCATTATTTGGTGTGGAATGTTCCCTTGGAATCAACGGACTTTATTTTCATAATGTCTTTAGCCGCCACGGTCGATACCGAGAAGGTTGTCCAAGCGCTGCGAACCTCGCCCGGCTTCAAGTGGAAGGCCTGACCACTTTTTATGGCTGCCTCTAGCCCGAATGAAGGCCAAGTAGAAGCAGGCTCAATCGCTGTTATCTGGGCCCTTCCAAACCACGGAAATCCTTTGCCGCCGATTTCTTGCCAGAACCATAAGTGTGGGAACGCTTCCAAATCCCACGAAATTCCAATTACTTTTTTCCCATGCTGCATAGCTGCCCAACCTTCTGGTCGATCATGCAGATAGCACAATCTTTCAATGTTTTCTTCAGGGACAACTGATAAATCTATTTGACCACCAACGCGATCTGGCACAGTTGGCCAATTTCCGGTCGATCCAGGTTTTACATCTTGGAGTTCGCCCATTTCGTTCGCATCGACAAGTATCGGACCTGCGGGGAGATTAATTTTCGATCCGCGAGGCAGCGAGAATGCTGGGTGCTCGCCCCAAATGAAAGGAATTGAAGAGTCGGATTCATTTGAGACAGATTGTTTAATCTGGAGTATCGGCTTGTTTGGCACAAGTTTGTAAGTTCTGGTTAAGACTAATGGCAGTCTTGTGCCAGCCTTAATTACTAATTCGGCTTTTTTCTTGGATACAACTGTCGTTTCTGTCCTGCCAAATTCTCCATGAAAGGGGAGAGGCACTCCCATGACCGTGTTTTCATTTCCGGCATTTGGGAATAATACTTGCCAACCACCTCGATATTCTGAAAGCCAATCCAGGATCGCGCTTCCATAACTTGAAGACTTACTACTTTGGATCGGGCTCGACCAATCAAAGTCAGCTAAGAATTCACTCTTACCCATCTTTATTGATCTAATTTCACCACCTAAGTTTTCATCAACCTTTATAGAAATAACGCCATTACTTAGGGAAAGCATAAAGAAGGCTCCTTTTGGAAACTTAAATCAGAAAATTGGCGGTTCATGGGAAGGGAAGTGGTCAGAATGCTAGTCCCCAAAGTCGTGCCTTGAAAAGAGTCTTGGCAGGTAAAGATTCTGCTCATCAATCGCTTGATACTAGGGGAAAATAACGAAAGTTTATATGAAATTGAGGAGTCAAACGCTTGACATATGGGCGGGGGTGGAGACTAGTGTTCGCGATAGCCAGTGGGATGCCCCTTTTGAAGCCAAAATTCAGAAAAGTGCATAACGAGGCGCCAAATCAACTGAAAGGTGAAAAATGATCGCAAGAAAGAAGATAACTTCAGTTCTAGCTGTCGCCGCACTACTGCTGTCGGTACAAAATGCCCAGGCAGCGGCTCCAGACTGGAAGCAGTTCCTTGGAAAGCCAACAAAAGAACTTTGCGCAGGAAAAACCTACAAACTTGGGTTTGATATTTTCTCTGACAATGAGTCTTTTGCACTAATTGTTAGAAAGGGAATGCTTGCAACAGCCAAAGCAATGGGCTGCGTAAAGGTTGAAATCCTTTCTGATAATGCTGATCCAATTAAGGTTCAAGAGAACCTAAAGATATTTATTCAGAAGAAGTATGACGGTGTAATGGCTGCTCAAGTTGTTGCAGCTGCAGCACCTGGTGCCGTTCGCACCATGAAAGATGCAAAGATTCCTATGGTTGCAACATTCGTTGTCCACCCAGGAGTTCCTTTCGTCGATGTAGATAACGGCAAGGCCGGCGCAATGGCTGGTGCGGGATTGATGAAAGAGGCCTTAAGAAAATGGGGTAAGAACGTTGAACCTTATTTGCTAATTGGCTCACTTAAAGAGGGTGGATTGAACTCAATTCAACGTATGGATGGATACTATGTTGGCGTAAACCAAGTACAGCCAAACTTCCCATCAAACCGTTTCATTGATGTACCAACCCAAGGCGCAGATCCAGCTAAGACAAACGTAAACACTGGTAATGCGCTACAAACAATTCCAAAGGATGCCAAAATCATTCTTGGTGGAATTAACGATGACAATACAGTTGCAATGGTTCAGGCATACAAGGCTTCTGGCCGCGATATGAACAACCTGCTAGCTGTAGGTCAAGGCGCTTCACTGCTCTCAAACATTTGCAGTGGTGAGCTTTATGGAAGCGTTGCTTACTTCCCTGAAAATTACGGAAAATACCTCATTCCTGCCGTAATGGGTCTAATCAACAAGCAATCAGTTCCTAAGCATGTTGTTCTACCAACTGTTCTTCTTACAGCGAAGAATGTTGGAAAGTACTATCCAAAGTCAGCTTGCTAATAAGCTGAAACTTACAAGTTAGGGAACAATTGATCGCTACAGATCAGCAAGATAGGGCTCGCAAGAGCCCTATCTTGCAATTAAATTCAATTAGTAAACGCTACGGTGGCGTGCAGGCGCTTTCTGAGGTTTCAATCCATGTGAATGCCGGCGAAATTCTCTGCCTAGTTGGCGAGAACGGTGCCGGAAAATCTACTTTGGCTGCAGTAGCAGCAGGTTTAGTTTCGCCCGATTCAGGCAAGATTTTTGTTGATGGAGAAGAAGTAGTTTTAAACAGTCCACGCGCGGCAGAAATTGCCGGAATCCGACTAGCTTCTCAAGAACTTCAACTCTGCCCTGAGTTAGATGTCATGACGAACGTTCTGCTCGGGCATTACCCACATAAGAAGCTGCCGTTTCTAGTTGATTATGCTTCAATGAAACGAAAGGCCGCAGAGCGGTTAGCGAGCTTAGGTTTAGAGGATATTGACCTACATCAAAATGTAGGAGAAATGCCAGTTGTGTATCGCGCCTTTGTGCAGATCGCTAGATCTTTAACACCAGGTGCAAAAGTGTTAATTACCGATGAGCCAACTGCGCCCATGAGCGATATTGAAGCTACTAGATTATTGAAATTGCTAAAAACTATCTGCGACCAAGGTGTAGGAATTATTTTTGTTAGCCACAGATTAGACGAAGTTCTAAACATCGCGGACAGAGTAGTTGTTCTTCGTGATGGCAAGCTGGTTGACGAGATGAACAAGAGTGAGGGAAATAAAGAGCGAATTGTGTCTTCAATGCTTGGTCATGCTTCTGTTGATGGCGTTAGAGCTGCATCATCGACAAATGAAAATTCAGAGGTAGCAATGAAGGTCGAAAATCTCACTACTTCGAATGGTATATCCGATACAAACTTGACGCTCAAGTTTGGAGAAATTCTCGGAGTTTACGGAATTGCCGGATCTGGTCGAGATTCACTTGGCATGACGCTGTTCGGCTCAAATAAACCTACATCAGGAAAAATCACTGTGGGCGGAAGTGAATTGAAGCTGGGAAGCATTAAATCCACAATGGAGATGGGAATTGGATATGTTCCTGCGGAACGTAGAGCCCAAGGACTTCTCTTGGAGCGGTCAATTAAAGAGAACATCACGCTTGCTTTCTTACGCAAACTATCTAAGTTGGGCCTAATTCAGGCCAAATCCGAGAGCGTTGCAGGACAGCTCTGGGTTGATAACTTATCGATTAAGACTAAAGATATTGAAAATGTGGTTCTGTCGCTCTCAGGTGGCAACCAGCAGAAAGTTCTTCTCTCAAGATGGTTATTAACGGGTTGCCGTATTCTGATATTAGATGATCCAACTCGTGGCGTTGATATCGGCTCAAAGCTTGAAATCTATGAATTACTTCAAAATTTAGCTCACAAAGAGGGGGTCGCTGTACTCGTAATCAGTAGTGATATTGAGGAAGTGTTAAAGATTTCAGATCGCATCGAAGTTATGCGTAATGGAAAGATAACTTTAAGTAAGGCCAACCCTACTCAACAAGAAGTTGCACGTGCAGCTTATTTGGAGGAAGCATCATGAGCAAGAGAACAAATAAAGAGAGTGTTTCAGGAGATGCTAAACGAAAGTTAGATTTTGGTAGTTTCTTCCGTAGACAGGGTCTATTGCTGATGCTTATCTTGATGATAATCTTCTTCAGATTTCAGAGCCCAGAGTATTTCTTAACATTTGACAATGCAATAACAATTTTAGTTGGTGCAACAGCTCTAGGGATCATGGCATCCGCGCAGACGCCGCTAATCATCTCTGGCGGAATTGACGTTTCAGTAGGAAGCGTTGTAGCTATAACAACTGTGATAGTTGGCAAATTACTAGCCACTGGAATGTCAAGCTGGCTGGTTGTTCTTATTGCTCTTTTCATAGGAGTGTTGATAGGTGTACTCAATGGATTCATTGTCGTTCAACTCGGTGTTAACCCGTTTATTACGACGTTAGGAACTATGTCATTTTTCTCTGGGCTTGCTTTCATTCTTTCAGCAGGACAGACAGTTTCGATTCGCGATCCACTCTTTGACTGGTTTCTATACACCAAAGTCTTCAGTATTCCGGTTCTCGTAATCATTGTTGTTTTTGTAATGGCACTCGCTTATTTTATTGAGAGAAAAACTGTAGTTGGCCGAAATATCTTCGCGATTGGCGGAAATAAAGAAGCGGCTCGGCTCTCTGGAATCTCTACAAAGATGCTTCCACTTGGCCTTTATGTGACAAGTAGCTTTTCCGCAGCAGTTGCGGGCGTAATTCTTGTGAGCCAACTAGGTTCAGCGTCACCTCAACTAGGAACCTCATACCTGCTCTCTGTTGTGACTGCAGTAATTTTAGGTGGAACAAGTTTGGCTGGAGGTCGAGGTTCTGTTGCTGGCACAGCCATCGCAGTAGGAATTTTGGCAACACTTTCAAATGGCTTTGCTCAAATGCAGCTTCCTTCTTATGGTCAAACCACAGCACTTGGTGCAGCGCTGATTATTGCAGTGCTTGTCGATCAGACTTCATCAAAAGTAAAAAGTAAATAGTTCGTCGATTACTAAAGATATTTGGGGGATCAAGTGGCTAGCAGTGCGGTAGTTACCGGAGTAGGTTCTGGAATTGGTCGAGCAATCATTAGAAAACTAGTTGCAGAGAAATACTTTGTAGTTGGTATTGAAAATAATAGTGATCTAGCAAAATCTGCTGCCGACGAATTTGGAAATTCAGCGCTAATTATTAACGAGGATTTATGCAAAGATGGCGTTTTCGAGAAAGCTGCTAAAGAAGCCTCAAAGGTTGCGCCCTTAACTTCATGGGTCAACAATGCTGGAATTGCACTCGGTGGAAATCTGCATGATCCTAAGCCAGCCGAGGTCCAGAGATTATTTGATGTAAATCTTATGGGCGTGTATTGGGGTTGTTCTGCCGCAATAAAGTCATTTATAGATAATAAAATTTCGGGTTCTATCGTAAACATTTCATCAATCCATGGCCGATCAGCATTTAATGGCTGGGCTGCTTACGATGCAGCAAAAGGCGGAGTAGATGCATTGACTCGATACATTTGCGTCGAATACGGACCACTTGGCATACGTGCGAATGCAATCGCACCAGGAGCTATCCGAACAGAAATGCTCAGCCAAGTGATCTCCGACGCAGCAGATTCAGCGAAAGCAGAGTTGGACATGGCGATAATTCATCCGCTCGAGCGACTTGGTGAACCTAACGAAATCGCAGAAGTTGTCGCATTCTTGCTATCAGAAAAAGCATCCTTCCTGACTGGACAATCAATCGCAGTTGATGGTGGTGCAACCGCTAGATGTTACCGATATGACTCGACCGAAGATATTCTGCAGATCAAAAAGAGTTTTTCCAAGTAATCAAAAAACATAAGAGAATAGGTGCACATAACGTGAGCAGAACTGGACCGCTAGAAGGAATTCTAATTGCTGATTTTACGCAGTTAGCACAGGGACCTTTTGCGACAATGATTCTTGGTGATATGGGTGCAGAGATTGTAAAGATCGAACCACCTGGCGGCGATTGGATGAGAAATTTTGCTTTGGGTGGAATTTACGCAGGTGGCGAGACTATTTCTTACATGTGCTTCAATAGAAATAAACGGAGCATTGGAATTGACCTTAAATCTAAAGAGGGGCTAGAACTAGTAAAGCGACTCTGCGATAAAGCAGATGTGGTAATTGAAAACTTTAGACCTGGTGTTATGAAGCGACTCGGTATTGACTATGACACTTTAAAGAAGACTAATCCGGACATAATCGTGGTTTCTAGTTCTGGATATGGAAGCAGCGGTCCATACGTAACTAGACCGGGCCAGGATTTGTTAGCTCAAGCAATCACTGGATTCCCAACGGTAATTGGAAGAAAAGAAGATCCACCAACTCCTATTGCTGCCGGAATCGCAGATTTGACCGCCGGTTTCCATATTGTTTACGGAACGCTAGCGGCGCTAATTTCACGAATGAATACCGGCGAAGGTCAAACTGTAGAAGTGAATTTAATGAGTTCGATTTTGACTACACAATTAGATCAATTCACTGCATTCTTGAATAACCGGGTTCAACCAGAGAGAAGTAGTTCTGGAATTGCAAACCCTTGGACCGGTGCCCCATATGGTCTATATAAATGCGTTGATGGCTGGATAGCTCTTGCCATGAACCCATTATCTGAAATCGGCGAAGTGCTCGATATTCCAGAGTTTATGAACCTCGAAAGCAAAAATGAAATTGGCAAGAGAGATGAATATAAGAGATTAATCGATGCCAAAACTATCAACTGGAAAGTTGATGACTTGCTTGAGAAGTTGCTGGAAAAGGATTTGTGGTGTGCTCCGCTTCAGGACTATGAAGCGGTAACGAAGGATCCGCAAGTGCTGCACAACGAGATGATTGTTTCAATTCCTCACCCTACTGCGGGATCGCTCGAGACTCTTGGTATCCCAGTAAAGTTTGGGGGCACTCCATCAAAAATTAGAAAGCACCCACCACTTTTCTCAGAGCATGCTGATGAATTAGCGCGAGAGTTTTTCGACTTAAACGAATCTGAGCTATCTGATTACTTCGCTAAGGGGATTATCTCTAAGCCAAAGAATATTTGACCATGAGCAAAGTCTCTTCAATAAAAGATGCTGTTGCTGAAATCGAGGATGGCTCCTCAATTGCAATAGGAGGAGCGCTCTTTACTCGACTTCCAATGGCGCTGGTTCATGAGATCAAGAGGGCGAGTGTAAAAAATTTACATATGATTGCCTGGAGCGGCAACATTCCACTAGAAATGTTTCTTGAAGTTCCAGGAAAAGTCACAGAACTATCATTCTGTTTTTCAAGTCTAGATATCTTTGGGTTGGCTCCAAGATTTCGAAAAGCTTTGGAAAATGATGAATTAGT
>CAMCPZ010000034.1 GCA_945876865.1 Bifidobacterium breve | reverse complement strand
AGTTAGCCAAAATTGACCCAACGATTCAGCCTAAGGTCAAAGCTGTAGCGAAAAGGCTTCAGAAAGATACTAGGAAAGCTGTTGCTACCAAGGCCAAGAAAGTTCTGTCCGGCTTATAGGGCGACTCTTCTTTAAATTAGTGACTAGTGACCATTTCCCGTGGGGAGATAGCCGCTTTTTTATTACAGGCTCATACAAAACCTAATTATGAAGCGTAACGGTATTAAAAAAATACTAATTATGCAGTTTCTTGCAAGATAGAAATAAGTGTGGCGCGATCTACGTTTTCGATACCTCGGCGTAGCGCACCATACACCGTTGCTAGATCCTTTAACTCAGAAATAACAATCTTTGGCGCAATTAGTGTAATTTTCTGCACCATCTTAGAGATGGTGTTTAGATGTGGTCCTAGCGCTGATGCGAGTCCACCTTCAAGGATAAAAACCTCAGGGTTTGTAATACAACAGACTGAAGCGATACCTCGCGAAAGTAGTTCTAATTGCTGGTTTACGAGCTCGACTGCCAGTTCATTCCCGGCAGCAGCAGCGGCATAAATAGTCTTTGCGGTAACGCTCTGACTACCAGCCAATTTGATTATCTCCTCACCGCCTTTTTTATTTTTTACCATATCAAAGTTTCGTTCTAAGCCGACCGCGCTGGCATGAAATTCGAAGTTTGCATTCATGGGTGACTTAGCCTTATCTACAATTTGAAGCGGAAGGTTTCCAACTTCACCAGCAATTCCATTGAAGCCACGATATACCTGACCATTAATGAGTAAACCAAGGCCGATACCAACACCGACAGACATTGCCGCCGCATTGACCAAATCTTTAGCACCACCGCGCCAGTGTTCACCATAAATTGCAAGATGTGCTTCATTCTCAACATGGACTTGCATTTTTAAAGCCTTTGAGAGTTCATCACTTAATGAGAAATTCTCCCAATCTGGTAAGTTATACGATCGAGTAATTTCACCTGATTCATGATCAATAGTTCCTGGTGAACCGGCAACAATAGAACCAATATCTAAAAGCTTAATTTTATTTTCAGTTAAAACAGCTTCATAAAGTTCTTTGACCTTTGCAAGGATTGCTTTACGGCCACCTTTAAGAGGGGTGCTCGCAATTGAAGTCGCGATGATATTTCCATCAAGATCGGAAATAATTAAGCGGATATTAGATCCACCAATATCAATTGCAACAATTTTCTTACGATTTTTATTAAAGATTATTTGTTGAGCTTTGGGGCCAGGGCGGTCAGATTTTGACTTAGCTTTGATATCGGTCAATAAAATCAATTTCTCTTTCTTTAAAATATCCAGGGCTTCATTCACCGTGGGCTTGGAGAGGCCCGAAATTTCACCTATTAAATGACGGGTGATAGGGCCATTTAAGCGAACTGTCGCGAAAACTCGGGCGACATTTAGGCGTCGCAGACCGGCTGGTGAGCCCGAGGAGGACCTCGTAAAAGCTACCGGAAGAAATTCGGAGAAAGTGCTTGACAGAATAGGAAGACTCCTTGTTCTATTAAGCTCTGAGTAAACCACATCCGTGGGGACAAGAGAAGGGTAGTTAAAATTAATTTCAGAGTAGAGCAACGAGCGGGAGATCTTTGGTGACGCAAGCCATACGTATAAAAATTACGGACGTTTCAAAGATTTATCAGAGTGAGACAAAGACTGTTGAAGCGGTGAAAAACTTCTCAGAAAG
The DNA here is from genome assembly GCA_945876865.1 of Bifidobacterium breve. GTDB lineage: Bacteria > Actinomycetota > Actinomycetes > Nanopelagicales > Nanopelagicaceae > AAA044-D11. The sequence goes on along the minus strand of CAMCPZ010000034.1, from coordinate 8,470 downwards.
TGTTAAGGATGGTGAATTTGTCTGCGTCGTTGGCGCAAGCGGATGTGGCAAGACCACCCTTCTCTGGTGTTTATCTGGACTTCATCCAGTGACTTTAGGAACAGTGCATATAGATGGCGAGTTATTAACTAAGCCACTTCCAGATCGCGTTGGAATGGTTTTTCAAGACTCAAACCTTCTTCCTTGGCTAACTCTTATGCAAAATATTGAACTCCCATTTCAAATTAAGAAGAAGCCAGTAAACCACGAATTAGTTGAGGAGTTATTAGAAGTTGCCGGACTTAAAGGATTTGAAAATTCTTATCCTGGTGAATTATCAGGCGGAATGAAGCAACGCGGATCTATCGTTCGGGCGCTCGCCCAAGATCCAGAAGTTCTATTGATGGATGAGCCATTCGGTGCACTTGATGCTTTTACTCGCGAAGAGATGAATTTATTCTTATTGAAAGTTTGGGAGCAAACTAAAAAGACTATCGTCTTCGTTACACACTCAATCTCGGAAGCAATTTTCTTGGCAGATCGTGTCTGGGTTATGTCACCAAGACCAGGTCGCCTATCTAGAATTGTTGATGTTAATTTTGAAAGACCACGACATATTGATTTGCAATTCGAACCAAGATTTATCGAGATTCTAAAATCTATTCGTAAAGATGTTGAAGGCTCAAAAGCTCGGCAGGGAAATTAATTATGGCTACCGATAATCTTGCAGAAAAAATTCCTGATTTTAATTCTTCAGCGGCACCTAAAGGTGGCAATGGTCCAGTAGATGTAACCGCACTTGCAAGTATCCGCCGTGCTAAGGGTTTTAAAGAAATCATTTCTGTCTTAGCCCTTGCTGTTGTAGTTGTGACACTTCTGGAATTCATTCTGATCTGGAGTAATACCGAGGCTTACGTATTTCCAAAGCCAACTGCAATCATTCAAAGTTTGTTTACTGACTTCTCCACTCTTTATCGGGAGCCGCTTATTCAGACAGTGCAGACCTTCTTTTTGGGGCTACTCATCGGTTCTACAATTGGCCTATCACTTGCGGTTTTAGTTACTTTGAAGCCAAAGCTGGATATTTTCATCTCACCTTACATCATCATTCTTGTGACAACTCCAATGGTCGCACTGATTCCATTCTTGATGCTTAAATTTGGATTCGGAATTACACCTCGCGTCATTGCGATCTCCCTGGCAACGGGACCGATGGTAATGATCAACTCGGCTACGGGTTTTAGGCGAACGAATGCTGAATTAATTGCTCTTGGAAAATCTTATGGCGCAACAGAGTTCCAACTCTTCCGCAAGATCCGTTTTCCATTTGCACTTCCAATGATCATTGTTGGATTTATGGTTGGGTCAATCTTTGGACTACTAACAGCCGTTGGCGCCGAGATGGTTGGCGGTGGCATGGGTCTTGGTAACCGTTTAATTTACTTCTCATCATTAGTTCAGATGGCGCAATTTGGAGCAGTGCTCGTAATTGTTGCGACCCTTGGCGTGGGCATCTATTCCTTCTTCACCTTTGTTAATCGAAAGTGGGCAAGTTGGGATGTTTAAAAAGAATTGCGTTCTATGCCGGACCCAGAACGCAGATATCAAAGAAACAAATCCGCTAACAACAGAAACAGAAAGAGGTAGAGAAATGAAAAACAGAAAGCTATGGCTGGCGGGGGTATCGGCGTTAGCCGCACTCTCTCTAGTTGTTGGACCGACTGTTTCAAACGCAGCACCTAAGCAAGACAAAATCACATGGATGTCTCCACGTGGTTCATTAGATGTTATGGATGACTACATGCTTCACGTAGCCATCAATCAGGGATATTTCAAAAAACTAGGCATTAATGTAAAACTTATTGCCGGACCTTCTGATGGAACAGCTGCTACTAAGTTCGTTGCTCAGAAGCAAGTAGATGTTTCTTATCCAAGCCCGGGAATTTTACTATCTTCAATTGCAGCAGGTGTGCCTGTTGTTTCTGCATTTAATATGATTCCAGGACAGGTGTTCAACTTTGCAACACCAAAGGGAAGCTCACTTACGAAGATATCTCAATTCACTGGCAAGACGATCTGTGTTGGTTCACCAGCATGGGCTGCAATTATCAACCCAATGCTTGTAGAAGCTGGCGTTGACTATAAGTCAGTTAAAATCCTTGATGCTGGTTGGCCAACATGGTCACAAGCAATTGCAGCAGGCAAGTGTGATGCTGGTCTTGCATGGGATGGACTTATCGCACAATGGGCAGCAACAGGTATTAACGTTGACTGGATCATCGGTAAGGAAACTTCAAAGCAACCATCAAATGGTTATGACATCCGTGCTTCTGAACTAAAGACAAAAGCCGGAAAAGATCTATACACACGCTTCCTACGTGGAGTTGCAATGGGCTTGGAGTTCGCGAAGGAAAATCCTCGTGCAGCTGCTCAAATTACCTACAACGCACTTCCAGCACTTGGTGCGACACTGTCACCACAACTTGCAGTTGATTCAATGCGCGAAGGTCAAGTAGGAAATATGATCTCTCGTCTTGATGGCAAGGGTTGGGGTTACCACTACCCAGCAGCTTGGGCAGATTACTTAAAGGTAGTAGCAGATATGGGACAAACTCCACGTCTTCTAACGCCTGCAGAAACTTACTCAAACGAACTTATTGCAGGTGCAAATAAGTTTGATCTTGCCAAAGTTGCTAAGGATGCAAAGGCTTACAAGCTAAGCCCAGTATTCGCAAAGGTTGTAATTAAGTAAGTAGATAGTTAAGCGAAGTCACCCCTGTTAATTCAGGGGTGACTTCTTTATCTCAATTTTTAAATTAATTTAAAACGACTTTAGAAATGGGTACTTATGAGCAATCTATCAATGTACTCATATTCATGGGACCTCGCAGAAAATGGCGTCGCCAAAACTGTTAACGATTTATCAAGAATTGGAATTAATTCAGTAACGCTAGCAAGTAGTTATCACGCTGGTAAATTCCTTCGCCCAAAGAGTGCGACTAATAAAGTTTATTTTCCGGAAGATGGCACAGTTTATTTCAAGTCTAATCCCGCGAAATATGGCGCAATAAAGCCAATTCCAAATTCAATTTATGGCGATGGCAAAGTGCTTCGTGAGCTCACCGAAACTAAAGGCCTATCAGTAAACGCTTGGTTAGTGCTTCTACATAACACACCACTTGGAACAAAGTACCAAGATTCAGCGGTTCAGAGTGCTTTTGGTGATCCATATATTTATGCGCTCTGCCCATCTGCCCCAGAATCTCGGGCCTACGCAATTGGCCTAACAAAAGATGTAACAGATAGTTATAAAGTAGATGGAATTTCAATAGAATCTATTGGTTTTCCACCATATGAGCATGGATATCACCATGAGATGAGTTTTGTTAAACCTAATAAGTGGTTATCTCAAAACCTGGGGCTTTGCTTCTGCAAATACTGCATAAGCGGCGCTGAAAAAGCCGGAGTGGATGCCAAGGGTCTAAAGGCCCGGGTTGTAAAGAATATTCACGATTACCTAGAGGGCGATATTGATTTTCAAGCCGACATGGCAGAAGCAATATGGCTGGCTGATGTTGCGAGCGATCCAGACTTGCGAAAGTTTTTAGATTTCAGAAGTGGGGTCGTAACTTCACTTGTAAAAGAGATTCGCCAAATCGTTCACAAGGAAGTTGAAGTAGCAATTATTCCTTCAGTAGCACGCCCAACTAGTGGCGCTTGGTATGAAGGCACAGATTTAAAGGCGATTGCCGAAACAACGGGAGTAATTGAAGCCTGTTTTTATGAGCCATCAACTGATCGCATTAAGGCAGATTTAGTCGATATAAAACGTCGCACAAATAATATTGGAAAAATAAAAGGAGTTTTACGTCCCGCATTTCCAGATCTAACAAGTGAGGCCGCCGTAGTTGACGCTGTGTCTGCACTCTGGGAGGGCGGAGTGAAAGATATTGGTTTCTATAACTATGGCCATATCCGTAGCCAAAGTCTTAATTGGATCGGGAAAGCGCTGGCCGTGGTGAATAAAAAGTGAATAAATTATTCGATAAGAAGATAGTTGCAATTACTGGTGCTGCAGGTGGTATCGGTCAAGAACTTTGCCGGCACTTTGGTCGCGAAGGTGCAACTATCTTTGCAATCGATAAGAAGGACACAGTTAATACTTTTGCTATCGAATTAGCTGCCGAAGGAATAACTGTGCATCCACTTACCTGTGATATTAGTGATGCTGTTGCAGTTACAAATAGCTTTTGCAAATTAATGAAAGACTTTGGAGATGTAGATATTTTGGTAAATAATGCCGGCTTCTCTGAACATCCAACTATCGAGAAGACAACTCCCAGGGATTGGGCGTTCGATATTAATGGCAATTTAAATGGTGCCTACAACTGCGTTCATACTGTACTGCCAGGAATGAAGAAGAAGGGCAAAGCAGCGATTGTCACCGTTGGTTCCGTCAATGGTCTTTCAGCGCTTGGAGATCCAGCCTACAGCGCAGCTAAAGCAGCCCTAATAAGTATGACAAAAGCGATTGCTATGGAGAATGGTCGTTATGGAATTCGAGCGAACATCGTTCTGCCAGGAACTGTAAGAACTCCAATTTGGAATGCACGCGCTGCAAAAAATCCTGAAGTTTTAAAAACTTTAACACGTTGGTACCCATTGGCTCGAATTGCGGAACCAAGTGATATTGCAAATGCGGTGGCTTTCTTAGCCTCGGATGCCGCGAGTGCAATTACTGGAGTTGAGTTACTTGTTGATTGTGGCTTAACTGCTGGAAATATTGTGATGTCTCGTGAATTAACTTTGGAAAATTTCTAATAAATTAAAGGAGAAGAAAATGGATAGATTAAGAATCGGTGTAATTGGCCTTGGTTGGTTTGGCGAAATTCATTGCGATGCAATTATTGGAACCCCGAGCCTAGAGTTGGCTTCGCTCTGTACTAGAACTGAAGGCCGATTAAATGAACTAGGTAAGAAGTATGGTGTCAAGAAACTTCACAAAGATTACAGAGATATGTTGACTGACCCTGATATCGATGCAGTTTCAATTACCACGATGTGGGACCAGCACACAGACATAACAATTAATGCACTAAAAGCAGGCAAGCACGTATTTCTAGAGAAGCCGATGGCTTCGACTGTTGTAGATTGTGAAAAGATTATTGCGGCCTCAAAAGGCGCAACAGGAATTTTGCAAATTGGTCACATCGTTCGCTTCAACCCACGCTATCGCGCAGCCAAGAAGGCTATTAGCGAAGGTGCAATCGGCAAAGTTCTATCGTTAAGTTCACGTCGTAATATTCCAGCGTCCTGGACTCCAGAGATTCTTAATAAAATTGGACCAATTGTCGGAGATGCGATTCACGATACTGACATCATGCTTTGGTTAACTGGTGACACAATCGTCAGCGCATATGCCCAGACAACAGATATGCGTGGTCTCAAATATCCAGATATCGCTCAGACCATGTATCGCTTCAAGAGTGGTGCTACGGCAACTTTAGAAACAGTTTGGTGCATGCCAGAACACACACCGTTTGATATTGATGAGCGCATGACAGTAATCGGTACTGAAGGTTTAATTCATATCCAAGACACATTCCCTAACCTTGGAATCGTTACCAAGACAACTGGCGTTCGCAGCCCAGATACAACATATTGGCCAGAGTTTGATGGTTACCGCGGTGGTGCACTTCGTGAAGAGTTCTTGTACTTCGCAGATTGCGCGCTCAGAGGCATCCAACCAACTGTTAGCACTCCGGTAGATGCAATGCGCGCACTTGAAGCAACACTTGCAGCTGAAGAGTCAGCACGTACTGGGCAAGTAGTTAAAATCTAAATAGTTGCTTTAAGAGTTAAGCAATTGCAACTGGGCGACCCTCTTTGAGAGAAGCCTTTGCTGCGAGGCAAACCTGCAAAGCAGAAATTGCAGATGATGTTGGCGATAGATCATATTTGCCACCACTACTGGCTTGATCAAAGAAATATTTAACTTGACGACCATATGGATCATCAGTTGCGATTTGTTCAACGGTATTTCCTTTTGCAGAAAAGACATGCCAACTATTTACACCCGCATTGTTTCCGGAAGAAGATTCTTCAGTTGCGGATATAGCAGAGAATTCATAATGAGCAATACCAGCAGTTCCAAGTAAATCAATTGTGCTTGTGAACGGCACACCTTCTGCAGCATTCATAAAACTTTGCACTTGCCCAACGCCACCACCTTCATATTTAACCGTGATTTCTGCTGGTCCAGTAGGAGATGTCTGGGCTGCGAAAACTTCAATTGGTTTACCTAGATACATATTTATTTGATCAAAGTCGTGGATTGAAAAATCAACTAACATGCCACCTGATTGGCTCTCATCGCCAAGCCAAGTTGCCCAAGTTGGTTTAGGTGAGAAGCGTCGCGCATGTACTGAAAGCAGTTTACCCAATTCATCAGACTCACTTACTTCGCGAAGTTTTTGATAGCCAAGAAAGAATCGAACTACTTGAGCAATCATCAGTGAACCAGAACTCTTCGCAGCAGCATCAGCAACAACTCTTGCATCAGCAACAGTTAGTGCAACTGGCTTCTCTAAAAGAACGTGCTTACCAGCAGCAAGAAGTGCAACCGTAATATCTTTGTGAGTAGGAGTTGGTGTGCAGACTGAAACATATTTAACATCAGTATCTTTTAAAATTACATCAAGATCAGTGACATATTTTGCGTTCTTTGCTGCAGGCACCGATCCCTCTTTAGGACGAGGGGTGCAGATATATTTAATTGCATCAGCTTTCCCGGCACTTGCCCATGCCGCAGCATGTGCATTTCCCATATAACCCTGCCCAATAATTGCAATCGAAGCCATCTAAAAACTCCTAAAACCTAGAACTTATGCAGATAACCGTTTGATTGTGTCTACTGAGTAAGCGAGAGATTCATGAACATCCTCTACGCCATTTGGTCCTGCTGGAGTGAATTCAATTTCAATACTTAGCGCAACGTTGCATCCATTCTTCTTTAGCGTTTTCAGGATACGATCAAAGTCTAAATCTCCGCGACCGATTGCTGGGAAGTTCCATTCATTCTGGGCGCCAGCCTTCTCCTTAAGGTGAATTCCAGTGATTGATCCAGTTGATACATCAAGATCTTCGTAAGGCATGATCGCACCGTAGAACACCACGTTCCCGGTGTCATAGTTCAGGCGAACGTTAGGCATATTTACCTTCTTCAAAAGGGCAATGATGCTCTGGCCAGTTGCATAGTTATTTCCGTGGGTTTCAATAGCCATAATTAAACCAAGACTCTTAGCAACTGAAGCAAGGTCTCGAATGATGTTTACCAATTCGGTATCATCACCAATTACTGATTCATCACCATGGGTCTCACCAGTTGAAAGAGTTACATATTCAACGCCAAGTTTCTTTGCTAGATGAAGATTTTTCTTGAAAGTTTCTTGACCTTCCTTGGTTTGAATATTTGTGTGACCGCACATACCGATCGCTTTAATATCATTGTCAGCCAATAGTTTTAGGACTTTAGCGATCTGTCCATCTGAATAATCATTTCTAACATGCTCGGTCCAGCCGATTACACCAGCGAGCTCGATCAACTTAATGCCTGCTCGTTTGGCTCCGGTAACTGCTTCTTCTAGTGTGAAGCCGTGATAGGAGTTGCTATTTAGGCAGATTGGATTACTCATTGATTTTCCCTTTCATACTGATTAATTAAAACCAGCCCGTTTCGCTTGGATTTCGATATTGCATAAATTCAACGACTGCGCCATCGACTAGAACAAATGCCACGCGCACAAAACCATCAGCGACATCCATTGGTTCTAATAAAATATTATGGCCCTTAATGGCTTCATCAACGCTATCTACACGGTAGGCAACATGTGACAGATTGCGTATTGGACCTGTGACAGGGGTGTCATGTTCGTAGCGGAGGTATTCAACGTTTGCTGGGTGGGCTCTTGGATTTGTAACCCAGACTCGAGTTGCATCCACGAAGCTCTCTTCGCCATGTTTCTCTTCGGTGATAACGCCGATATGATCAAAACGGGTGCGATCAAATTGCTTTGAACTCAAGATTTACTCCTCCGATTTAGTAGCAATTCTCCTTTCGAGAAGCGAATATGTCAATACCTCTTCCAAATATATAACGGGGCGACTCTTCTTTGAATTAGTAATTAGTGACCATTTCCCCTGCGGGGATGGGGATTGAAAAAAGGTGGGCCATTTATCGACCCACCTTTTTTACTTCTTACTTACTTATTACATACCAACTGGATCACTCATCTGAGGAGGCTTCTGACGTAATCCTTTTGTAATTACTACAAGAATTAGGACTCCTATTCCTAGCCAGATTAGCCCAAGTCGTTTTGCATTATCATCTAATTGCATAAGAAGATATGCATCAGCAATTGCTCCGATAAGAGGTATAAGTACCCATCCTAAGATGTTCTTATCTGCACTACGATTCTTCAGGTAATAAGCA